>VMSP01000125.1 GCA_013792135.1 Desulfocapsa sp. | reverse complement strand
CAAATGTGAGCAAGTGGAGCCCGAGCGGCGCCCTTAATGTCACCAAGGTTCGACTGGCTTATTACTACAACGGCTTTGACGCATAGAAATGTAATCGGGAGGGCTTTTCCTCAGGTCTCCTATTGACAACGCTACCAAATTATTATGGCAGAATAGAATAAACAAAACGGCAACAATCTCCGAACAAATCGCTACACCAGAACCGCAAACGACAGCGGTCTGGTGAGCTTAACGTTGGGTTTTAAAAAAGTAAAAAAAGGAGATCACTATGTACGCAATAGCCATAAACGGAAGTCCACGAAAAGGCGGAAATACCGAATTACTCCTGAAAGAAGTCCTCAGCGAACTACATGACGCCGGCTGGGAAACTGAGCTTGTTAAGGTTGGAGGAACAGCAATTCGCGGCTGTATTGCTTGTGATAAGTGCTTTGAAAATAAAGATTATGAATGTGCTGTAAAAAAGGATAAATTTAACGACATATTTTCAAAAATGCTAAAGGCTGATGCTATGATTCTGGGCTCCCCAACCTATTTTGCAGCTGTATCTGCAGACTTAAAGGCATTGATTGAAAGGGCAGGTTATGTAGCTTATGCTAACAATCATGCTTTTTCTGGAAAAATAGGGGCAGCCGTTGTGGCCGTTAGAAGGGGCGGAGCCACCCATGTATATGACACCATTAACCATATGTTCCAGATGTCAAGGATGATCCTTCCTGGCTCAACCTACTGGAATATGGGCTATGGCCTAAACAAGGGAGAGGTGATTGAAGATAAAGAAGGCTTAGCTAACATGCGTCACATTGGAAAATGCATTGATTGGCTTGGCAAGTCCATTAAACCAAATATTGCCAATTTCCCAAAGGGGTAGCTTTTTTGGAAAGTTGTCATCCATGAAAAAGCACCCAATCAGCACATCCACCAGACTAGAAGGGGCGCAGTTCATTCCCACAATAGTTCGTGGCGGTCTGGTGAGCTTAACGTTAGAGGGTCATGTGTGAGCAAGATTCACAATGAGCACCCTAGGTGGAAAAGCCTCCTACGCCGAATTCTTTTCTTGGGTCCCCATACCTGCCCTTGGTGGTTCGGTTACACCTTCGACAATCCACTCAGGCGGCTTGTTCACGATCCCCAGGCAATTCTTGGCAGCTTTGTTGGACCCGGGCAAACAGCCATTGATATTGGCTGTGGACTAGGTTACTTCAGCATCGCTCTTGCCAGAATTGTCGGTCCTGGTGGAAAAGTAATTGCGCTGGACGTGCAGTCACAGATGATCCAGCGC
Organism: Desulfocapsa sp.; assembly: GCA_013792135.1. Taxonomy (GTDB): domain Bacteria; phylum Desulfobacterota; class Desulfobulbia; order Desulfobulbales; family Desulfocapsaceae; genus UBA2270. Next base: position 27,986 of record VMSP01000125.1, on the reverse strand, counting down.
GCCCGACGGCGCGCTGAATGTCAAGGTTTAGTAAATCGTATCGACTTCCGTATCTGCAAGCCAGACCAGCTTGGCGTGACGGTCCCAGTAGATTTTGTCCTAGCTTTCTGGGTGATACATGAAGTGATAGACCCTAAAGGCTTACTCATTGAAATTCAATCGTTCATCAAACCGCACGGTCAGCTCCTAATTGCCGAGCCAAAAGGACACGTTTCTGCCTCTCGCTTTTCCGAGATGGTTGAGTTGGCTCGACTAGTAGGTTACAAAACGTCAGAAGGCCCACTGGTTCGATTTAGCCGGTCTGTTGTATGCTCTCTGAACATATAGAGAATAAGGAACGAGCAGTTAATAGCCTTACCCCCTAACTGTCCCCAATAATCGTCTTCTTCATCTCACCCTCAGGGCCGGGGCCATAAACACCATAAACTACAGCAAAGAGTCAAATTTCTCTGGAAGGAGTGAAATGCACATAACTGACTGCACGCATAAAAGGCATGCCGAATCAATACTTGGCATCCTCAATGAGGCCATCGAAACCTCCACGGCAATTTACGATTACACCCCACGTCCGCTGTCTTCCATGGAAGGCTGGTTCAGGTCAAAGAAGGCGGGTGGATTTCCCGTCATCGGCCTTGAATCTGAGGAGTCTCAGCTGCTCGGATTTGCATGTTACGGCACCTTCCGAGGCTGGCCAGCATTTAAGTACACCGTCGAGCATTCAGTGTATGTCCATCGAGATCATCGAGGACAAGGGCTAGGCTTGAAGCTCATGCAAGAACTCATCGCCGTTGCCAAAGCGCAGGAACGTCACGTTCTCATTGGCGGCGTGGATGCCGCCAATAAAAGCAGCATCAGCCTGCACCGTAAGCTCGGATTCGTGCACGCCGGCACCATCAAGCAGGCTGGGTTCAAATTCGGTCGCTGGCTGGATCTCGCGTTCTATCAGCTCACACTGGAAACCCCGTCAGCACCAATTGATGGGTAATGACTCATTCTCTTGAGTATCAAGAGAATCCGCGCAGAATTTTTCCATAAGGTCATTTTGACTTTCTCTATTTTTTAACATAAAATTAAACTCAATACCGCGCCAGAATTCGCTCCGTAAAAATCACCCTGAAACGAGTAAAGGTGCGGCTGACTCTATGGCCTGCCTCTCAAAAAATAATAAGCGAGGGAAATACTATGCATTTAGGATTTGTTGGACTTGGACACCTTGGCAAAGCCATTGCCGGAAGACTCTTAGACTGTGGCCATACGCTCACTGTCTGGAACCGGACACCTTCCAAAACAGATGGCATGAAGGCCGAAGTGGCATCATCTCCACGCTCATTAATAAATAAAGCAGAAATTGTTTTTGTATGCATGTTTGACAGTAATGCCGTCCATTCCATCCTGAGCCAGGAGGAAGGACTGTTATCAGGCGATATCTCCGGAAAAATCATTGTCGATCTCTCCACAAACCATTTTAAAGAAGTGCCACTCTTTCATGAACTTTGCGAAAAGTCCGGTGCTGTTTATCTGGAAGCACCTGTACTGGGCAGTGTCATTCCAGCCTCGCAAGGTGCTCTCACCGTTCTGATCAGCGGCAATGAAACAGGGTACAAAAAAGTCAAAGCGGTTTTGGAAGACATTGGCAAAAATCTTTTCTATCTTCAAGAACCAGGGCTTGCTACCAAGATGAAACTCATCAACAATCTCGCCTTAGGGAGTTTCATGGCCACCATCGCCGAGACCCTGTCACTCGGGGAGTCCATTGGCATTAACAAGGAAGAAATCCTGGAAATTTTATCTGTGGGTGGCGGCAACTCAATGGTACTCAATGCCAAGAAGAACAAATTACTCACAGAAGATTTCTCAACCCACTTTTCAAGCGCCTTAATTTACAAGGATCTCCATTGCCTTCAGGACTTGGCCTATGAACAGAAAAAAACACTTTTCACCGGGGCAGTCATCAAAGAGCTTTACGCCAGGACCTTTGCAGAGGGCATAGAACAAGAAGATTTTTCAGCAATTTACAAAGTATTCAAAAAAGGCTGACAAGTGGGCCCGGTGAAGCGTTCCATAAAAGTCCCGTTCGATGATCTGTAACTCAGCTTCCTGCTCCACCTCTTCTTGGCCTGATCCATCTGAAATGAGCAATGACATTCACTGACTCACAACAGACAAGTTTAATCCTGCGCACGCCGCTCAAGGGCAAACGTATACTCTTGGGATGCGGACTGATTGCCATCGGTCTGGCAATTTTCAACACCTTCAGTATGAACGGGACGGCTTGGACATGGGCTACTTGTCTGGTTGTTTTCTTGCCAGTTTGCACAGGACTCGGATTTGCGGGCCTGGACTACGTGACGCGCATAGAATCAGAGGAGCCAGCCGTGTACTCTGGTTGGCAGTTTTTCAGTCTCAGGATCGGGACGCAAAGGTACAGGAATCTGCTTGGGTTGGATCGGATAGTCATTGCGCGCCGCCAGTTGCCGGTAACAAGCCCACGTGGAGGCGGAGTAACGCTTCGACCGGTTTACCCTGTCTGGCTTATGTCCAAAACTGCTTTCTTGGATTATCTGCTCGGCTGGTCACCAGAATATCTGGAGCGCGTGAGCAGCGGGAAATTCCTCATGAGCAGGCCCCCCAACTTTTCCGTATTTCGTGTTTGGGCACGCTACGTCGCCGCCCAAACAGCTCTTCGCCTCAATGTACCGCTGGTGGATGAAAAAACAGGTGTATCGTATCGACCGGACGATATCCCGCCAGAGTGGCTGCAGCGCGAAGGGCTGAGTTTTGATAGTTATCACGAAAAGGATTGACCATGGGAACATATGATCTTATGCATGCGCCCCTTTTTACTGTTTCTCCAGAGGGAAAAAGAGCGGATCACAAGACAAACTGGAATCAAATCCATTGTCATCCTGTTACGCATGCAATATCCAGATGCAACACATCATTGATTCCTTCCACAAAGAAAATATGGACATAGATAAAGGTTTGCCCCATGGCGGCATGACACCGACAAACGACCTCCCCAATGCCTCTAATTCCTTTGACCTGGCTCGTTTCACCAGAGCACAGGAAGAGATCTACACCCAGGTTCTTGAAGAGTTACAAAGAGGCCACAAGAAGAGTCACTGGATGTGGTTTATATTTCCACAGATTGACGGGCTTGGAAGGAGTTCAATTGCAAAGCACTATGCCATAAAGAGCTTGGAAGAAGCGGCAGCATACCTGAACCATCCTGTTTTAGGGCAGAGACTCCTGCAATGCTCTGAAACTCTTTTGAATATCCACGGGAAATCGGCATCTGAAATATTTGGGTATCCAGATGAGTGGAAGCTGAGATCATGCATGACGCTATTTGCAGCTATTGCCGAAACAGAGTCAGTCTTTGTACAAGTGCTTACAAGGTATTTTAAGGGCCAGCCAGACCAGCAGACAATGGAAATTCTGAATAGAGAGCCTCAAAGCTGAGAACAAGAACGAAATCCTTGGCAGAGAGCATAAAGGAAAGACAGGCAAGGCCAAGATCATGACGCTGCTCAAGGCCGATGCCCATCTCCAGCTCTGTGCTCATCAAAAAAAAATTAAGGAGAACCCTCTTATGAAACTGTACTCATTTCTCACCGGCCCGGATGATGAGGCCTTCTGCAAAAGAGTTGCGGAAAGATTGAACAACGGCTGGGAGCTTTACGGCAGTCCCAGCCTGACCTTTGACGGCAAAAGAGTTATTGCCGGCCAGGCGGTAATCAAAGAGGTGGAGGGCGAGTTTCACCAGGAGATCTCCGTGAAGAAGGTGTAATCCTGCACACCGTTAAAGGGATAATAAAAAGCTTCACGAATCACTCAAGCCCGTAAAATTGCGGGAACACCATCGCAGGACACAGGCCATGGACCATGAAAATATTCGGGAAATCCGCATCGATCCCATCGTACCCACCCAGTCCGTGCTGATTTCTACAGCACGCGGAAACCGGCCGCACAAAGAAGAACTGCCTCCTACACGAGATGTTCGTGACTACGTGGCATCCTGTCCTTTCTGTCGCGGCAACGAACACCTTAGGCCGCCGGCAGCCTTTCAGATACCTGTCACTGGAAAATGGGAGATCAGGGCAGTTGAAAATCCGTATCCAATCCTCAGCGACGTGCCTCTTCCCCCGGAAGTAACGCAAGGGATACAACAGGCGGTCGAAGGATACGGCCACCATGAGGTCATCATCGACCACCCCAACCACGGTATTGCCCTCGATCAGATGAGCGAGCAACACCTGGTCCTGCTCTTTGCTTTTTATCGGGAACGCATGCGTTTTTTATACAACACCGATCATCGAATCAGATACGTGCTGATTTTTAAGAATTTTGGCAAGGTTGCCGGCGGCAGTATGCCCCATACCCACAGCCAGCTCATTGCCATGCCCATTGTGCCGCATAATGTTCATGATGAGGTGGAATACAGTCAAGATTTTTATAAGAAAAACGGAAGCTGTATCTTCTGCACCTTGATTGATGAGGCGATGTCCCTTAAAACAACCGCCTATGACCGCAGCTCCGGGGAAACGCGTCAAAATTATGTAACCGGAAAATATGTTGTTGAACGGGGCAGAAATTTTGTGGCAATAAAACCCTTTGCCAGTCGCTACGAATGGGAGGTTCATATTCTGCCGATAGAACACCAAAGCAATTTTCTCCAGGTCACCAGTGAAGAGCTTGACGACCTGGCCTGGGTTCTCCGCCGCACCATGACTCGCCTGAAGGCAGTTGTCGGAGAAGTCCAATACAATTACTTTATCCACACCGTGCCCCATATGGAAAACAGCAGTGACTTTGCCCACAGCTTTCACTGGCACATTGAAAGCTGTCCGCGAACCAGCGTACCTTCCGGCTTCTAACTGGGCTCCGGTCTTTTTATCAATACCATCAGCCCGGAAGCGGCGGCCTCTCAACTTCGCCAGGCCGAAGTGCAGGACTAATCTCTCCCGCCTCCGTGTTCTCCTGCCTGCAAACTGCCTGACATCGAGGTAGGGACAGAGAACACAAATGGCAAAGGCTACAGACTCTCACTCTCCCGGTATTTGCGGTAATTATCAATGCTGACAAAATAGTCCGGGTCTTCCAGGACATTGACATCACAGATCTCTTCCGCCTTTTTGATCAGACGGATGCAGTCCTGACTGAGATGGCGAAGGTGCACATGTTTCCCCAAGCGGAGATAAGATTCGGCAAGATTATTAATGGTTTCAATGGCCGATTGATCCATGATCCGCGACTCTTCAAAATCAATAATGACTTCTTGCGGGTCATTTTCCACGTCAAATTTGGTCAAAAAGAGAGTTGTCGAGGCAAAAAACAGGGGGCCGTAGATCTGATAGTGTTTAATGCCACGTTCGTCCACTGTCTTCCGGGCACGAATACGCAGGGCATTCTGCCAGGCGAAGATCATGGCGGAGACAACGACTCCGCAGAGCACGGCGATGGCCAGATCATACATAACCGTGAGAACGGTCACCAGCAGGATCACCGCCACATCCCATTTGGGAGCCTTATTCAAGATATTAAAGGTACTCCAGGCAAAGGTTTTTATGACGACAATGAACATGACACCCACCAGAGCGGCAATGGGGATTGTTTCGATATAATGGGAGGTGAAGAGAATAAAGAATAACAGAGCGACAGCGGCCACGATTCCGGAGAGACGGCCGCGTCCTCCCGAGGTGATATTGATAATACTCTGGCCGATCATGGCACATCCGCCCATGCCGCCAAAAAGGCCGTTGATAAAGTTGGCCACGCCCTGAGCGACACATTCCCGGTTTCCATGGCCATGGGTGAGGGTCAGTTCATCAATGAGGGTCAAGGTCATCAGAGATTCAATGAGTCCAATGGCCGCTAGAATAAGGGCGTAGGGAGTGACAAAGACGAGTGTTTCCCAGCTGAGGGGAACTTTGGGGAAGGCAAATGAGGGAAGGCCGGCCTGAATTCCGCTACCGCCCTTAGCCTGAATAAAGGAGAGAACAGTTTCGGTATCAATCCTGGCAAAAAGAACCAGGAGAGAGACCGCAATGATGGAGATAAGAGCGGCCGGGGCTTTTTTATGGATCAGCGGGATGAGGAAAAGCAGGCCCATGGTCAAGGCGACGAGGCCGGTCATGGTCCAAAGGGCTTGCCCTTGCACCCAGGTCCCTCCTGTCTGGAACATGTTCAGCTGAGATAAAAAGATGACAATGGCCAGGCCGTTGACGAATCCCATCATGACCGACCGAGGCACCATGCGAATAAACTTTCCTAAGCGAAAGATCCCGGCCAGACTTTGAAAGATTCCCACCAGAAGAAGGGTGAAAAATAAATACTGAACACCGGCATGGGAATCTGATCCACCGATGGCGTTTCCTTCCAGAACCAGGCTCACCATCACCACAGCCATGGCGCCGGTGGCACCTGAAATCATGCCGGGTCTTCCGCCGCCAATGGCGGTGATAAGACACATCATGAAGGCACCATACAGACCGACAACGGGAGAAACACCGGCGACGAAGGCGAATGCCACCGCTTCAGGGACTAAAGCAAGAGCAACGGTAATTCCTGAAAAAATATCACTTTGGATACTGCCTTTGAAGTCCGAGACCATAAAATGGTCTGATGCCATGAAAATTCCTTATTTTGTTGAGGATGATAAATAAAAGGGGTGAAGCATACAGAGTGCGTGCGTAAAAGGACAGACTTATTTTTTTGTCTCCCTCCTTCATCCTTCCTGACAAAAATTTTATCCTTCTCTCAATATTGGCCGACATGGACACAGTCCTATCAAATATGATATAAAAAAATAAAGAAGTGTTAAAGGCAGCCTTTCTCTTGCATGTTCGGCACAAAAACACCAACCATCATCAAAAAGGAGAACAACATGACAATCCACCTGATTGACCTTCCGTACGCAAAAGATGCACTGGCTCCACATATCAGCGCCAAGACCTTGGATTTTCATCATGGAAAACATCACAGTGCCTATGTGAGCAACCTCAACAAGCTGATCGAAGGGACAGATCTGGCAAAGGCGACTATCGAGGAGATCATCAAAAAAACAGCAAACGATAGCCTCAAAGCCGGAATCTTCAACAACGCGGCGCAAGCTTGGAACCATACCTTTTACTGGCAATCCATGATGCCCAATGGCGGGGGATTACCCACCGGTGCCATTGCCGAGAAGATCAATGCCGACTTCAAAGGCTATGACAACTTCGTTGAACAGTTGAAGAATGCAGGCCTTACTCAGTTCGGCAGCGGCTGGGCATGGCTGGTCGTCAAGGATAAGAGGCTGGAGATCATGAAAACCTCCAATGCTGACACCCCCATAGCCCACGGCCTGCAACCCTTATTGACGGTGGACGTCTGGGAGCATGCCTATTACCTGGACTACCAGAACGGGCGCGGCAGCTATCTGGATGCCTTCATTAACCATCTTATCAATTGGGATTTCGTCAACTCGCATCTCGTTTAAGTGCAGGGGAAAATTTAATGGAAGGGTCTCAGCCATGGGCATCTGGAACAGCATAGTAGGGCTCACGCTTCCTTATCTCCCCCTGCTCTCCATGATCATTGCCATAAGCTCTACTCTCCTGGCTGCGCACTGGATACTTATCAGGAGACATGAGGAGCTCGGTAACGAGCGCATGTGGCCACGCCAGATCGCCATGCTCGGCTTGACGCTGGTCACCCTTGTGGCACTTGTCCTTGTCCTGCCCGTAAGCGAGGGAACCCGGAACCGCCTGCTGGGCATCATCGGGCTCTTGATCTCAGGGATCCTCGCCTTCTCGTCAACAAACGTTGTGGCCAATCTCATGGCCGGGATTCTCCTTCGTGTGACCAAACCGTTTCGAACCGGCGATTTTATCCGCGTTGGCGACCATTTCGGCCGTGTTTCAGAACGAGGATTGTTTGAAACAGAAATTCAATCTGAGAGTCGGGAGCTCATCGCCATCCCCAATACCTACCTGGCCAGCCATCCGGTCACCACCATTCGCAGCTCGGGAACCATCATTGCAACCACGCTCTCTCTGGGCTACGACGTGCATCATGCGCACGTTGAGCCCCTTCTTCTCCAGGCAGCGAAAGAAAGCGGGCTTGAAGAGCCCTTTGTTCATATCCTGGAGCTTGGCAATTATGCCATCACCTACCGCATCTCCGGATTTCTGCCTGAAATAAAATGGCTCATTACCGCCCGCTCAAATCTTTGCCGCAGCGTCCTGGACATCCTGCACGACCAGGGCATCGAAATCATGTCACCCACCTATATGAATCAACGCCCGGTGAACGATGCGGCAAAAATCATCCCCACCAGCGTCCAGAAGGATTTGTCCAGCCGGCCGGTAATAGCAGAGGATATTGTCTTTGACAAGGCAGAACAGGCAGAACAGAGTGAAAATGAGAAACAGAAGTTGATAAACGACATGCAGGAACTGGAGACAGCCCTTAAGGAGGCTCCAGAAGAAGAGAAGAAACGCATCAAAGATGAAATCGCGGAAGGCCGGGAGCGCCTGAAGCTCCTTGAACAAACGACAGAGGAATTAAGTGCAAAGACTCGTATCGCCGAACCAGATAGTTCACGTGACACCGGAAAGGGCGGCGGTGTTGGTCCTGCTAGTTCCTTAAAGTCCTCAGCGAAGTAACCTTACTATTCGAAATTACTCACCACAACAAAAGGAGAAGGAAATGGCAGTCGTCAAAAAAACCATTGAAGAGAGATCGATCTGGGATGATGCCCGGCAGATGCTGCGCAAGGCGGAACGAGACGGGGTTGAAACTGCCTGGGACCGCCTGGAACACCAGACACCTCACTGTACATTCTGCGAAAGCGGGCTTTCCTGCCGAAACTGCACCATGGGACCTTGTCGAATCAGCAAGAAGGCCCCACTCGGTGTCTGCGGTGCCGATGCCGATGTCATCGTTGCCCGTAATTTTGGTCGCTTTGTGGCCGGAGGCTCTGCCGGCCACTCCGACCATGGCCGTGACTGTATTGAAGCCCTGCATGCCGTGGCCCACGGATTGACCAAAGATTATACCATCAAGGATGAGGCCAAGCTGCTTCGCATTGCGGGTGAGCTGGGGATTGCCACCGAGGGGCGTCCGATCCTTGACGTTGCCAAGGATCTATGCACTGTATTCTACGCCAATTACGGCAGTCTGCTGGAGGAGCTTTCTTTTTCCTGCCGGGTTCCTGAAAAACGGAAGCAGATCTGGCGGGACCTGGGCATTACCCCCCGCGGCGTTGATCGTGAGATTGCCGAAATGATGCACCGCACCCATATGGGTTGTGATAACGATGCCGCCAACACCATGCTGCACAGCGCCCGCACCTGTCTGGCCGATGGCTGGGCCGGTTCGATGATCGCCACCGAGATTTCCGATATTCTCTTCGGTACACCCAGCCCCAGAAAAACCATGGTGAACCTCGGCGTTATCAAAGAGGATCAGGTCAATATCCTGGTACATGGCCATAACCCCATTGTCTCCGAGAAAATTGTCGAGGCAGTCAACGACCCGGAACTCATTGCCTTGGCCAGGGAGAAAGGAGCTGCCGGCATCAACCTGGCAGGGCTTTGCTGTACAGGCAATGAGCTGATGATGCGCCGGGGCATTCCCATGGCCGGGAACCACCTGATGACCGAACTGGCCATCGTCACCGGGGCCGTCGAGCTCATCGTCGTTGATTATCAGTGCATCATGCCGAGCATGGTAACGGTTGGCAACTGTTACCACACCAAGATGGTCACCACCGCCGACAAGGCAAAGTTTACAGGGGCCGAGCATGTAAAATTTGAGATGCATAACGGGCAGGCACAGGCACATAAGGTTGTGCGCATGGCCATTGAACGCTTCCCTTTGCGCAATAGCAATCGGGTTGAGATCCCCCAGGGGCCGATTGAGATGGTTACCGGTTTTTCCAACGAATCCCTCCTGGCCGCAATGGGCGGTACTCTGACCCCGCTCATTGAGGCGATCAAGGCAGGAAAAGTCCGGGGGGCGGTGGCCATTGTCGGCTGCAACAATCCCAAATACCAGCAGGATCACTGCAATGTCAATCTGGCCAAGGAACTGATCAAAAAAGATATTCTGGTACTGGTGACCGGTTGCGTTACCACCGCAACAGGCAAGGCGGGACTTCTAGTGCCGGAGGCCATTGAGATGGCGGGGCCGGGCCTCAAGAAGATCTGTGGTGCTTTAGGAATTCCACCGGTCCTCCATATGGGAAGTTGTGTTGATAATGCGCGCATCCTGCAACTGGCAGCGCTCCTTGCCAATGAACTTGGTACAGATATTTCCGACCTGCCACTGGCCGGTTCATCGCCGGAATGGTATTCGGAGAAAGCCGCCGCCATTGGCACCTATTGCGTAGCCTCCGGCATTTACACCCACCTCGGTCACCCTCCCAACATTACCGGCTCCGAGCTGGTGACTAATCTGGCCCTGGAAGGACTCGACAAACTCCTCGGCGCCTGCTTCGGCATTGAACCAGACCCCTTCAAGGCTGCCCAGCTCATTGATAATCGAATCAGAGAAAAACGAAAGGCCTTGGGACTTAGTGAATAATGCACGTATCTCGTCAGTATCTGAAAAGGTGGTGAGCAGTAAAACTGTCCGCCGCCTTTTTCTCAAAAGAGAATGAACAGGCAGAGAGGCTGACCCTACATTATTTTAATTAATTTAAGTCAGTCACATATACAAGATTAGCTCCTTGCGAGAATAACTTATGACAAAAATACGAAGACTGGTACTTGATGTCCTCAAGCCACATCAACCCAATGCTCTGGACTTTGCCTCTGCCTTGGCAGATATCGGGTCAGATTATCATGTAATCTTAACGGTTACCGAGGTTGATAAAAAGACAGAAAGCACCATGGTGACCATTGAAGGCGCGGATATCCATTTTGACAATATTAAGGCCATCATCGAGAAAATGGGTGGATCGGTTCACAGTATCGATGAAGTTGAAGTGTATGGGGCAGAGCCGACATAAATTTCCAGGGCTCTTGCAGAGCAAGTTTAATAAGAGCAATATACTCATAAACAGGCACACCCTCGGCTGTATCGTATGCCACCGATCCTTACTCGCCGGACCATTCTATATGATTTTCAATAAAAATAAACATCTGGTGTTACACTCTCTCCGGGCTTGGAGTATTGCCCGGCGTTATCTGGTCACCAACGGTTTTGATGGCGCACTGACCATGCTGGGCATGGTGACCGGTTTTCATGCAAGTGGAATGACAACACTGCCGGTGGCAATCAGTGCCTGCCTGGGCGCGGCTGTCGCCCTCTTTATCAGCGGCCTGAGCAGTGCCTACCTGAGCGAGAAAGCAGAGCGCGAGAATGAACTGCGTGAGTTAGAACAGGCCCTGGTGGCCGATCTGACAGAGAGTGATTATGGGCAGGCAAGCCGATACCTGCCACTGCTGGTGGCACTCGTTAATGGACTCTCGCCCCTGCTCTTATCACTGCTGATCCTCCTGCCCTTATTTTTTGCAGAACAGCTTCAGTCCTTACCTTCACCACCTTTTATCAATGCCATTGGCGTTGCCCTGATATGTATTTTTTCCCTGGGAGTCTTCCTGGGAAAGATCAGCAAGACCTTTTGGCTCTGGTCCGGCTTGAGAACATTGATGATCGCCATCTTTACTGTGGCGGTCATTCTCTTTTTTGGCCGCTCTCTTTAAATGTTTTGGAGAAACCTTAAAGAACGCTTACCCCTCAGAAAAAAGGCTTCAGAGCCCCCCACATTGAGCTAGGGGGGCTTAACCGTTGGTAGCCGGAACATCTCTTTCCCCTCTCTCAACTACAATATTAGCAGATTAGTCTTTACCCCTCTCTTCCCTCTTGTTAATATAATATATTGCGACCACGCAGTCTCCACAACCCGAGACGTTTCTTCAACTAATATATGAAAGAACCATAAAAAAAATCGCTTAAATACTCGACACTTCTCTATCCGGACATTACTGTACAGCACTACTTATTTTTACCGACAATTATTTGAATTTCTGTTATTAATATTAATAATTATGGAATTCAGGAAGCAACATGCATAAAAAATATGCTAAGCTTCCGACACCTGTGGAAAGTGATAGTATGGCAGGGAATTTTCCCGCTACCATCCACAATCAACTGAGGCAGATTAATGATACATACAATCCTGATTGTTGACGACTCGACGATTTCCAGAAAAATTGTCAAAAAATGTCTGCCAAAAGACCGGGAATTTGAGCTATTCGAGGCGGGTGACGGACTTGCCGGTCTGGAAAAATTCAAAGAGGTTAAACCGGATCTGGTTTTTCTTGATTTAACCATGCCGGTAATGGATGGCGTGCAGGCGCTGAAGGAAATGCTCAAAGTAGACCAAGATGCCGTGGTCGTTGTGCAGACTGCGGATGTGCAGAAAAAAACGATTAGTAATGTGATGGATTCCGGGGCCTTTACTTTGCTCCGGAAGCCTCTTTCTCCCGAGGCGGTCGCCGAGGTGTTACGACTGGTCGAGGGAACCGGGCACAAGAAAGGATAAATTTATGAGTATTGCAGCTGAGCAGGCGCTTTCCAGAGAGGAACAAGACATCCTTCAGGAGTTGATGAATATTGCCTTTGGCAGGGCCTCAGCCGATCTGGCCGAGGTGATTGACACCTATGTGGTCTTGAATGTGCCCGAGGTTCGTACCTTGAAGGTGGTTGATCTGCCGGAATTTATCTCCACCGAGATATCTGATCACGATATTATCAGTATTGTGGAGCAGAGTTACCTGGGTAGATTTAAGGGCGTGGCTTTGCTGATTTTTCCCAGTGGTGCCGGCCGGGAATTATTGAAGCTATTCGGCGATAACGTCGAGGACTATGGCGAGGACGTCAGCATGGCGGCCCTTGAGAAAGAATCTATTCTGGAAGTATCTAATATTCTGATCGGCGCCTGTGTCGGCAAGGTGGTTGAGTTGCTTGATGACGAGGTCAGTTTTTCTCCGCCGCGAATCATTATCGAGGATCATCCCCGCAACGCCATTCCGTGTGAGATTTTTGAGCCGGACAGCCTGGCGACCGTCATGCGGACTGTTTTCCAGTTTAGTGACCGGAATATCAGCGGTTATCTTTTTTTGATAAACAGCAACGAATCTTTCCAGTGGCTGAAGAAGGCCTTGAATCGATTCATGGAGCAGTATGAATGATTTTTGAGCAAGTCTTCAACATGATCAATGTCGGCCTTGTCGTCCTTGACCAAGACCTAAACGTACGACATTGGAACCGCTGGATGGAGTTGCACAGCAACATCAAGGCCGAAGACATTATAGGCTCTCCGATTTTCAGTTGTTTCCCCAATTTGGATAACCCAAAATTCCTCCGCAACTGCAAATCGGTCTTCAAGTTCGGCAACTTTTCTTTTTTCTCCCAGAAACTGCATCGTTATCTGTTCCCCTTCAAACCGGACAGCACCTTCGGTTCCGAATTCAATCACATGCAGCAGAGCTGCACCATGGGACCATTACGGGATGAAAGTAACGTCGTCAGCCATATTTATCTTTCCGTGCAGGATGTTACCGAAATTGCCGCCTACGAAAGGAAGCTTGTCGAAAAGAACATGCAGGACGGCTTGACCGGGATCTACAATCGGCGATTTCTGGATGCCAAGCTCCAGGAGGAATTCAGCCGCCACAAACGCTATAACCGCCCGTTTAGCCTGATCATGTGCGACATAGATCTTTTCAAAAATGTCAACGATACCTATGGCCATCAATGCGGTGATGTCGTGATAAAACATATCGCATCATTGATGGGATCAATGATGCGGGATACCGATTTTTTGGCGCGTTACGGCGGTGAAGAATTTTGCTGCCTGCTGCCGGAGGCCGACTTTGAGGTAGCCTGTAGTCTTGCTGAGCGGTTGCGCCAGGCCATTGAGCAGAAGGAAGTAACCTTTGACGGCCAGACTCTTAACATCACAGTCAGTTTCGGGGTCGCTTATATGTATGATGAAGTAGAACATGCAGAAGCCTTGTTACAGATGGCCGACGATGCGCTGTATGCGGCAAAGAAATCAGGTCGTAACCGGGTAGTTGCCGCTCCTTAGGACAGCAATATACAGACTGCCTGTTGCTGTTGCGGACATTACTGATTATTATTGAAAAATAAGAAAACTCATCCTTCCAGCTTTATCGAAGGAGTTTCCCTGGATCCTCAACACATACCTTGTTTTCCATGACCATACGTACAATTTTAGAATTTCCGAACCCTGTCCTCCGTCAGAAGGCAAAACCGATCACCGTTTTTAACGAAGGACTCAAAAAGCTGGTCGCCGACATGACCGAAACCATGTATGACGCCCCCGGCATTGGCTTGGCCGCGCCCCAGGTCGGCAAGTCTATCCAGTTGGTCATCGTCGATGTGGCCAAGCTTGAGGAGGAGCAGGAGATCATGGTCATGATCAATCCCCTGATTCTCGACCATGAAGGAAGTCAGGTCGACGAAGAGGGTTGCCTCAGCGTCATTGAGCTGACCGCCAATGTCAAACGTTACAAAAAGGTCACGGTTTCCTTTCAGGATCTGGACGGCGAACCCAAGGAGATAACCGCAGAAGACCGTTTTGCCGTTGTCCTCCAGCACGAGATTGATCACCTGCACGGGATTCTCTTTCTCGACCATCTGAGCGTCTTGAAGCGCACCCTGTACAAGAAAAAGGTCCAGAAGCTGCTGGCCGAAAAGAAGGCTTAGAAAGGACGTAAAGAATGGCAGACACCAGCTTCCGCATCATCCTCATGGGAACCCCGGACTTTGCCGTTCCTGCCCTGCACAAACTGCTGAACGGGCCGGACCATGTGGTGGCCGTAGTCACCCAGCCTGACCGCCCCAAGGGCCGCGGCAAAAAACTTACCCCCCCTCCGATCAAGGTAGCGGCGGCAGAGGCAGGAATCCCGGTACTGCAACCCACCAAGATCCGCACTGAAGAATTTTTAAATACCCTGAAGAGCTACCAGCCAGACCTGATCATCGTGGCCGCCTATGGCCGCATGCTGCCTGCTTCCATCCTCGATCTTCCCCGATTGGGATGCATCAACATCCATGGCTCGCTGTTGCCCAGACACCGCGGGGCCGCCCCCATCCAGTGGGCAGTCATCAAGGGCGACAGCCAGGCCGGTGTCACCATCATGCAGATGGACGTGGGCATGGATACCGGAGACATACTGCTGCCGGCAGCAATTCCCGTGGCCGAGGACGAAACCGCGGGCAGCCTCTTTCACAAACTTGCGGAACTGGGTGGCACCACCCTGCTCCAGGCCCTCGACCTGCTGCGGCAGGACAAACTCATTTCCAGCAGACAGGATCACAGCCTGGCCACCGAGGCCCCGCCGTTAACCAAGGAAGACGGTCGCCTTGACTGGAACCGACCAGCTGCGGAACTGCACTGTCTGATCCGCGGCCTTGATCCCTGGCCTGGAGCGTACAGCTTTGTGGACGGGCAGCGTTTCCGGTTTTTTGCACCGGAGATTATCCACAAAGAGTGCAGACAGGCTGCCGGGACCCTGATCCTGGCCGACCACCAGGGGCTGCTCATCGCCACCGCCCAAGACTGCCTGCTGATCAAAGAGATCCAACCGGAGGGGAAAAAACGGATGACGGTTGAAGCGTACCTGTGCGGCCACCCCTTGGCGCCTGGCCTGCAACTCACCCGAGAATAATCTCCTTTGGCCCCTCTGCCGCCGGCAAGATACCCCTGATTCTGCCATGCCCACCTCCACTCAGCCCCTGAAGATTGCCTACACCGACTGTTTCTCCGGAATCAGCGGCGACATGTTTCTGGCCGCCCTGCTCGATGCTGGCCTGGACGAAAGGCTCCTGCGCCAGGAACTGGCAAAACTGGACATTGGCCCCTTCGATTTCTCTGTCACCACCACCAGACCCTCGGGGATCAAGGCCACAAAGGTCGAGATCAGCGCCAGGGCCGACCAGCAGTTTCGCAACCTGGCCACCATCCTGGATATCCTGCAGGCCAGTGATCTTTCGCCGATCATCATCGAGCGGGCCGGCACGGTGTTTCGGAATCTGGCCTGCGCCGAGGCCAAAGTGCATGGCCAGCCCGTGGACACCATCCATTTTCATGAGGTGGGGGCCATCGACACCATCCTGGATGTAGTCGGCGTCACCTTCGGCCTGCATCATCTGGGCATAGGACGCCTGATCAGTTCACCGCTGCCTTGGGTCCATGGCTTTGTGGAGTGCGCCCATGGCCGCCTGCCCCTGCCCGCCCCGGCCGTCTGTGAACTGCTGGCAGGAGTCCCGGTGTATGCCGTAGACCTTGCCCAGGAGCTGGTAACCCCAACCGGGGCCGCCCTGCTTACGAGCCTCGCTCAGTGCTTTGGGCCGCTTCCAGACATGACCATCGACGTCACCGGCTATGGAGCCGGCAGCCAGACGCTTAACAACCGTCAGCCCAACCTGCTGCGCCTGATTATTGGCCAGGAGAGACAGAGTTCTCAGACCGTTGAGATCATCGAGACCCACCTGGACGACTGGAACAGCGAAGGATTCCCCTATCTCTGCGACCTCCTGCTCAGGCAGGGAGCGCTCGATGTCAGCCTGACCCCGATGCTGATGAAAAAGGGGCGGCCAGGACAACAGCTGCGGGTCATCTGCCACCCGGCCCACGGCATGCTGCTGAAACAGACCATTCTCTCGGAGACCACGGCCATTGGCCTGCGCTTCCGCACCGAGGCCCGGCTGACTCTGGAGCGTGAAGGGGTGACGGTGGAGACCCCATGGGGAGAGGTTGTGGCCAAGAAGGTGCAGACCCCGGCCGGAACAGTGATCTATCCGGAATATGAGGCCTGCAGAGAGATTGCCGAATCGGCGAAGATCCCGCTGCAGCAGGTCTACCGGGAAGTGTATCTGGGAAGAGAAATCAAGAAAGAAGAGAAGGAATGAATATGGATCGTGTGATTATCGCCCTGGCAACAGGACTCTATGCAGGCAGGCTGCCCGTGTGCCCGGGGACCTGGGGTTCGCTTGTTGCCATAATCCCCTGGTTTTTTCTGCGCAACCTGACCCTGCCGGCCTACCTGCTCATGCTGGTCCTGGTCTTTGTGCTCGGTTTTTTCGTCTCCGGCTCTGCCGAAAAGCTGCTGAATCAGGAAGATGCCGGCCCCATTGTCATCGATGAGATACTGGGAATGTTCATCACCCTCGCCTGCGCCCCCGATCATCCGGCGGCCTGGGTCCTGGGCTTTCTCCTCTTCCGCGTCTTTGATATCATCAAACCCTTTCCCTGCTCCTGGTTTGATGAGCGCATCCACGGCGGCATCGGCATCATGATGGATGATGTGATCGCCGGCATCTATGCCTTGGCCAGCCTGCAGCTCATCTGGTTTGCCGTGGCAGCATTCAGGGCGTAATCGACGTCTCCACCATTTCGCATCACCGGCCCAATCGCATTATATCCTGCTGCATGGCCTCAATCACCCGGATTGGGTCGTCGGCCTTGGTGATCGGCCGTCCGACCACCACATGATTGGCCCCCGCAGCAATGGCCCTGCCTGCAGTCACAATCCTTTTCTGGTCATCTTCACCGTCCGTCACATTGGCCCCAGGCCTGATACCAGGGGTGACAATCAGCAGTTTTTCACCCAGGCCATCCCGCAGCCTGCCTGCCTCCAATCCTGAAGAGACCACCCCGTCACAGCCAAGATGGAGTGCCCGTTTGGCCCGAAAATAGACCAGGTCCTCAATCGACTGGGTCATGCCCATGGCCCGCAGATCCTCCTCGCCAAAACTGGTGAGCACAGTCACCGCCAGCAGCTTCATATCACCGCGCGCCGCCACCGCCGCCCGGATAATGGGATCATTGCCATGGATAGTGGCAAAGGTGACCCCCCGGTTATTGACCTGCTCCACGGCCAGTTTCACCGTCTCGGGGATATCAAAAAATTTCAGATCGAGCATCACCTTATGGCCACGCTCAATGATCCAGTCCACCACCTCAAACCAGCTGGCCATAAAGAGCTGCAGCCCGACCTTGTAGAAGCCGACATGGGACTCACAGCGCCTGACCAGTTCTTTGGCCTGCTCGGGTTTTTCCACATCAAGGGCCACAATAATACGATCCTGCAAAGGAATTTCTGTTGTCAGCATGCTCTCTTCCATCTTCTTCTTGAAATTAGATTAAATCCATAGGATAGCTGCTCATCTCCGAATTCATTTTTCCGGCAACTCTTTTTACCTGCTCAGCTCATCTTCTGCAAGTGCTCTCTATGATCCTCTCCCTGCAGGCGCAAAGTAACCACCAGTGGCAGATGATCAGAGGCAACCTGAGCCAGTTCATTTGCCGGCATCCCACAATCTAGCACCTCAACGCCAAGGCTGTGATAGACGTGATCGATACGGGCTACCGGATAGCGGCTGCAAAAGGTATTCATCGGCCGTTTATCGAGGCCCATCTTCAACTGGGACTGGGCATCCACAAGGCGGGTCTGCATCAGCCGGCAAACAGGAGACCCAGGCGTGGTATTGAAATCAGCGGGAAGCGACACTTAGGATGGGCATAATGCCCCCCAGAAGGTACCTATGCAGAAATCACGGAGAGAAAAACCGGCAAGACCAAAATAATAATTGGAAAGCTTAAAGGGAAAAAAGGGGATGAGACGAGTGAGAAAGACAACACCCCAGCCCCTCCGGAGCGACAGATTGGCTATTGATTGAAAACGGGGATTGTAGAGGAAATATCCGGCCATTTTTGTGGTGACCAAAAAGCGGCGGGCAATCAAGAAAGCAACGTTTCCCCCCACGGTGGTGGCCAGAATTACATAGATGCCGCCAGGAACAAGGCCAAACATGAAGTCGGCACCCAAGGTGAGAAGGACTCCCGGCAAAACCAGAACGACAACCAAAGCGTCAATCTGGATAAAAAGCAGCGGCACCAGGCCCCTTGCAACACAAGCCATGCAAGGAAACGCAAGGCATGCTTGTCCAGATCAAGATGAATTAAAACAGTGAGCCCTGCCATGACCAACACGACAGTGAACAGCAGATATCTTTCCTGATGAAGTGGTGAACGATCTTATTTATCATGGCCGTACCCCGCTGAGACAATCAGTGACCTGAAGAGAGAACGATTCGTTCTTTCACTGAACAGATATCAAGACCAGCATACATTCAATGGAGAAGGCAAGCACGATCCTTGGGATTATAAAAAAGTATACTACAGAAAATGTGGATATCAAAATCGGGCAAGCAGATTGAAACTGGATTGGCGCGAAAAAATAAAAAAAATCATTGACAAGTTTTGCAGTAAGCATATTATGCAAATAAGAATAATTCTTATCAAGAGTGACAATGTTTGAAGTGAAGCTCCCAACAGCTCATTGCAGCAACAGATGGAATCCTTTGGGGAGGCATGCCGTGCGGCCGACCTGAAATTGACCCATCAGCGCCTGGAGATCTATCGTGAACTGGCAGGAGCAAGCGACCACCCCTCCGCGGAGATCCTGCACAAAAGATTACAGAAGAATATGCCCACTCTTTCCCTTGATACGGTGTATCGCACCCTGGCCACCTTTGAGCAGCATCATCTGGTAAAAAAAGTAGAGACCGTTGGCAGTCAGGCCCGTTTTGAGGCCCAGATGACCCAGCATCATCATCTCATCTGTGACACCTGCAAAGAGATCATGGATTTCCAATGGAGCTCCTTTGATGTCGCCAGTTTGCCGGAAGCTATCCACCAATGGGGTGCCATTAGAAACAAGAATGTGACCATCTACGGTACCTGCCGGAGATGTCAGTCTCTGAAAAAATGAGAAAATCCAGGGTAGAGCCGGACCCTTTTTTTTGCCCGTAAATAGTAATAATTACGACTTAGTTATGAGTACAATATACATAGTTTTACTACTGTTTTATTAGTCAGGCGCTTGAATGAGGACCGAAAATAATATATACCCAAAATAGAATGAACATATCTTTCGGGAAGAGCTTCTCTTACCGAATCACTCATTAACCATCAGCACAAGGAGAATAAAACCATGGCCACTCTGAAAGGAACCCAGACCGAAAAAAACATTTTAACCGCCTTTTGCGGAGAATCACAGGCCCGAAACCGTTACACTTATTTTTCTGCACAGGCCAAGAAAGACGGTTATGTGCAGATCTCTCAGATCTTTGAAGAGACAGCCAACCAGGAAAAAGAACATGCCAAACGTCTATTCAAGCTGCTGGAGGGTGGTGAAGTCGAGATCAGTGGCACTTTCCCTGCCGGTGTCATCGGGACAACCACCGAAAATCTCATGGAAGCGGCCGGTGGCGAACACTATGAATACACAATTATGTATCCAGGATTTGCCAAGGTGGCCAGAGAAGAAGGTCTGCAGTCAATCGCCACAATCTTTGAGGCCATTGCCGTGGCCGAAAGGCAGCACGAGAAGCGGTATCTGGACCTAAAGGCCAATATTGATGCCGGACACGTCTTCCAACGGGAGGAAAAGGTCACCTGGCGCTGCCAGAATTGCGGCTATCTCCATGAAGGGCACAAGGCCCCGGACAAATGTCCGGCCTGCGACCATGCCCAGGCCCATTTTGAGCTCCTGGCCGAGAACTGGTAATTACGCTTTGCAAAGCCGGCACCTTTGTCGCCGCTTGCTGAGATTATCGGTGCCGGTCTGAATAGTTTTTGGAATGACTTAAGCTGCGGAGTTGATAGCAACACGACAAAAAACAAGAAACGAATTTACAGGGTACTAATCATAAATATATTGTGGGCTCCACTGTACTGTATCCATCGCGGCACAGTGACTAGACTCATACAATAACAGGAGGCAACTTTATGAGTGATGAAAAGAAATGCCCGGTAACGGGAAGGACCAACAAACACGTAGTGGGCGGCAGGTCGAATCTCGAATGGTGGCCGAACCGGTTGAATCTTGATGTTCTGCGCCAACACTGCCCTAAGTCCAATCCGATGGGCGAAGATTTTAACTACGGCGAAGAATTCAAGAGTCTGGACCTCGCAGCGGTGAAGAAGGATCTCAATAAACTGATGACCGATTCGCAGGACTGGTGGCCAGCGGATTACGGTCACTACGGACCTTTTTTTATTCGGATGGCATGGCACAGTGCTGGAACCTACCGCACCGGCGACGGCCGCGGCGGTGCGGGGACCGCAAACCAACGCTTTGCACCCGTCAATAGTTGGCCTGACAACGTCAACCTCGACAAGGCACGTAGGCTGCTTTGGCCGATCAAGCAGAAGTATGGCCGAAAAATCTCCTGGGCCGACCTGATGATTCTGACTGGCAATGTCGCTTTGGAATCGATGGGATTCAAGACCTTCGGTTTTGCCGGCGGACGTGAGGATATATGGGAGCCGGAGAAAGACATTTACTGGGGTGCCGAAGAAGAATGGCTGGCTACGAGTGACAAGCCCAAGGGCCGTTACAGCGGTGAGCGCGATCTCGAAGACCCTCTGGCGGCCGTGCAGATGGGTCTGATCTACGTGAACCCGGAAGGCCCGGACGGCAACCCGGATCCGATCGCATCAGGGCGGGACGTTCGGGAGACGTTTGCCCGCATGGCAATGAACGACGAGGAGACAGTCGCCCTCACCGCAGGCGGACACACCTTTGGCAAATGCCACGGTGCCGGCGATCCGGCGCTGGTTGGTCCTGAACCCGAGGCCGCTGGTCTCGAAGAGCAGGGACTCGGCTGGAAGTGCAGTCATGGCACCGGCAAGGGGGGTGACACCATTAGCAGCGGTTTGGAAGGAGCATGGAACCCGACCCCGACCAAGTGGGACATGACGTATTTGGACATGCTCTTTGACAACGAGTGGGTACTTACAAAAAGCCCGGCTGGAGCAAAGCAATGGACACCGAAAGAGGCAACTGACAAAAATCTTGCCCCGGCCGCTCACAATCCGAAAAAGCGGGTTCCAATCATGATGACCACCGCCGACATGGCGATGCGGATGGACCCGACCTATGAACCGATTGCGCGGCACTTCCATAAAAATCCGGAGGAGTTCGCAGATGCCTTCGCCCGCGCGTGGTTCAAGTTGACGCACCGGGACATGGGCCCTCGTGCTCGCTATCTCGGCCAGGAAGTTCCTGGCGAAGAGCTGATTTGGCAGGATCCGATTCCTGCAGTCGATCATGAACTGATCAATGAGAGTGATATAGCCACCCTGAAGGACAAGATCCTTGATTCTGGTTTGTCTATCTCCGAGCTGGTTTCAACTGCCTGGGCATCAGCTTCGACCTTCCGTGGATCAGACATGCGCGGCGGCGCGAACGGCGCCCGCATTCGTCTGGCACCTCAGAAGGATTGGAAGGTCAACCAGCCGGATCAACTGGCGAAAGTGTTGAAGAAACTGGAAAGCATCCAAAGCGGGTTCGGCAAGAAGGTTTCCATGGCTGACCTGATCGTTTTGGCCGGTTGCGCGGGTGTTGAGCGGGCGGCGAAGAATGGCGGTCACAATGTGACGGTCCCCTTCACGCCGGGCCGCATGGACAGCTCGCAGGAGCAAACCGATGTTGTGTCATTTTCCGCCCTGGAGCCGGAAGCAGATGGTTTCCGCAACTACCTCAAGACCAAATACACCGTATCGTCAGAGGAAATGCTGGTCGATAAGGCACAGTTGCTGACGCTGACCCCGCCAGAGATGACGGTTCTCGTTGGCGGTATGCGCGCCTTGAATGCCAACTTTGAGCAGTCTCAACACGGTGTCTTCACCAGGCGGCCCGGGACGCTCACCAATGACTTTTTTGTGAATCTGCTCGACATGAGTACGGCATGGAAGGCAACCTCGGAAGACAAAGACCTGTTCCAGGGTCATGATCGCTCAACGGGCGAACCCAGATGGACCGGCACCCGTGTCGATCTGATCTTCGGTTCGCACTCCGAACTCCGCGCCCTGGCTGAGGTTTACGGAAGTGCGGACGCGCAGGAGAAGTTTGTCCATGACTTTGTGGCAGCTTGGAACAAGGTCATGAACCTTGACCGCTTCGATCTCGCTTGAACGAAGTAAAAACGTTTTCGAGGGCTTCTGAAGCATATTCTGAACTGCAAAACAGATGATCGAGAGGAACGATTGCCGCCACGAATTGAGGGATCTTCTGAACGCTCATTGAAGCTATTAAATACGGCCAGAGCCATGGGGGATGCCCCAAAAGAGATCAAGATCCGCCTGCCTCAAGGGCGATCCCACCTATGGCAAAGGCATGGTGGAGGCAGTGGGGATTTCGTTGAGTGAGGTCGAATATGAAAAGGAACGAAAAGAAACACTGAACTCGCGCTGAGATGCGGAGACGCGGAGAAAGATTTTTTTATTTTTCTCCGCGTCTCTGTTGGAATGTTCCAGCTGACTATGCCTTCACGCAATCCATCGAGTAAACAACCTTACCGTTTTTCACTTCTTTCACCAGACCGTGGATATCAGTCTCAAATCCAGGGAATTTTCCATTGAAACTGCGGGCGAACTTTAGATACTCCAGGATCGTCCTGTTCACCCGCTCACCGGGAATCAGCAGGGGAATCCCCGGAGGATAAGGAGTGAGGAGGATACTGGTGATGCGACCTTCAAGATCATCAATCTCAACCCGTTCAATATCATTATGCACCATCATCGCATAAGCATCAGCCGGCTTCATCGCCGGTTCCATATGCGATACATACATCTCGGTGGTCAAGCGCGCGACATCATTCTCTTTATACATGTCATGAATCGAATCACAGAGATCTTTTAAGCCAATGCGATCATAACAGGGGAATTTCTTGAGAAAGGTCGGCAGCGCCCGCCACAAAGGCGCATTGCGGTCATAGTCATCCTTGAACTGTTGCAACGCTGCCACCAGGGTATTCCAGCGACCTTTGGTAATGCCGATAGTGAACATGATGAAGAATGAATAGAGACCGGTCTTTTCGACTATAACACCATGCTCTGATAAATAGCGGGTGACGATCGCCGCCGGAATCCCGGTGACGGCAAAATCACCGCTGACTGCCAGCCCCGGCGTTATGATCGTGGCCTTGATCGGGTCCAGCATATTGAAGCCATCTGCCAGATTCCCAAAACCATGCCAGGGCTCATTGGCCCGCAGGATCCAGTCTTCACGCTCTCCCATGCCCTCTTCAGCCAACTCCTCCGGGCCCCAGACCTTAAACCACCAGGAGTCTCCGAACTCGTCATCCACCTTGCGCATGGCGCGACGAAAATCCATGGCCTCAAAAATAGATTCCTCAACCAGCGAGGTTCCACCCGGCGGCTCCATCATGGCCGCGGCCACATCGCAACTGGCTATAATCGCATACTGGGGGCTGGTGGAGACATGCATCAGATAGGCCTCGTTAAAGCGGTCCCGATCCAGCTGACAGGTTGGCGACTCCTGCACCAGGATCTGACTGGCCTGGCTCAAGCCCGCCAGCAGCTTATGGGTCGATTGACAGGCATAAACCATGGGCCCTTTGGATCGACAGGTGTCACGGCCAATGGCATGCATACCATGATAGAATTCATGAAAAGTGGCGTGCGGCAGCCAGGCCTCATCAAAATGGAGGTTCACCACACTGTCACCCAGGATCTGCTTGATGGTATCAACATTATAGAGAATCCCGTCATAGGTTGACTGGGTAATAGTCAACATCCGCGGTTTGGCGCACAGATCCTTGGCAAAAGGATGGGCGGCAATCTTGGCGGCAATGGTTTCCGGCAGGAATTCGGATTTCGGGATCGGCCCGATAATGCCATAGTGATTGCGGGTCGGCATGAGAAAAACCGGCACCGCGCCCGTCATGATGATTGCATGCAGGACTGACTTATGACAATTGCGATCGACCACAACGACATCGTTATCGGCAACATTGGCGTGCCAGACGATCTTGTTGGAGGTTGAGGTACCGTTGGTGACAAAAAAGAGATGATCCGCCCCAAAAATACGGGCCGCATTCTGCTCCGAGGCCGCCACCGCCCCGGTATGGTCGAGCAGTTGCCCCAGTTCATCGACCGCATTGCACACATCGGCACGCAGCATGTTTTCGCCAAAAAACTGATGGAACATCTGCCCTACCGGACTTTTCAGGAAAGCGACACCGCCGGAATGGCCGGGACAATGCCAGGAATAGGAGCCGTCGGCCGCGTATCCGGTCAGGGCACGGAAAAACGGCGGAGCCAGGGAATCCAGATAAATCCTGGCCTCACGTATAATGTGGCGGGCCACAAATTCCGGGGTATCTTCAAACATGTGGATAAAGCCGTGCAGTTCCTTGAGCACATCATTGGGGATATGACGCGAAGTCCGGGTCTCACCATAAAGGAAGATGGGGATATCCTCATTACGCCGCCTGATCTCAGCCACAAAGAGACGCAGCTTGTCGATGGCCTCATCCTTCTGATTTTCATCGGTAAACTCATCGTCATCAATAGAGAGGATAAAGCAGGAGGCCCGGTTCTGCTGCTGGGCAATCATGGCGGTATCACCAAAACTGGTGATACCGATGGTCTCCATGCCCTCACTCTCAATGGCCTCGGCCAGGGCCCGAACTCCGGAACCAGATGCGTTTTCGGAGCGAAAATCTTCGTCGATAATGACGACAGGAAAGCGAAATTTCATCTATCCAACCTCAAGGAGAACACGTTAAAAAATCATACACACTCAGCACCGGCACGACCAATTCACTTCGGTCTTCACTTACCGGCGACAAAGCAAAAGAATCAAACAAACATAACAATCAGCCATTATACAAAAGTACACAGAAAATCAAATATTTCATCCATATTTTATGACAAAAAAACAGCAAAACTCTATACCATGCGAGAAACAATGGTACAAGATTCAATCCACATCTGCCACTTTCTCAAGAACGCGCGTTTCCACCATCTCTATTCATACGGCACGACAGAGTCTGGTTTCAGGCAAAGATCTTCATCCATATATCTTCAATCATGCAAGACTCCAACTCAGCCCGGACATTTCCATTTCCATTGACATATTCCCATGAATTATTGCATTCTGTAAAAAGAGATTCAGACTCATGAACAACACCACAACGAGCCTGCACCCAAAAGATGATCAGCATGAAAATCGGGTACTCCGGAAAATTGGTCAAACTCCCCCAAAAAAGGCGTATTCCCCCTGACCACCTGGCTGGTCACCTTTCTGCTTACGCTCTTTCTCATCGCCTGTGACTCCCAGAAAAAAGAGAGCTACACCCCTGTTTATACAAATACCCCCAGCAACACACAGGCCGTCCTGATCTTCGGGGTGCATCCGCTCCATAACCCCCAAACCTACGGTCCCCTGGTCGACTATCTGAACCGGAACTTTCCCAAAATCACCATCAAGCTTGAGGCTTCACGCTCCTATGATGAGTTTGACAAAAAACTCTACAGCCGCTACTTTCACTTCGCCCTGCCCAATCCGTCCGTATCAGACCCTCAACTCCCTGCAGCACGGCTACCATATCTTCGCCAAGATGGGCGAAGATGACAGGTGCCGCGGTATCATCATCGTCAGAAAGGACAGCAACATCAACACGGTTGCCGACCTGATGGGCAAGATCGTCAGCTTTCTCGCCCCCACCGTACTGGCCGCCACCATGATGCCCCTCTATTAACTCCACACCCACGGTCTCGACACGAATCAAGATATTACGCGCCTCTTCTCCGGCTCCCAGGAATCGTCGATCATGAATGTCTATCTGCGAAAAAGTGTTGCTGGCGCCACCTTGCATCCTCCCTGGAAGTCTTTTGTAGAACGCAATCCCAAAATGACCGCCGAGCTTGAGGTAAAATGGGAGTCCCCGCCACTGGTCAACAATGGCCTTGTGGCCAGGGAGGATGTCGCCCAGGAAGTGGTGGACAAGATAAAAAACCTTATCCTTAACTTGCACACCCTCGAAGAAGGCCGCCAACTGCTGAGCGCCCTCCCTTTGGTGCATTTCGAAAGTGCAACAGAGGCAACCTATCAACCGGTCCGCTACTTCATGAAATAGTATGCCGAGACGGTCCACTGACACAAGAAGCCTGATGACATCACTCCTCGACATCATAAAAGGGCTCTGGCCCACTAAAATACGTTACCAGCTGATCTGCGGGGTAGCCCTTGTTCACCTGCTGCTGATGACCTTCTTTGTCTTTGACCTGGTATCACGGCAACGGGATTTCCTGCGGCAACAGAGCCTGGAGCAGACCACAAGTATGGCCGAGCCCCTGTCCCTCAACAGCAGTTCCTGGGTTCTGGCCAATGATGTGATAAGGCTGCAGGAAATCATTCTTGCCATCGGCCAATATCCAGGACTGCGCTACGCCATGGTCATCACCACTGAGGGCAAGATACTGGCCCACACCGATGAAACCCATATCGGCCAATATCTCGTCGATGAGAAAAGCCGTGCACTCCACGATGCCGAATCAAAAATTAAGGTCCTCCATAGCGATCAGGATCTCCTCGACGTTGCCGCCCCTATCCTGGCCGGCACTGGAAAAAATATCGGCTGGGCCAGAAGAGCCCAAGGCCAGGAGAAGATAACAGACAATCTGGTGATCATTTCACGCAACGGCATCCTCTACACCCTGCTGGCCATTGGCATGGGCTCGCTTTTTGCCCTGCTGCTCGGCAACAGCTTGACCTCAGGTCTTAACCGACTACTCCTTGTTTCCAGACAGGTCCGGGAAGTCCGCCGGGATCTGCGGATGAAGATCTATCACCATGACGAAATCGCTCTTCTCGGAGAGGGTTTCAACAGCATGCTCGATGCCCTCGTTGCCAATGAAGATCTCATTCTTCTCAATCAGCAAAGGTTGGAAAGTTTCGCCGATATCTTCCAGTTCCAGACCAAAAATCAAGAGGAACTTCTAGACTATCACGGTAAATTTATGCTAACCCTACATGCATTGAAGGGCTGTGATTCTTTCCGGTAATATTCAGGCAGCCAAGAACAGAGCCCACGTTAAATGACAGCTTACGCATTGCCTGGGCAACATTCCGTGCCCCCTTGCTTTT
>VMSP01000034.1 GCA_013792135.1 Desulfocapsa sp. | reverse complement strand
TCAATTTCAAAGCAGATTTTCAAAGAACAGGAACAAAAACAACAGATGGATCAAGTCACATCACAGACTCAATAAACAATCAGGTGGTACACTTTTCAATTGCCGAAACTGGTACACTTTTAGCTTGCCATTAACAACTGCCCGGGGATATCATTGCAGACGACATGCTGCAGATTGCGAAAAAGGAGGAGAGAAAGTCGGTGAAAATCAGCCATCCTGAGCAATAAAGACCAATCCAATTGGCCGCTTATAATCTGCTCCACTCTGTTTTTTCGGAAGCTGCTCAGGTTGAGCCTGGCGCAAAGCAGCAAGAGCTCAAGCTCGGGGCCAAATGGCGGCAGATCCTTGGGAAGTAGTGACGGGTGCATCATAGTTATCCTGCCATGGCCTTTTCATAAACGGCTATGGTCTGTTCAGCTATCTTTTGCCAGTTGTACATAGTGTTGAGCATGTGGCGGTAACGGCCTTTTTCCTGTTCCGGTAATCCCATGTCGATCAGCTTTTTCATCTGCCTGGCCAGAGATTCCTGGTCGCCGCATTTGAAATAACGGTATAATTCCAGATTGACTTCTTTATTGGCGGCGATATCCGAGACCAGGACCGGCAGTTCGCAGCTCATGGCCTCAAGCAAGGCGATGGGGAGCCCTTCATGGGAGGAGGGCAGGACAAAGAGCCGGGCATGGGAAAAAACCTGCTGCAGTGGGGAACCGGTGATATAACCGGTCAAAACAACCCGCTGGTCTTCCGCCGCCCTGGCCTTGAGGGCAGCGCTGTAGGGCGTCTCATGGTCGGCGTCACCGGCAATCACCAGTTGATAATCACCTTCGATGTTTTTAAACGCCCCAGAAGATCATGCAGCCCTTTTTCGGGGACAAAGCGAGCCACTGCCAGAATGTATTTTTCAGGAGTAATAGAGCGTTCCGCGAGAAAACTTGTGTCGCTATTTGCGGCAGGCAGGGGAACACCGTTATAGATCAGGTTGCTCGTCCGACCGCATCGCTTGTGGATAATAGCAGCAATAACCGAGGAGATGACAATGATCTCGTTGGCGAATTTCCCGCTTAGATACTCCCCTAAACGCAGTATCTGTTTAGCGAATATTCCCCATTTCTGCCTATCATAATCAGGCCCATGATTTGTTATGACCACTTTCATGCCAAGCAATCGTGCCAGAGGAGCCATTAACCCTGGGCCAATGGCATGAATATGCACAATATCCGCATGTTTTTTTTTCGCCTCAAGAATTGCCAAGAAGGTATGAACAATAGTCTGTAAACTTTTTGTATGGGGCGCAAAAATATGGGAAAGCTGAACTCCCTGCCAATGAGTTTCCTGTTGGTCCACGTAAGGGGTTCGCGTAGCCAAAATGACTTCATGGCCGGATTTGACAATGAGCGGATACAGCTCCTGGCAATGCCTCTCAATACCTCCGGGGATATCAGGTATGCCCTTGGTGTCTGTGACAAAGATTTTCATGAGGATGAATCCTATTCACCGATTGGCGAAAGACATGTCTCTTTCCCTTTATTGACAAGGACCTTCAATTTATTTTTAGCCACCCATTTCAAAGGAACGCTGAGCCTTTTTTTCATGGCCGGGGCGGCGGAACCGATCATCCAGCACTGCTTGTCGCACGCTTTCACCATGCTCCGAACCCTTTCCGCCTCCAGGCTGTCCCAGATGGTTTTGAAATCCTGGCCGTGCAGATTCCCCATGATCATCGGGGCATCCGATCCATTACAGGGCATGACATTGCCAAAGGGATCAACAAAGAACATGTCTGTCCCCACTTCACAAGGCAAGGCACGCCTTTCCCCACGCGCCTTACGGGCCAGCCCCATATTGAAGTAGGCCCTGAACCAGTTTTTGGGT
The DNA here is from genome assembly GCA_013792135.1 of Desulfocapsa sp. Lineage (GTDB taxonomy): Bacteria > Desulfobacterota > Desulfobulbia > Desulfobulbales > Desulfocapsaceae > UBA2270. The sequence continues at coordinate 810 of VMSP01000034.1, read as the reverse complement.
TTATTGGTCTTTAAAAGCTCCCGGGCTATATTTTCAAAGGTCTTGGCCACCTTCTCTTTATCTTTGTAGTTGTTCTCCGTGGTATGGAAATAGAACGAATTATGGGTGGTGGCGGTGGCAAACTCAAGTCCCATGGCATTGGCCAGCCGGTAGAGCTCAATCATGTCATCGGCATTACGATCGGAAACGGTCATGCCAAAGCCAATATCGCTAATCCCCATACCCTGCAAAGTGGTCAGGGTACGCAGGCCATGATCAAAACCGTCCTTGATGCCCCGCAACTCATCGTTGGCGGCAGGCAACCCTTCAATAGAGATTCTGATGCCAACCCGGTTGCCGAAGCGCTCAAAGAGCTTGATAACCCTATCAGTAAAATAGCCGTTGGAGCTGATCACCAAACGTTTGGTCTTGGTGAGAGCTTTTTCAACGATCTCTTCGATATCCTGGCGCAGAAAAGGCTCACCGCCGGTGATGTTGATAAAGTCAAGGCCTTCAGGCAGCTTGTCCACCAACTCCGGGCCATACTCGTCCTCTTTTTTACTGGGGTGCTGCCAGGTGTTGCACATATAACACTTGGCGTTGCAACGATAGGTGACGATGAGACATGCTTCCATAATAGTCGTAAGTTTTTACTATATTGATAAAAATGATTTTTGGGGCGGGATAGTTTTTAGTACCTTACTCCTGAACTTCTGTGATAAAAAACAAGAAAATTAAACGGCAATTTTCATTAAATCTTCAGTAGATGCAGCCCAAAATGCATTCACTATGTTTATCAACCGGACTCCTTTAAGTGTTACCTGGTATCTG
>VMSP01000159.1 GCA_013792135.1 Desulfocapsa sp. | reverse complement strand
CGTCGTTACACGATGACCCCGTCTCTGACCATGAACTGGAAGATGTTATTTACCCTCGTTGCAAACACCGATGGATCGGTGAGAAAAAGAGGCAAAGGACAACTGTTTTTTATTGACAGTGTTAACCATATCAGTGCCTTACAGATTATTTTCTTGTTTTTTTACAAGAAAATAATCTGCGAAAGGCACTTATCCCGTTTGTCGGGGTTAGACAACACCCTGGTCAAGCATGGCGTCCGCAACCTTCACGAAACCGGCCAGGTTGGCACCCTTTACGTAGTTGATATAGCCGTCTTTTTCACGGCCATATTTCACGCAACTCTCATGGATGTTAATCTTGATCTGACGGAGTTTCTGATCAACTTCGTCACGGGTCCAGGAAGTTCTCATGCTGTTTTGGCTCATCTCAAGTCCTGAGGTTGAAACACCACCGGCATTGGCGGCCTTGCCTGGAGCGTAAAGGATTCTGGCCTTCTGGAAGACCTTGACACCATCAGGGACGGTCGGCATGTTGGCACCTTCACCGATGACATAGCAGCCATTCTTGACCAGTGTCTCAGCGTCTTTTTCGCTGATCTCATTCTGGGTGGCACTGGGGAAGGCGATGTCGCAGGGGATTCCCCACGGACGCTGTCCTTCAATGTATTTACAGCCCTTAAGGGCCTTGGCACATTCACTGATACGGCCGCGCTTGACGTTTTTAAGCTCAAAAACAAACTTGAGATCCTCTTTGGTGAATCCTTCCTCTTTATGGACAAAACCGGCGGAATCTGAAAAAGTTACGACCTTGGCACCAAGCTCCATAAGTTTTTCAGCGGTATACTGAGCAACGTTACCGGAACCGGATACGGTGCAGACCTTTCCAGAAATGTCTTCCCCACGGGTCCTCAGCATCTCCTGGACAAAATAAACACAGCCGTAACCAGTCGCCTCAGGTCGAATCAAGCTGCCGCCCCAGCCGATAGCCTTGCCAGTCAGCACGCCAGTGAACTCGTTTCTCAGTCGTTTGTACTGACCGAACATGAAGCCTATCTCTCGTGCTCCAACACCGATGTCACCGGCCGGGACATCGGTGTTCTGACCGATATGGCGGAACAGCTCGCTCATAAAGCTCTGACAGAACTTCATGACCTCGGTATCTGTCTTTCCCTTGGGATCGAAATCGGAACCGCCCTTACCGCCGCCCATGGGCAAGGTGGTCAGGCTGTTCTTGAATACCTGCTCAAAGGCCAGGAACTTAAGGATGCCCAGGTTGACACTGGGGTGGAAGCGCAGGCCACCTTTGTAAGGACCGATAGCACTGTTCATCTCGATCCGATAGCCTGTGTTTACCTGAACCTTCTGTTTGTCATCAAGCCAGGGCACCCTGAAGATGACAGTCCGCTCGGGGATAATCATTCTTTCTATAATGTTTGCTTCAGTATAGCGGGGATTTTCTTTCAAAAATGGGGCGATGGATTCCACCACCTCTTCAACCGCCTGGTGGAACTCAATTTCGCCAGGATTTTTGCGAATAACATCCGCCATAAACTCTTTGACATTCTCCATGATTTTCTCCTTGAGGCACAGTTCATTTTAGGTATGCTGCAAGCACTTTTTACATGTTGCAAGCACATGGTTTCGGCAATCAGTTGCCATAATAACAGGAAAAAATGTTTTTTCAATCGCTAAGAGAATCATTTGTAACGGGCATGCAGCGTCTTGCGCACTCCACAGAATACCCGTTATCGGCAGAACTGCCGATCATCCTTGACAAAGAAGGGTATTATGGGAATCATCATCATAAGATGATTCCCCTGGGCGATTCGGCAAATTTGCCATATTTTATTTGTAAACAATTTTTGCTCTCGTTAAAATAAATTTTATGAGTGATAAAACTGACAGAAAGGAACTGGTGATACTGCGCATTTTGAAAGATGCAGAAGACCCTGTCTCCAGTTCCAAATTAATGGAGAATCTGACCGCCATGGGCCAGGAGTTCAGCGAGCGGACAGTCCGCTATTATTTCCAGATTCTTGACGCAAAAGGGCTTACTGAAAATCATGGCAAGAAGGGTCGAGTCATCACAGAACTCGGCCTCAAGGAGCTGGGTCGGGCCAATGTTTTCGACAAGGTCGGTTTCCTGGGGGCAAAGATTGATCAATTGACCTACCGCATGAGCTTTGATCTTCACAAGAGGAGCGGCACGGTCATTACCAATATCAGTTTTATTGAAACAAAAATATTGTCTCGGGTCGCGCCGCTGATCTGCCAGGTATATGAAGCTGGTTATTCAATGGGAACGATGATGGCCCTGTTCAAGTCTGGTGAAAGGGTGGGTGGTACGATAATTCCGGATGGCATGGCAGGGTTTGGCACAGTCTGCTCTATTACCCTGAACGGGGTCCTGCTTGCTCATGGCATCCCGACCCATTCGAGTTTCGGAGGCCTCCTGGAACTCCGCAATCACCAGCCGACCCGATTTGTCGAAATTATCAGGTATGACGGGACCAGCATTGATCCACTGGAGGTTTTTATCAGGAGCGGAATGACAGACTATGCCGGAGCGATCAAAAACGGAAACGGTCGGATTGGAGTCGGTTTTAGGGAAGTTCCGGCCGATAGTCGGGAGAATGTGCTTGCTCTGAGCGAGAAGCTGAAGAAAGTCGGGCTGGATGGAATCATGCTGGTCGGCTGGCCCGGCCAGCCCTTGTTGGAAATTCCGGTTACAGAAGGAAGGACCGGGGTTATTGTCATCGGTGGGCTCAACCCGGTGGCCATCCTCGAGGAGACCGGGACCAAGATACAATCTCGGGCTTTGGCCGGCATGGTTGAATACGAAAGATTATTTCCTTATCAGGAGATGGCTGATCGGATTAAGTGGGGGTAATCCGGAGTGGATAAACCGTGGTCTGACCCTTATTGTGACCCCTGGGCTCCGCCCACAACCACACTACTTGTAAATACGTCTCTGGGCTAACTGTGTTAGTAATCCACACTATGGAAGCAAAGGACACGTAACCGGGGGCAGACCAATCGGGGGGAGACCACGTTTCAGCTCTGTTGCTGGCGGAATCATTCTTTTAACCAAAAACGAATTTGCAGCAAAGGTCCGTAACGGCATGGCGAGGTTACATCTTCAGGAGATTAAAGAGTTATGGCTTTGAAACCGACAATTTATAAGATAAAAATAACCTTGGCTGATACTGACCGGGATTATTATGACACGCTCAATTTAACGGTTGCTCAACATCCTTCTGAAACAGTTGAGCGCATGATGGCTCGCGTTCTGGCCTTTTGTCTGAATGCTCAGGAGTATCTACTCTTTACCAAAGGACTTTGTGCAGTGGAAGAGCCCGATATCTGGGCGCGCACCCTGGATGATCGGTTATCATTATGGATCGATGTGGGGGAGCCAGCTGTTGACAGAATAAGAACAGCAACCCGGCTTTCGCCGGCAGTTAAGGTCTATAGCTTTAATTCAAAATCGGATACCTGGTGGACTCAGGGGCAGGAAAAATTCAATGAGTTGCCGGTGTCGGTTGTTCAGTTTCCGTGGGCAAGTATCCAAGAATTGGCGGCACTGGTGAAGCGGACGATGAATCTTTCCGTCACCATTACCGGCGATACTGCCTATGTCGCCGCTGAAGATGCGGAATGTGCGGTCTCTTGGGTCTCATTACAAGCTGCATAATCATGCAAGCTTGCCAGGGAGGGAATCTATCTCCTGCTCCTGCTGTGGTTGGTTTGCTATAATCGCTTGAAATTAAAGTAAATTATTTTTTTGATTTATTCCGATGTTGATGTTTAAAAATTAGGAACAGCGACCGTTCCTTTAGTCCTGTCGATAAAAAACCTCATTCCCACAAGACTGCTCTGTCTTTGTGTTTCAATAAAAGGTCGCTGTCCTGAATGGCCCTAGCCCGCATTTCTCATTAGCCCAAAATTCCATCAAAAAATCATAACCGACGAACCAAATTTCCGTCCTTGAGGCCAAGATGACAGATGTCAGAGGCAAATGACCCATTTATCCAGTCATTTGTCCCTGACCCGTGCTGAT
>VMSP01000019.1 GCA_013792135.1 Desulfocapsa sp. | reverse complement strand
TTCTCTTTTTTGCTCCACCAGCAACATGAGTGGCCGTGAAAAGGCTTGCACAGGTCACTTCATACAGAAACAGAGGTTTACTATACAGTTTTTGAAGATATGATCTTCCCATATCGGGAATAGCTGACAAAATACCAATGCGTCCCAAATGCCGCATGTTGGAAAATATATGGACCGAGTCTATTCGCTGTAGGGAAGTGTCCACATCAAAGACCTTGCAGAGTTTATCGCCTACGACATCAAACATGGCATCGTAGAGTCCATGCTCTGTCATGATGGACCGGGGATAGTCCAAATGCTTTTTGGGCAAACATATGCTGCGCAGTCTGAGTTGCTTGTGATGTCCAGGGCATAATGCCACTGTATATTGAAAGAAAATTGTTCCACCGTTTCCTGGTCAGTCAAATCATGCATATGTTGCAACAGCATCGCGCCCACCATGGAAACAAGTTCGTTGGTCGCCCCATGTTGACACTGTAATATTCTGCAAGAAGACCCACAGGAAGAATCTGGCGGATATAGTCCCGAAAGATCCCCGCCCAGGAATCATTCAACAGCTGTCGCCGTTTTGGGCCAAGATATTCAAAAGGGTCAAACATATAGATGGTTTTGTGATCCTTGACGTTGAGCATGGCATCCCTGTAAGTGTTGAATTTATAGCGATAAAATAGCACGGCCGCCCTTTGAACAAAACAGGATTTAATAATATTTTCAGCTTGTTACGTCACAAAACACCTTTTTACGAATCCATCAATCTTAATGAGGAGCCAATTGCTGACTGTGCCCGTTATGACGCACTCCGCCAGGAGGTGTGCCATGCAGCGCCATGACCTCATTGACCTGCTCAAAGAATTGAAGCTTTACGGCATGGCCAGGGCCTATGACGAAACAGTTACTCTATCCCGCATTTCTCATTAATAGAGAGCAAAAAAGGCCACAAATGTTGTATAATTATTGTGATTTCAAGACAATAAACAATACAACAAGAGTGACCTTATGCAAACAGAGTGTACAAGAATCTACAATTCATTTCAAGCT
>VMSP01000153.1 GCA_013792135.1 Desulfocapsa sp. | reverse complement strand
TGACCCATCACCACAAGACATTGAATTGACCAAAAAACTGAAAGAAATCTTGAAAATCATAGATGTTAAGATCCTCGACCACATAATCGTAGGGGATAATTTAACGTCCTTTATGGACAGTGGTATTCAGTTTTAGCTCAATTCTACGCAACCAATATCAACCCATCGGGGCAAAACAACCCCTATGGGGAAGTCTTGCCTTTGATTCTATAATCTCAAAAGGAGACAAGATCATGATAGATCAGAAAATAATCGATAAACTCCAGAAATTACTTGCTCTGTCTGCAAGTGATAACGAAAACGAAGCTGCCCTTGCCATGAAGAAGGCTGAGGAACTGATGCGTGAACACAACCTGTCCGTTGCAGATGTAGCTCTTGACGGAAGTGGTGCTCATGTAGGTTCTGCAGAAGTCTATGGACTGACCAAGACTTCCCAGACATGGGAAATCTCCCTGGGAAGCTTCATTGCCCAAACCTTCAATGGCCGAGCAATTCGTATCAGAAACAGCAGTGGCTGGAGTTTCACATTCGTGGCCGGCCAGACAGATTTGATAATCATCACCGATCTGTTTGAACGACTGCGCTCTACCATCAAGCGAATGAGCCAGGTTTATGTAAACTGTACAAAGAATTTTACCAGAACTCACGGTAAATCCCTGCATAACAGCTATCGCCTGGGAATGATAAAAACGATCAGTCAGCGACTAGAACGGCTGAAGCAAAACACTGCCCCGACTGATAGCCGTAATTCCTTTGGGATGACCGGCACCGCATTAATGGTAATTAAAGATAAAGCAGTTGACCAGCGAGTTAATCGGCTTTTTCCGCGAATAAAAACTATCTTTTCAAGAGCCAATTATGTTGATGGCAACGCCTACCAGCAAGGAATGACGGATGGAAAGAATGTCAGTCTGCATAGGTCGGTGGCTGGTGGGTCTTGTGTCCCTCTTGGTCTTCAGAGGTAGAATGTGAATATTTTTTCAAGAAAATTTGACAAGGAACAACCTCCATCTGAAAAGTGCCTTGACTGTGGCGAGATGATTGAAGCTCAGAAACTTGGTGAATATGGCTGGATATACATTTGTGAAAAATGTGCAGTCAGTTGGGAGGCGTGACCTAAAAAAACATAAACCATCAACCCATTAGGGGCAAAACAACCCCTCTGGGAGTGTCTTGCCCTTTTTTATCTCATAAGGAGTAAGACCATGACAGCAAACTTCTTGTACTTTCTTTGTTTAGTTTGGTTCTTTCAAGTTTTTACTGGCTTATTTGCTGGCTGAAACGACCCCGGCTAACAACACCAACTATACACCAACCCATCAGGGACAAAACCTCCCTGACGGGGGTCTTGTCCCTTTTTTTTAATCTTAATTTGGAGACACGACCATGACCACACCAACTTTTATGAGCAATGACCTTATCGTTAAGTATGCTTCTGCTGCAGGCGCCACTGAACCTGTTGACAAGGTTTCAAGTCGTTACACCTTTGTCCCAACCTTGAAAGCGGTTGATCTGCTGCGTGATGCCGGCTGGTTTCCGATCAAGGCCGAGCAGAGTGGCACCCGCATTCAAGATAAGGAAGGATTTCAAAAGCATTGCATTCGCTTTACCAGGAATGAAAACTTTGAAATGAAGCCGAAGGATGAGCGGATCGATCTGGTTCTCTATAATTCTCATGACCTGGGTAGTTCTTTCAAGCTGATCGCTTCAGTCTGGCGGTTGGTTTGTAGTAACGGTCTGATGGTTGCATCGGATTTTGCTAACTTCACCCATCGTCATGTCGGGTTCAACGAGAATGATTTTGTTGAATCGGCTGATAAGATCACCGCATCTGCAACTCTCATAAATGATCAGATGGATTACTTGAAAGGCATCCCGTTAGGATACGATGAGCAGATCATTTATGCTGAATCCGCTCACAAGCTTGTATATGAGGATTTGGAAAGCGCTCCCATCGTTCCGGAACAGTTATTGACACAAAGACGTTTTGAAGATGGAAATAATAGTCTATGGACAACATTTCAAAAAATCCAGGAGAACATCATTAAAGGAGGAGTAAAAGGCAAAGTATATGGAGAGAATGGCCCTCGTAAAGTTACTACCCGAGCAGTCCAGTCACTTGATCGCAATATCAAGCTGAATCAGGCCCTGTGGGTATTGACTGAAAAAATGGCTGAATTAAAATCCATGGCAGTTGCCGCATAACTTATTCATTATTCACTACAGCCGTCTCCTTCGGGGGACGGCTTTTTTTGTGCTCTTTGAATGTAGAAACAGGGCGGCGGTGTGAATTGATAGAATTGCTACGAGGGCGGCAAAAAGGCACCTCTTCTATTAAGCAATAGCGAGCATCAGATGTCCAAGAGATTTGGCGGAGGGCTTCACTTT
>VMSP01000007.1 GCA_013792135.1 Desulfocapsa sp. | reverse complement strand
TGCTTTCTTGCTGTTTGGAAACTCACGACCCCGTGTTACCACAACGCCGCTTCCTCATACTACCGGGGCGTACGGACAACTCCCCAGAAGGGACTTTAACCCGTTAGACTTACTGCTGTTACTGCGAACGGTCAGGTCTTGAATTATCACCTTTCTTTGCCGTATTTATTCACGATCTTACTCACTGTTATATAAAAAGAGAAAGGCCCAGCTTCTTTAAAGAAGCTGGGCCTTTCTCTTTACCAAAAAATTCTCGGAACTGATCAGCCTAGGGCCGTGGTCAGAGACTTCTCCATCTTCTCGTTCACAATCCCGCTGATATGCTCATTGGTCCAGATACCATCTTTGCGTACGAATTTACTGGCGTTGCCAAAGGCGATCCGCACCTTTTGATCGGAGACGGCAGCCAGGGCCTTGTCGATCCGGGCCTTCAGCTCTTCTTTGGACAGACCCTCGGCCTCACCGATGGGGCCAAGCTCCTTGATCTGGTTTGTAAACTTGGTGATCAACTGGACAAAGCGCGGCGCCTCGGCAGCAGAGGCCCATTGCAGACTGTACCGCTCCTCACGGATACCGACATCCTTCAAGACCTTCTTGACCAGCGCATCCACACCCATTGCATCGTAATTACCAACCTGGTAATGGCATTCGCCAAGTTGTCAGCCGCCGCTGAAGATACCATCTGCACCTTCTGCCAGAGCGCGCAGAACAAAGGCCGGATCGATGCGCCCGGTACACATCACCCTGAGGGTCCGCATATTGGGCGGGTATTGAAACCGTGAAACACCGGCAGCATCTGCCGCGGCGTAACAGCACCAGTTGCATAAAAAGCCAAGGATGCTGGGATTAAATTCCTGGTCAGCCATAAGACATTCTCCTCAAATATAATAAACTTGATCCATCATTTTTTAGAATTGAAATTATCTGTCGCCAGTGGCCCCGAAGGCCTCAATCTGGGAGATAAGCTGCTCATTGGTAAACCCGCCCATGGAGATGGCAAAGGTTGGACAATGGGCGGCGCAGATCCCGCAGGCCTTACAGGAAGCGGAAACAGTCTCCGCCTTGCGCTTGCCATCCACCTTCTGCATGACAATGGCCCCGTAGGGACAGAGGCTGGTACAGAGGCCGCAGCCAATACACTTGTCCTGCTCAACACTCGAGACAATAGGATCAACCGTCACATGGCCCTTGACCAGCGGAATCGCTGCTTTAGCCGCAGCCGCCTGCGCCTGAACGATGGTCTCATCAACAGGCTTGGGTCCATGGGCCAGTCCGCAGACATAGACGCCGGAGACTGACAGCTCCACCGGACGCAGCTTTACATGGGCCTCCAGGAAGAACTTATTGGCCGTCACCGGCAGCTTCAACAGCTTGGAGAGGGTATCGGTATCATCCGGCACGATCCCCACGGAGAGGGCCACCAGATCCGGGTTCATGACCATCTCTTCCTGCATGATGGAGTCGAAGAAACGTACCTGAACCTTCCCGCCCTTTTCCGTTACCTCAGGTTTGCGATCCACCTCATAGGGGATAAAGACCACCCCCATCTTGCGGGCCTCAAGGTAGGCGTCCTCGGCAAAGCCATAGGTGCGCATATCCCGGTAGAGGACAATGATCTGGGATTCAGGATTGATCTCCTTTACCTTCAGAATATTCTTCAGGGCGTGATTACAGCAGACCTTGGAGCAGTAATTAAGATCATCACCGCGTGAGCCGGCACACTGAATCATGACGATGGAACCAGGAGCCCTGGTCTTGGCCTTGCCCGCCAGTTGTTTCTCCAGCTCCTGCTGGGTGACAACCTTTTTGGACTTACCGAGCAGATATTTGTCAGGGCGATGCTCACGGCCGCCGGTGGCGACAATGATCACGCCATGGTCAAAGGTCTGCTCGACCTTGGTCTTCCCATGACCGCTGGCAATCACCGACGAAAAATTGCCGATAAAGCCTGCGGTCTGCACCAGCTCCGCATTGCAGATTACATCTATATTTTTGGATCCGTTAACCTTGGTGACAAGGGTCTTCAGGTGCGACTGCACCTCGTCGCCTGCCAGGGTATGGTGCAGATTCTTGAGATTACCGCCGATACTCTCCCCTTTTTCAATGAGGACCGACTCAAATCCCTGCTCGGCAAGGTTCAGCGCGGCGGTCATTCCCGCTACGCCCGCGCCTATAATCAGGGCCTTGGGGGTTACCGGCACCGTCTGCTCGGGCAGGGACTGGATATGACGGGCCTTGGAGACGGCCATGCGCACCAGATCCTTGGACTTGATGGTGGCAAGCTCCGGCTCTCCGGCATGAACCCAGGAACACTGATCGCGAATATTGACCATCTCAAAGAGGTTCCGGTTCAGACCGGCATCCCGCAAAGTCTCCTGAAAGAGAGGCTCATGGGTACGCGGCGAACAGGCTGCTATAACCACCCGGTTCAGCTTGTGCTCTTTGATCTTCTTCTTGATAACCTCCTGGGCATCCTGGGAACAGGAATAGAGGTTTTCGGTATAATAGGTGACATTCTTCATATCCCCGGCGTAGTTGGCAACCGAGGCCACATCCACCACCGAGCTGATATTGATGCCGCAATGACAGACAAAGACACCGATCCTGGCCTCATCGCCTTCCGCCACCACCTGTTCCTCGGGATAAATCTTGAGCTCAACGCCTTTGCCCCGCACCTTTTTAAGCGATGCAGCGGTCAATGAAGCGGCAGCCGAAGACTGGGTCACGGACTCAGGGATATCCTTGGGGCCCTGGAAGGCACCGGCAACCACAATCCCCTCCTGACTGGTCTGCAGGGGGTTGAAGCCATTGGTGGCGCAGAAATCATATTTATTGAGGTCGATCTTGGTGATATCGGCAATCTTCTGGGCATCCTTGGGCGACTCAAGGCCCACGGAGAGCACCACCATATCAAAGGGCTCAAACTTGTGCTGACCATCGAGTGTGGCATAGGTCAGTTGCAGACGGTTCTCCCAGGGAGTGACATCCGCCACCTTGGCCCGGACAAACTTGATGCCGATGGCCTCGGCCCGCTCACGGGCGGCGTCAAAGTCCTTGCCCTGGGTGCGGATATCTATGTAGAAGATAGTGATATCGACTTCCGGATCATGCTCCTTGGTCACCAGTGCCTCTTTGATGGCATACATGCAGCAGACGGAAGAACAGTAGCCGTTATTGCAGCCGATGTCTCTTGAGCCGACGCACTGGATAAAGGCCATCCGTTTGGGATGCCTGCCGTCGGAAAAACATTTGACCTCACCCAGGAAGGGACCGGAGGCAGTGGTCATCCGTTCAAATTCAAAGGCTGTGACCACATCCGGGTGTTTGCCGTAGCTGAACTTCTCCAGGGTCTTGGGATCAATCTTGCCGAAACCGGGCGAGAGGATCACTGCCCCAATCTGCAGTTTCCGTTCTTCCGGCTGCTGCTTAAAATTAATGGCATGACTCTGACAGACAGGCACACAGATCTGACAGGTCTCATGCTGCAAAAAGAGGCAGGAGCTCGGATCTATGTAATAGGTGGCAGGCACAGCCTGGGCGTAATCGATATGGATAGGCCGGGTAATGGCCAGCCCCTCATTATAGGGATCCACATGATGCTTGGGGCAGTACTGGGTACAAAGTCCACAGGCAGTACAGGCATCGGCATCGATATACCGTGGCCGCATATTGATCGTGGCGGTGAAATTTCCTGCTGTTCCTTCCAATGCCAGAAAATCAGCATTGGTCAACATTTCAATATTGGGAGACCGACCGGCCTCTACCAGCTTTGGCGCCAGGATTCAGAGTGAACAGTCATTGGTCGGAAAGGTTTTGTCAAGCTGGGCCATCACCCCGCCGACCGCTGGTGATTTCTCCACCAGATAGACATAAAAACCAAGTTCCGTCAGATCAAGCGCGGCCTGGATTCCGGCGATACCACCGCCGAGAACCATGACTGCTCCTTCTCTGTTCTTCATTGCTTTACCCATAATGTTACTCCTGAAAAATGATCGTTTGGGTCTTCATTTATATTTAGATGATGGCTAAGCGAAAAAGCACAAAGACGAGGCGCACAAATCCTGAGGAATGCGGCGTACTGTTGGGTACGCCGCAGTGACGAAGGATGCAGTACAACGAAGTATTTGGGTCTTTTCGCAACGCCATCTTATGTTTCGACCTTTGTGGCCTTGATCGCGCAAATTTTATACTGTGGACTGCGCGAAAGCCGGTCAAGACTGTTTAAAGTCAGGTTATTCACAGGAACCTCAGCGAAATGATACGGAATGGCAATGGTGCCGACCTGCGAACGGTCGGATATTTTGGCACGTAACTGCACCGAACCGCGCCTTGAACTGACTTCGATTGTATCCAGATCAGCGATACCCAAGCGGGCTGCATCAACAGGATTGATCTCGGCCAGGGCCTCAGGACACAGGGCCTCAATTTCCGGAGTCTTCCGGGTCATGGAACCAAAATTGTACTGAGCCGTCTCTCTGATGGTAGTCAGGATCAGCGGATAGTCGGCATCAGGCATCTCCACGGGAGAGGTATAATCCTCAGGGATAAACAAGCCCCTGCCCTTGGTGAATTTCCCGATATGGAGAACCGGCGTTCCGGGATGCTGCAGATCGGGTACCGGCCATTGCAGCCCTACCTTCTCAATACGCTCATAGCTGATCCCGGCATATTGAGGAATAAGTAGTGCTATTTCCTTGAAGATATCTTCCGGTTTCGAGTAGGGCATATCATAGCCCATGCGATGGGAAAGTTCGCAGAATATCTGCCAGTCAGGCCGGGCCTCACCGGGTGGATCCACTGCCTTGCGAACCCGCTGCACCCGACGCTCAGTACAGGTGAAGGTACCATCTTTTTCAGCATAGCAGGCCGCTGGAAAGACGACATCGGCCATCTTGGCGGTCTCGGTGAGAAAGATATCCTGAACGATGAGAAAATCAATCTTTTCCAGGGCCCGTACAGCATGCAAGGCGTTAGGATCGGCAAGCACCGGATCCTCACCAAAGCAATAAAGCCCTTTGATATCACCCTCAAGAATGGCATCCCAGACCTCGGTGGCGGCCTTGCCCTTACGACGGGGCAACTTCACCTCCCACAACTTTTCAAAGCGATCAAAGACATCATTGTTGTCAAGACCACTATATCCGGGCAGAGTCGTGTAGAGGGCGCCCATATCACAGGCACCCTGGACATTATTCTGACCGCGCAGTGGATTCACCCCGCCACCCACGACCCCAAGCTTGCCGCAGAGCATGGCCAGATTGGCGATGGACTTGACATTATCGGTGCCGGTTGCATGATGGGCAAGGCCCATCCCGTAATAAATGGCGCATTTTTTTCCGGGTGAGGCATAGAGTCGAGCGGCTGCGCGCAGCTGCTCCTCAGAGATGCCGGTGATCTTTTCAACGTATTCAGGTGTGTACTTGGCAGTAACAATCTCCAATTCTTCGAAGTTCTCAGTACGTTCTTCAACAAATTTTTTATCCCAGATATCCTCTTCCAGAATAATATGAACCATACCATTCAACAGGGCAACATCACTACCCGGATTTGAACACAACCAAATATCAGCCTCATCGGCAAAACCAGTGCGCCGGGGATCGACAACCAGCAACTTGGCTCCGTTCTTCTTGGCCTGATGGATACGCAGTCCGATGGTGGGATGGCTGGTATCGGCATTGGAGCCAATCACCATGATCACATCCGATTCTTTAACGTCACTGATGGAACTTGTCATCGCGCCGCTACCAAATGAAAGGGCCAAACTGGCCACAGTTGGAGCGTGTCAGAGTCGGGCGCAATGATCGATATTATTGGTACCGATCGAGGTGCGCATGAACTTCTGCATGAGAAAGTTTTCTTCGTTGGTAGCCCTGGCGCAGGAGAACCCGGCAATGGAATCCGGGCCATACATGGCTTTGAGATCAAAGAGTTTCTTGGCCGTGTAATCATAGGCTTCATCCCAACTGGTTTCAACCAGCATGCCGTTCTTGCGGATCAGGGGTTTGGTCAGCCTCTCCTTATGCTGAATGAACTCATGGCCAAAACGGCCCTTGACACATAAGGCCCCATAGTTGGGCGCCTGCTCTGGATCGGCAACGACTTCAATCACGGTGTCGCCTTTGACCCGGAGTATGATCTGACAGCCAGCGCCGCAATAAGGACAGGTGCTGCGCACCTCTTTCACCGGTTCCGAATTGATAGGAATGGTCTGGGCCTTCTTGTTCAGGGCCCCGGTGGAACAGTTGTCAACACACTTACCGCAGGAGACACAATTGTCCTTAAAATTCAGAATTAGACCCAGAGGACGTCCCTTTGCATCAAAGGCCTTGGCACCAAGCTCCAAGGCGTCATATTCACAGGCCCGCTCGCATCGTCCACAGAATATGCATTTGTTTTTATCAACAATAATGGCAGGATGAGAAAAATCCTTGGCATAATGAGGGAACTTCCCCATGCCGTTCTTGTTGATATTCAGATTATGACTGATGGAAAGGTCCTTGAGACCACAGCGATCAAAAGCAGTACATCCGCAGGAGAGACATCTCTCGGCCTCATTCTGAGCCATCTTCTCGGAAAATCCCAGTTTCACCTCATCAAAATCCTGACTGCAGATCTCAGGTGGACGAGTCGGCATCTTTTCACGAAGCTTGACATTAATCCCGTCAAAATTCCTCAGATCCACGTCATCAAAACCCTTGCCGCGGGTGAAGTTAAAACGGCTCTCAGCCTCTTCCTTGGGCGTCCCCATGACAAAAGAATGGATATTATCAGCAGCACGACGGGCAGAGACAACGGCCTGGATCACCGAACGTGGTCCACTGACTGCATCGCCGCCGGCAAAGACTCCGTCGATATTTATCTGCGAAGAGCGCACATTGGCATCGATGGTCTTGTTGGGAGAGAGGGCAATAGACTTTTCAAGATCTCCACCAATGAACGTATCATCAACAGCGGTCTGGCCCAAAGAGGAGACAATGGAATCCACCTGCAGAGTATTGCTGGATCCGGGAATAGGCTCTGGCTGTCTGATCCCTTTAGCATCGGGCTCACCCAGTTTCATCCGGATTAATTCAAGATTCAGTCTTCTATTTTGTTCAACGGAATCACAGATCATAACTGGAGAGGCCATAAGCAGAAACTGCACTCCTTCTTTCTGAGCCTCTCTGATATTCCGCTGATGGGCAGGCATCTCTGTACGGGAACGGGGATAAAGGACAGTCACCTCTGCCACCCCCTGTCTGATCAAGGTACGCGCCACTTCCATGGCAATATTATTGCCGCCGATCACTGCAGCGCGCCGTCCCATATCAGGTTTTTTTCCTTCCGCAACCTGACGCAAATACTTCATCGCCGAAGAGGTGTGCGGATTTACTGCACCCGGTATTTCAAGGGGAGTATCAACACCTGCACCCGTGGCGATATAAATGGCATCATAGCCCTGATCTTTCAGGGACTGCAGGGTAAAATCCTTTCCCCATTTCTGGCTGAGTTTAACAGAGATCCCCAAGCGCAGAATGGTGTTGATCTCGTAATCAAGGACATCCCTGGGGATCCGATACTCCAGAAAGCCATACCGCAAGGCCCCGCCCAGCTTGGGAGCAGACTCGAAGATGGTCACATCGTGCCCTTTCCTCGTGAGAAAATGGGCGGCAGTCAGTCCGGATGGACCGCCGCCAATCACCGCGATCCGTTTGCCGGTGGGAGCATCCTTGGGGATTTTCAGATCTATCTCATGGCGCATGCACCAATCAGCCACAAAACGCTTCAGATGGTTAATGGAGACAGGTTCGTCTACCAGGAGACGACGGCACCTTGTTTCACAAAAACGGGGGCAAACCCGGCCCACGGAAAAAGGAAGCGGGTTGCGTTCCATGACCAGACGCAAGGCCTCTTCATACTGTCCCTTGGCAACATGGGCTATATAGCCCTGGACATTGATCTGACCGGGACAGGTAAGATTACAGGGAGCCTTACAATCACCAAAATGAGTCTCAGCCAGGATGGCCAGACGCTCCAGACGGTGAGCGGAAATCGTAGCGGAATCAGTAGAGATAACCATCCCATCCCGGGCCAGCCCCACACAAGAATGAATCAATCCTTTCTGTCCTTCAATCTCCACCACACACATCTGGCAGGGGTTCTCTGCAGGTTTCCCCTGCACATGACAGAGAGTGGGAATATTGATATCCGATCGTCTGGCAACCTCAAGAATGGTAAGGCCAGCCTCAGCAATTATCTCTGCGCCATTAATGGTAAGTGTTACAGTAGTCATACTCAAATCATATGGTGGAGTCGGGTTTAAACTCGACCTACATTGTCACTTTAGAATATAGGTCGAGTGCAGGTTGGGCTTAAGGCCAACTATCGTTCTCTATTTCGACGGCTTCCATTCCTTCAGGAATACAGGAAGATGGCCAGCCTCTCTCGGCCCGATAATGATATTCCAGGCAGGAAGTTCCTCTTCCAGCTCTCCCTTAAGGGAGGCAAGATAGCCGGGAATAATCAGGTCGCGATGTTTTACCTTCTCTTCAATCCCGCTCTTTTTCACAAACTGGGCGATCATATCAGCACCGAATTTTCCAGCCGCCCAGGCCGTAAGCACGGAGAGGCCCTCTGTGTCTTTAATGAGAAGCCATGTTGGTACCTTGGAGCCCTCGATCTCACCAGAGACGATAAAATAGGTAAGCGAGAAGTTACAGGTAATAACCACTGGAGAATCTTCGCCAGGACCGGTAAGCGGATAGACATTCTCGGTCACCACCATCGGCCGCTGTGGATCGGTAAAGATATTCATCCGCTCAAGCAGCAGTGGGAAGAGGATATCGCCCTGCAGGTCTGAAAGGACAATGATGCCTGCGTACTTGGCAATCAGGATAGAGGCTATCATCGCCTCCATCATCGGATCATCACTCATCTCACAGGGAAAGGTCAGGGTCGGAAATCCCATAGGCTTGAATTTAGCCTTCACTGCAGATCTTCTGGCCACGACATTATCTTCAAAGGCAGCGCGCAAAGTTCTGGCACCGGTATCAATGGCCAGATCCTTCAGGCCTGCAGCCAGCAGGGTATTGGTCACATCAATACAATTATCAATACTTGTACCCTTGACTGCAAGGGGTGCGGAACAATCCTTGGCAATCTGAATCATGGCATCGGCATTCTCTGCGGTGGCACCGTAGAGCAACGGGATACGCGTACCGCAGAGCTTGGCGGCAGCAGCAAGATGGGCAGGTGTGTCACTGATCAGGATCAGGCTGGCACGGGCAGAACCATCCAGCACCTTCTGCACCAGGGCGCTAAAAGAAGCCTCGTCATTTTTACTGTCTTTGGCGGCAATAATATCGGCCTTCATGATCACACCGACACGTTCATAGACAAAGGTATTGAAACGCTCAATCCGGCCACTGACAGCAGCCTCGTCCATGTCCGTTGTCACCAGCACGGCAATACCAGTAGGATTGACGAAACGTTTTTCATGCCTGAACATGCAGGTCTCGCCACCCACGGTAAAGGCATCATCACCACAACCCAGCTTCAAGGTGCGAATCGGTGGGGCAGAAGCCTCCCCTATCATGGCCTTGGCCTCATCACTGACATAGGGGCAGGTATCAATTTCTACCTGACCAGCCGCAACCTTCATGGCAAAGGCCAGGCAGGTTGGGATGCTGCACTCACCGCAGTTCTTTTTAGGCAGCATCTTGAGAATTTGAATGCCGGTTAAAGCCATGATAATATCCTCCAGTTGTATCAACAAAAAAATTAAGTCATAGTGAGCTGAAAAGCGATATACTTTCCTCAATTCACTAAAAAAATCAGTAATTGGACTTTCTATCTTATCTGCTAGACGCCACTCCAAGAAACAGCCGGAAAATATTGGCTGTTTCTTGGGAGCGGCATAAGAATCCGTAAACTAAATGAGCAGAAACAGCCATGCTCATTTAGTAACGGTTTCTAAACAGCCGACTCCATCTCCAGCGCCGGATGCCCTTTTTCCTTGAGGAATTTGAGGATCTCCTCTTCGGTGGTCCCCTGCTCCTCAGTGGCAATCATGTCATAAAGCTCAGGCATACCAATATTCTTACAAACCTCTTTCAGTTTCTCGCTGATCTCTTCCTTCAGCATCTTGGGCAGCCAGACCACACGTTTGAGTCCGCCCTCGGCCTTGAACAGCTTGTTACTGGTCATATAGTGCTTGCTTACCCCCATGAAACCGGGAGTCTGATTACCGCCGCCGGCCATACCGGCAAGACTGGTAAACTTCATTCCTGATGGTGTCATTCCGAGGAAATCACGATTCACCACCATGATTCCGTTACAGGTGGGCAGCATGGCAGCAATGGCCTCAAAACAACCACAGGCTGTCATGGGGTTATTCATCAGGGAATAGCAACTGACCTCAGGGACAGCACCCCGGGATGCCTGATTAACAAACTCGTTGATACCAACGTAATAGCCATTATCAGGGTCAGTACATTCACCCTTCTCAATGGGCTGGTTGGGGCCGGTTGGATTGATCTGATAGGAGGCCTTGCCATCCAGCCAGTTATAGGCTCCACACATCCCGATACGCTCAGGGGTGATAACACAGACATGGCTTGGGGCAAAGGACTGACAGAGGGTACAGGAATAGAACACATCCTCGGTCTCATCAGTCATAGCTCCCAGACGGAGATCACGCTCGGTATAGACAGAGGAAGCCAGGGCCATGACCTCGCGCACCTTATCCTCAACGGTGTAGAGCTTCACCTGGATCTTGTCAACGATGGCGCCAAACTCCTGATGCAACTTCCCGTGCAGGACAGTGCCGATGTGTTTAAAGGAAAATCCCTTTTCAACTGCTGCCTTACCAATCCTCACCCACATGATATTCCGCTGGCCCATGTGCATGATACCCTGAATATAGTTGATCAGATGATGGAACTGACGTTCAAGGATCGGTTCAAAATCAGACTGCATCTGACGCCCAGCCACCTCGACCAGAATGCCCAAAGGCAGATTCTGACCCTGCTCAATATCACAGATATCGGGCCCTTCGAGTGTGACCAGACCATCCTCAATCTCGTCCATGTTTTTGGAAATAAGCACCTCAACACCAGGAGTCCGGCCACCACCGCACTCCATGAACAGCTCATCCTTACGCACCCGTTCACCTTCAAAGGCAGGGCCAAAGGCCAGGGGAATATCGATCTTGGTGATATTCACCTTCAGGCCGCGTACCTCGATGGCCTTCTGAACGATCTCGTCATGAGGGATATTGGAGACGACATGCTCGTAGGTACAGATCCCGGTGGGCAAAACTTCGGGGATATCATAATCAGAGATCGTCGGAAATCCCCAATTGATAGCACCGGCGGCATTGGCGTACCACTCATCACTTACCGGGCCAAATGCCATGACAAAGGCAAAAGTCCGGTCTTTATTGTAGATCAGATTGCCTTTATAATCACCAGGTTTGATCCCTCCAAAGGCCATGGCCACGCGACAGGCAAAACCGATGGCAAAGACCGCTGTGGTATAGCTTTGGCCAAAAGGAACCAGGCGCGTATTCCAGCCCACCTGAACATTATTTTGAACCAGCAGGTCAGGCATAGTCAGGCCGTTTGTCTGGTCATGCATGAAGATATAGAGATTTTTCTCCTGCAATTCGAGAGCAATCCTGGAGGCCACTTCCTTGTCGGCAGGGGTTCCCATGATTGCAGCAAAACCCGGGGCTGTGCCGTCAACAAATTCAACCCCGCGTTTGCGGAAGATAACATCATCAGCCGCGCCAAGCCAGATGCTATCGGCAGTTGGATCCTCGGTTTTAGTGTAATAGTTGGGCGTATTCAGATATCGAACAGCCTCATACATCTCCTCAGCAAAAAAGGTAGCCATACCGGCATCAAGGGCCGGTGCCAGATAGGGCAGCCAGATATCCCCGGTCACCACAGGCGGCATCAACTTGTGACATTCCTGAAAGATATCCTTCATATCACCTAATTTTTCCACCTTCGCGCCCAGCATACTGTAGATAACTGGCAGATAATAGGCGGTATTTGGAAAGGAAACCTCATGATCAGCGCCATATTTCTTCAACGCCTCTTCATAACTCTCCTCGGCCATATCTATAATTTTCCGGGCCCCACGAATGGCAGCGGAACAGATGATCTTCGACATAATATAAACTCCTTTATTGTATGGCTATTTCCTGAAATCAGCCCATCAAACCATTGATCAATGCCTTAGTCATGGCCACCGCCTTGGGATGACGCATGATCAAAACCTCACCACCAGCCATAAGCATACAGCTTGCAGTCAGGGCCTCCATCATGATTCCCCGCTTCTCCTGATCACCAATCATGGTATCTGTGGGCAGCTTGGTCTCTTTAGCCTTCCACACCTCACGGCCAAGATTACAGATAATGGGAACCTGCAGCTTCTCATCCTGTTGAATCAGGGCGGCCATACGGATACGCTCCATGACTGAGTAGGTGTACTCAATACCATAGCCAAGGGCACCTACGGATGGATCCATCAGCACTGTTTCCAAGGAAACGCCAAGGTTCTGCAGGAGGATATTCAACTGTTTAGCCAGATTCACGTCAATAGGAGAGGCTGCGACAATGGCGTGCTGGAAGGCCATGGCAGTAGCGCCAACAGCACGATAATTGGCATCCTCAAGGGGAGCCAGGCACACTTTCTTGTTGCCGATAACTGAGGTCAGATCGCGCAGGGTCTCTGTATCTTTTTCATTATTACCGCATCCCCAGACGATGATGGGTACCTCAACCGCCTCAATTATCTGGGCGGCAATCTTCGACGCATCAGATGCAGAGCGATTCATGCCGTTGGGATCGGTGGAAACCAGAGAGATATTAATAGCCTCGGCACCATACTCCTTGATACATTTCTGGGCCCAGGCAACCGGATTATCCATGACATCGGTAAAATGCTGAGCCAGAGTCTCTGGCCAGTCGTCAGGTCTTGCATCGAGCACATCCATGGCAATCAAAGCTTTGTGCGGATGAATGCCTTCAAAGAGATGGAAGGGCATGGATGCACTACCACCGACAGTAATGGTATGATCGCCATTCCCGAGAACGGTCTCGCGGATGACCCCGGTATATTTTTCTTTATAAGATTTTTCATCAACCTGGCTAGCGCGCTCGGCCAGTGTCGTCTTCTCAAGGGCCAATGAGGATACTCCGAAATCGGCACCAGCAGTTGGAGCTGTAACCTGAGCTGCAGCCTCGGCAGCGGCTTTTGCCTTTGCCTCTTCTTCGGTCTTGGCCTTGGCCTCTGCCGCAGCCTTTGCCTCAGCATCAGCCTTTATTTTTGCTTCTGCTGCGGACTTTTCCTGAGCCGCCTGTTGAACCGCTTCCTGCGCCTTGGCCTGTCCAGCAGCATCTGCTGCAGCCTTGGCTTCAGCCTTTACCTTTGCCTCAGCCGCGGCCTTGGCAGCATCTTCTGCTGCCGTATCTACTTTCGGAGTAGGCGCTGCTACAGGAGCTGCTGCAGGAGCAGCTTCAGGGGCAACAGGCGCAGAAGCCACAACCGACTTTTGCGGTTCACGATTGAGGATGGCATGAGCGCCTGCAAAATTAGTAATGGCCTCAAACTGCTCGTCGGACAAGCCATAGGCCTTTTTCAAGGCGGATAGTCCATGATTCATGGCCTCCAAGGCCATGATACGCTCTTTTTCATTCATCTCATGCTCTCCTGCGTCATCTATTTCGCCCGTGGGCACACTTGTTCCAGTCGTTTTCGTATCAGCCACAACCACCTGAGCACCACCGATACCCAGCTTTGCTGCCTGAGCCTTCACCATAAGCGACTCAGCCTCTCTGCGGGCAGTTGCAACGATCTCTGCTGCTTCAGCTCTGGCCTTCACCAGGAGCTTCTCCATATCCACAGCCTGAATATGGATGGATTCCTGAGTCTCTTTTTCAGGCGTAACACCTTCGGCTACAGCCTCGCCGAAAATGGATGGCCGTGGCAGCAGTCCGGCCCGTTTAAGGATCTCCGGCACCGCGCTTTCCCATTCAATGGCCATTACATGGACACCGGCCACACCCTTGATCTCCTTGACCTGCCGGATGATATCAACACAGATGTTGATTCCTTCCTCCTGCTTGTCTTTGGCATCCTGCATCCGCCGGATCACGTCATCGGTCACATCCATGCCGGGTACCGAGCTCTTCATGTAGCGAGCCATGCCAAGGGACTTGGGAGGAGTGACGCCAGCCAGGATAAAGACCTTTTCATCAAGCCCAAGATCACGAACCATCTCCATGAATTTGGCAAATCTTTCCACATTATAGATGATCTGGGTCTGAATAAAATCTGCGCCGGCGGCCACCTTTTTCCCTAAACGTACCGCCCGATATTCAAAGGGGTGAGCGAAAGGATTGGCAGCCGCACCGAGGAAGAACCGGGGTTCATTACTCTTTATTTCCTCACCGCATTGAAATTGTTTTTCATCCCGCATGGCCTTAACCATGCCGAGCATCTGAATGGAGTCCATATCAAAAACTCCTTTTGATCCAGGATGATTGCCGAATTTCTGATGATCACCAGTCAGACAGAGCAGGTTTTTCAGACCCAAGGCCTGCGCACCCAGAATATCCGACTGCATCCCAATACGATTCCTGTCACGACAGGTCATCTGGATTACAGGCTCAACCCCTTCATTCTGGGTAATCAGACCCGCAGCAATTGATGACATGCGAACGATCGCCGTCTGGCAGTCGGTGATATTTACCGCATCCACATGACCTTTCAAGAGACGCGCCTTTTCCCGCACCACTTCAGGGTTCCCATTTTTAGGAGGCCCCAGTTCACCTGTTACCGCGAACTCTCCAGCCCTCAACACCCTTTCAAGATTACTCCCCGATTTCATCGGACGCGCTCCTCCATCAGAAAAACTCGCTAAATTCGTAACGATTCAGTTGCAGGGTACACCGCGCGCACCCTGCTTTCAACATTCAGTCTTTTATTTCTGTCCGCAACCCAGACCCGGAATACCCGTAGTCAGCTCTCGACGCATCCCCATATCAAAGAGGACACGATCCTGTTTCTTGTTAATCCCCAAGGCCTCACGCTTGCCATCAATGGCTTTGATCATCTTATGGGCCAATTTGATCGGATCTTCTTCGTAATCCCAGCAGGCTCCATACTCTTCCTTCATTCCCTCAAGGAGATACTTGTTAAAAGCCTTGGCGCCGGTAACCGGAAGATTTTGGAACACAACATGGGCACCGCTGGCTACAAAATACTGGCCGATGGCAACTGCCTTTTCACTCATCCACAAGGGGGCCGTACCACAGGCCGGCAGATCGGCAATGGACTCACCCAAACCACCCTCTTTCACCATCTCGGTCAAGGCTATCAACAGGCGACTGTTATCGACACAGGATCCGACATGGAGAACAGGAGGCATACCAACGGTCTCGCAGACTTCTGCAAGACCTGCTCCGCAGTACTCAGCCGCAGCCTCGGGCCGCATCAACCCCATCCTGCCAAGGGCCTGAGCCGCACATCCGGTAGCCAGAATCAGGACATTATTCTTCAGCAGTTCAACGGCAATCTTGAAGTGGACGTCATCGGCATATTTATAATGTTCACATCCAACTATCGCCGCCACACCCTTGATCCGGCCATTGATAATATTATCATTGAGAGGCCGGTAGCTCTGCCGGAAACGTCCGCCCAGCATGTAGTTGATGGTTTCATGGCTGAAACCTACCACCACATCAAATTTCTTGTCTGTAGGGATATAATACTCGCCACGCTTTTTAAAGTTATTAATGGCCTTGATCAGAATTTTTTTGGCCGACCCCATGGCATCATGTTCTTCAAACTGAATATGAATAGCATCAGGCATCTTGGCCCGATAATTGGTGGTGATAATATCAGTATGTTTCCCCTTGACGATCTGGGCCACTGACTGCATAACGCACTGGACATCAACCACCATAGCTTCAACGGCACCGGTGGCCAGCACCATCTCCTGCTGGATAAAACTGCCTGCCACAGGGATCCCGCGACGCATAAGGATCTCATTGCCGGTACAACAGACCCCGGCAAGATTGATCCCCTTGGCCCCCACCTTTTTGACTAAAGCCAGAATCTCCGGCTCTTCGGCCGCCAGACAAAGCGACTCAGCCAACAGCGGTTCATGACCATGGACGGTGACATTGACATGATCACCCTTCAACACCCCGAGATCAACAACGGCACGCCGGGGAACAGGGGTGCCGAACATGATATCGGTAAGTTCAGTGGAGAGCATGGACGCGCCCCAACCATCTGCCAGGGCACAGCGCGATCCCTGCAGCATGATATTGCGGTATTCCTGATCAACACCCATATGGGTCCGATGCATGGTTTCCACTACCTCACGGTCAATGCCGCGCGGCTCAACTCCCAGTTTTTTCCAGATCGCCTGCTGTTTTTTCGGGGCCCGCTTGAGCATGGTGAGCGTTCCGTCCTGCTGACCAAACTCGGCCAGGGCCTTATTGCCAAGCTCAAGGGCAATCTCGTTTTTGTCACGTCCTTCGATAGCAACACCAAAGATCTCAGCCATGGCATGCAGCTTCTGCACGTCTTTGATCTCATGAGGCGTTTCGCCTTTGGCTGTGGCGATAAAGCCGCGCACCATCTCCCGGGCATGATCGGTATGAGCGGCAGTACCTGCCGCAATAGTCCTGGCGAAATTTCTGGCGGCCACAGTATCAGCCGTAGCCCCGCAGACACCTATCATGGATTCAACACCATCAATAATCTGACATGGCCCCATATTACAGTTTTTACAACATGTGCCGCTGGAACCAAAAAGACAGGATGACATACCCCTACTGTCAATGCGATCATAGGCCGTGCGTACCTGTTTGGCCAGATCCTGATTCAACAGATCCTTTGTTGACGCAAGGCT
Source organism: Desulfocapsa sp. (assembly GCA_013792135.1). Lineage (GTDB taxonomy): Bacteria > Desulfobacterota > Desulfobulbia > Desulfobulbales > Desulfocapsaceae > UBA2270. The sequence goes on along the minus strand of VMSP01000007.1, from coordinate 29,951 downwards.
AATCGTATTACAGGAGCTGCATCCGTTTCTCTCATCACTCATAGTGTTTCCTCCAGGATAAATCGTATGGGAACGATAACTCGTAGTGTAACTTTTTGTATCAGATCAGCTTTCCAGCTATTTTTGCCGCCTGCACAGTATTCTTCATCAGCATGGTAATCGTCATGGGACCGACGCCACCAGGAACGGGGGTGATACAGGAGGCCTTCTCTTTCACCGCCTCAAAATCAACATCACCGGCCAGGATCGCCTTACCGGACTCGCTCATGCCGATACGATTGACCCCGACATCGATGATCGCAACTCCATCTTTTACCATATCAGCAGTGACCATTTTGGGCACCCCAACCGCCGCAATCAGAATATCGGCACGCCGGCAATGGGCCGCCATATCCTTGGTCCGGGTATGACAAAGGGTAACCGTGGCATTGCCGCCGGGACGTTTCTGCAGCATCAGATTAGCAATGGGCTTGCCCACAATATTACTACGACCAATAACCACCACCTCGGCACCGCTGGTCTGCACACCGCTGCGCACCAACAACTCCAAAATACCATGGGGAGTACAGGGAAGAAAACACTGCTCGCCCAGCACCATCTTGCCCACATTCACAGGATGGAAACCATCCACATCCTTGTCCGGACTGATGGCATAAAGGACATTGGCCTCGTTGATATGCTTGGGCAGAGGAAGCTGTACCAGAATCCCGTGAATCTTCGAATCATTATTATATTTAACAACCAGCGCCAGCAGATCCGCCTCACGGGTGTCGGCAGCCAGAGTCACCTGCTCAGAATGAATTCCGAGGGCATGGGCCGTTTTGTTTTTGGCAGCCACATAGGATTGAGAAGCAGGATCCTCGCCAACAAGAATGGTAACCAGACCAGGGATGATCCCGTGTTTCTCCATCAGCTCGGCAACTTCAACCTTTAACTCTTCACGGATTGCCTTTGCCACTTCAGTACCGCTTATGATCTTTGCTGTCATTTTAATTCCCTCATTGCTTAAAACATATCATTGTTGAAAAACCGTTATGAAATAACCATTACATTTCTTACCATTTCGTTACGGCCCTTATGCCGTTCACGGTAATTCAATGTTCCACTTATTTTATGACAACGGCTTAATATTTTCAGCGTCTATACTTATCTTCCTGCGACCGACCGCGAAAGCTATCCTTAACGCGCCACCATACTGAACCTACTGATGTCAAAAGAGTCAAAACTAACTGGTTTTATCTTTTTTTTCAAGAAGGCAATCGCCTGTTATTCATTTTTTTTTATCTATTTATCAATTTTTTTGAATCTAAGGCACGATCTCTCTCATTTTTCCCTTGAAGATCAGCGCCAAAACAACGATACTCTGCTTGAAACATCATTTTCATGGAGCCCTGTTATTCTTCCGATCGTAAAAACTCTCACCCACTCACCCGAACCATGACCTCTCCCAAAATTGCCAGTAAAGCCGTCCTGCTCCTCTTTGTCATGGGCATCTCCGCCATTTTTCTGTCCATGATGCATCAGTTCCTCATGACTATTTTCATGGCTGCTATTTTTTCAGCACTGCTCAGCCCCCTCTATCACCGACTACTCATTTCGCTCAAAGGTCGGGAAAACGCAGCTTCCCTTTTGACCATCCTCATTATAGTATGTCTTGTCCTTCTACCCATGTCCGCACTCATTGGTGTTGTCGTGGCACAGGCCTTCCACGTCAGTCAATCCGTCACCCCCTGGGTTCAGAAATTTATTGAACAACCCACCATAATCTCTGATTTCCTACATAAAAGTCCCTACTACGATCAAGTTCTGCCCCACCGAGACATGATTCTCCAAAAACTGGGAAACCTGGTAGGTAACACCTCAACCCTGCTCATCGATTCGCTTTCCTCCATCACCAAAGTGACGGTGAACGCGGCCATCATGTCCATCATCATGCTCTACACCATGTTTTATTTTCTCATCGATGGCAAAAAGCTTCTGTACAAGATCCTTTATTACATCCCTCTTGAGAACAAAGACGAACAGCAGCTGCTGCAACGTTTCACTTCAGTTGCCAGGGCCACCATCAAGGGGACTCTCATCATCGGCATTATCCAGGGTACCCTGTGCGGATTAGGATTTGCCTTGGCCGGTATTCCCAGCCCGGTATTCTGGGGCTGCCTTATGGCGGTCCTCTCGATTGTCCCCAGCGTTGGCACGGCCATTGTATGGGGCCCTGCTCTCCTCATCCTGATCCTCAGCAAGGACATTGCCGGAGCCATCTTCATCGGCATTTTCTGCGGTCTGATCGCCGGCAACGCCGACAACCTTCTCCGCCCCCGACTGGTGGGAAAAGACACCGAGATGCATGATCTTTTCATCCTCTTTTCCACCTTCGGCGGCATCTCCATGTTTGGCATCATCGGCATCGTCGTCGGACCGATCATTGCTGCCCTTTTTGTCTCCATTTGGGAGATCTACGGTGAATCCTTTCAGGAATTCCTCCCCGCTGTCTGTTTCACGATGAAAGCAGATAAGCAGTCAGCAGCCCCTGAGGAGAAATCCAGCAACCCACCTGACACCACCTCGGAACATGAGTAATAATTACAGTTTGCATTCACACTGACTTATGTTTATTTTATTTAAAAATTCCTTAATTCCACATGCGAATTTCACTTATTTGCTTGACAAAAAAGCACAAAGAGGAGTAGCTCAATCTATAAAGAGCAGTTAATACTGTTTCAGGCCATTTTAAGGGAAGAACCCCCTGACTGGCCTACGGCAACAGCTGCGCTAACGATTCTGAATTTCGTTACGCCATAGCTTTGGAATAACCATAAAAACATATGGCTAACCTCTCAATAACTCCTATTACTGCATACGGCTTTCAGGCTTACGCCTCGGCTGGAACCAGATTCCAGGGACAGGACAAAGCTGCGCCCTTCGACCCGACCTCGTCAACTCCTGCCGGCGAACAATCAGAAGATCAAATTTCTTTATCCTATGAAGGAAAAATTTTAAGCTCCCGCCAGGAAGCACCCGGAACTTCTGAGCAGGCCAACAAAACAGCAGCAGACACAAGACAAGCAGGTACCAAGGGGAGCAACCAGCTGCCCCTGGATGAGACAGAGCTCCGCCAGGTCCAACAACTCCAACAACGAGATGCCGAGGTAAGGACCCACGAACAGGCACACCTGTCCACCGCTGGACAATATGCGTCAGGCGGTCCCTCCTTTTCCTATCAAACCGGACCCAACGGTAAACGATACGCCGTGGGCGGCAGTGTTCCCATTGACATAGGAAAAGAATCAACGCCAGCGGCCACGATCATGAAGATGCGCACAGTCAAACGTGCGGCCCTGGCCCCTGCCAATCCATCGGCTGCTGACCGCCAGATTGCCGCTCAGGCGAGCATGCAAGAGATGAAGGCCATTCAGGAATTGCAGACAACGCAATTGACAGAAAATCAGGATACCCCCTCAGGGCCAATGGGCAAAAGCAATAACGAATCCCCTGAAAATTTTCCTAAAAATAATATCAAAATCGCTCCCGATTCTGCTTCAGATACCAAAGCACCTTCGAACACCACTCGGGCAATAATGAGCGCAGCGTACAGGGCTATGGCTTCTTTGGCCTGACACTAGACAGACCAAGGCTAAAACCTGACAAAGCAGAGAGCAATAAAAACATGCAGGAAGACCGTTTCAACCAGGATTTTTTCCAGTTCCTCCAGACATCTCCCACTCCTTTTCACGCAGTCTCATTCATGGCCGCGAAATTGCGCGACGCTGGCTTCCAACAGCTTTTTGAGACCGACGCATGGCATCTTGCGCCTGGCAATTCCTATTTCATTATCAGAGATAACGGAGCACTTGCCGCTTTCACCCTGGCCTCAACGAATGTTCAAGATCAAGGTTTCAGGATTATGGGCAGCCATACAGACAGCCCGGCACTCCAGATAAAGCCGCTTGCCGGTAAGACATCACACTCTTTTTTCCAGCTCGGGGTCGAGGTGTATGGCGGACCGCTACTGACCACCTGGTTTGACAGAGAGCTTTCCATTGCCGGAAGAGTGGTCTGCACGACAACAGAGGGTGCGTTACTAACCCTGCTTATCGATTTCAAACGCCCGGTGGCAACAATCCCCAGCCTGGCCATCCACTTTGATCGCGAGGCCAATAAAGGCCACGCCATCGACAAACAAAAAGAACTGGTCCCCATTCTCTCCCAGATAACAGAAGATGACTCGCTAAACCTTTCATCTATTCTTGCCGAACAGATAAAGAAGGAACACTCGGACAAACAGGTTGAAGCCATCATTAGTTTCGACCTGTTTTGCTACGACTGTCAGCCGCCCTCTTATCTTGGGATTGGCAACGAATTTATCACCGCCAGTCGCCTTGACAATCTGCTCAGTTGTTTTGTAGGATTCTCCGCCATGATCGAAACTCTAAAGGATACAAAAGCGGACACTAATCGTCTGCTGATCTGCAACAATCATGAGGAAATCGGTTCTCTCACTGCCGCCGGTGCCAAGGGCTCATTTCTCCACTCAATGCTGGGACGGATCATGCCGGATCCAGTCACCAGAGATCGTACCCTGCGTGGATCATTTTTTATCTCCATGGACAACGCCCACGGCATCCACCCGAACTTCAGTGACAAGTCAGACCCGGAGCATACCCCACTGCTGAACCATGGCCCAGTGATCAAAAGCAATGCCAATCAGAGCTACGCGACCACCAGCATCAGCGGGGCCATCTATAAAATAATTGCCGCCGAAGCTGGGGTTGCCACCCAGGATTTTGTCATGCGCAGCGACATGGCCTGTGGCAGTACCATAGGCCCCCATACCTCAGCACTCCTGGGAATCCCCACGGTCGACATTGGTGCCCCGACACTCGCAATGCACTCCATCCGGGAGATGACCGGCAGCCACGATCCTTTCCTGCTGTGCAGAACGATCAACCGTTTTCTCACCCGGGAACGCCTCCCACAGACTGAAGGATAAACAATGGCGAAACGTTCCCTGAAAACTCTTGTCCACCTGTTCATTATCTGCACCTTGCTTCTCATCCCAATATCCGGACGCAGCGAACTTGCAAGCTCTATCAATAAGTACAAGGATGTCAATCTTTCCGCCGAACGCCTCAACAAAATAGGCCGTTACCATGGCCTCATTGAATATTTTGCCGGCTTCACCTTTTTTCAACCCCGACACAAGGTCAGCCCTGATTTCATTCGCGCCCTGATTCTGGCGGAATCCGATGCCAACCCCATAGCCATCTCCAGCAAGAACGCCAGGGGACTGGGTCAGATTATCCCCAGCACCGGGATAGAAGCCGGCCGTGAGCTCTCAAAGGGCACCGTCGATTTCCATAATATCAGCCGGTCCAGACTAAGCACTCTCAGCGAAGAAGATCTCTTTGATCCGGAAGTCAATATCCTGCTCACCTGTTACCTGATCGCCAAATACAATTATAAATTTAACGGCCACCTTGCCCTTGTACTCTCGGCCTGGAATGCCGGGGAAAACATCAAAGAGTTGAAGCAGGGTCAATACGCCCCCTACCTGGAAACTCATGAACTTATCGGCAAGGTAAACGGCTACTATCTCTGCCTGCTCCAACAAAAGAAAACACGACTGGCTTACAGATAGGATTGATAAAAAGAATTCACCTTCCAAATCGCAGACAAGATTCAGCCATCTCCATACTTCCTCCATAGAACACAACTCCATGCCAACTGATGCACATCACTTTTCTCTCCTGCTGCACACCGTGCGCTCTCTGCTAGGGCCTGACGGATGTCCATGGGACCAGAAGCAATCAACCCTCAGCCTGAAAAAATATTTCAGAGAGGAATTTGCCGAAATTATCACCGCCATCGACAACAATGACCCGGAAAATCTCTGCGAAGAGCTTGGGGACATGCTCTTTCTTGTAATTCTCATGGCCGAAATCAACAAAAAAAATGGTACTTTTACCCTTCAGGACATCCTCAGAAACATCAATGAAAAAATGATCCGAAGACACCCCCATGTCTTTGCCGATGGCGAAAAAGGCACAGAAGAAGAGCTTGAGAAACAGTGGCGAGCCATCAAATCTCAGGAAAAAGAGAAAAAAACAAATTGACACGGCTGAAGAGCCGATGTATTTATACTTATTTTTCTATACGGTGTTGAAGTATTGACACCCCCTGTCCGGCAATGGTGCCAGACAGATACCTCTTCGCTCTTTTCTATAACTTTGACGAGAGCCGAAAATCAGGGATAACAGATCCCGACAATCATGGGTCCACGAGGAGGAACACATGCGCAGGTACGAAACGATCTATATTCTTCGACCAAATCTTGGAGAAGAAGAGATCAACACGATTATTGACAATGCAAATGGTATCATTCAGAGCGAAGGCGGAACCATCATTCACCTTGACCGCTGGGGTCTGCGAAAATTCGCTTATCTGATCAAAAAAGAGACCCAGGGTACTTATATCTATTGTGATTATGCGACTGAACCCGCTGCAGTATTGGAGATGGAGCGGAAATTCAGGATTAATGACGCTATCCTCAAATATATGACCGTCAAACTGGCAAAAGATATCACGGCAGAAAAGATCGAACAGGCCAAGGTTGAGATAGCAACACGCCAATCCGCTAAAGAATCCGGGGAGTCTGAAGAGAATGAGAATTCTGAAGATGATGACACAAACGATTCTGACGAATAAAAACACGATCTCATCCCATTCATAACCAAATAAATATACAGGAAACTCAAATGCCTCCTATAAAACGCGTTTTTGCACGAAAAAAGGTCTGCAGGTTCTGCACCACCGACCAGGAAACGGTAATTGACTATAAAGACTTGAAGACAATACGTTATTTTATTTCAGAGCGTGGCAAGATCATGCCTCGTCGTATTTCCGGCACCTGCGCCACCCATCAGCGACAGTTATGTGAAGCCATAAAAAGAGCACGTCAGATTGCTCTGTTACCCTACACCGGTTCAATACCGAGATAAAAGGAATTCGGGCGTATTAAAACCATGACCCAGGAGCCAGAAATCCCTGACGGGATGAAAATATTCAAACATATCTTCATCGTGACAGGGGGTTTTCTGCTACCCGCTCTACAGAGCGCTGTTTTTGGCTGGATGTATTGTGTTGTACCGTTACTTGTTTTTTACTATCTCTACAGATACGGTTGGAACAGTGGCGGCAAATACCTCCTCCATGGACTACTTATCGCTCTTGTAATAGGGGCGTTATTACAGGTGGCAAGCCAGATGATGCTTGGCCTGACCATGATTCCCACCGGTTTAATATTGGCTCGTTCGGCTTTTCAAGCCGAAACGCCAGCCCTTACAGGGTTCAAGGGGGTTGTTGTTTTAAGCCTGTCATGGTTTCTTTTTTCCGGTATAATTGCCATTATAGAAGGAAGCCATCCCTATTCTACGCTCCTGTTGTCAATGAATCAGGGAATAGATGAGGCCTTGAAGTTGTATCAGGAGAATGAAAAAATCCCGGCAGACTCTTTTTATCTGTTGAGTCAGACCTTTTCGCAGATAAAAGAGAGGATGACCCAATTCATGCCGGCAATCTTGACCAGTATTGCCTTATTTATAGTATGGTTGGCCATGGTGCTCGGCAACAGGTTAGTCACTAGACATACCGGACATAGTGCTTGGCCAGACTATCAATACTGGCATCTGCCGGAGAAGCTTATATGGACAGTCATCGCAGCAGCAATTATGGCTCTGCTGCCTGTACCAATGGTCAGAACTATTGGTTTTAATCTGTTATTGATTGCAAGTGTAATTTACTGTTTCCAGGGACTTTCCATTGCCCTCTTTTTTTTAAATAAGTGGAAAGTCCCTTTACTCATACGTTCCCTTCTCTATGTGATTATTATTTTTCAATCATTGGGAACCATTTTTTTATCAGTGATCGGGCTCGCTGATGTCTGGTTTGACTTACGACATCTAAGTAGTCAGGATTCGAATCAGGAAGATACTTTATAAAGGCATTTCTGCGAATCAGAACGCAAACACCATTAAGGAGCAACACCATGGAACTTATATTGAAAGAAACCATAAGCACCCTTGGCCAGGAAGGTGCCATTGTCATCGTAAAGCCAGGATATGGACGCAACTATCTGCTGCCACAGGGCAAGGCGGTTCTGGCCAACGCCCAGAACAAGTCAATTCTGGACCGTAATCTTGCCACCATTAAGGCAAAACTTGAACAGCAACGTCAGCAGGCAGAGTCACTCTCCAAAAAACTGGCTGGAATCACCATCACCATTGCTCAGCTCTCAGGAGATGATTCCAGGCTGTTTGGTTCCATCACCAGCACCGACATTCACCAGAAATTGGCAGAGATGGACATTGTTATAGACAAGAAGCAGATTGTTCTTGCCGATCCCATCAAAACCCTCGGTGAGTTTACAGTTCCTGTCAAGGTTGGTTTTCAAATGTCCACTGATATCACAGTCAAGATCGTGCCAACTATTGAGAAGGCATAATTGAGTGACGGTTTTGAGATAAACCACTTGCCTACAATATGAACTGCATCTGAATGGTAAAAGCAGTAAGAGGAGTCATAGCGGATGATCATGGAATTCATGTTTGTTTCGTCTCGGTTCCTCTTCAGTATTTTTCTGTGTTTCATTTCTTAACCGTATGACATGCCGTTTATTATAATGTTCCAGTTATTCTTAAACGACAAGTTTGTTCTATCAAGCTCTATTGCTTGCAAAACAACACACCGTATAGGGACCCATTCCTCTTCGGTGTGTTGTTATTTTACACCCTCTTTCTTTCATGGTCAGAATCAAGATGAGTGAGTTCTATTCAATGACCACACCTGCATCAACCGCACCTGGGGGCAGAGTTCCCCCTCAGAACCTTGAGGCTGAACAATCTGTACTCGGCACAATCCTTCTCAAGGATCAATCGCTCGGCACAGTTCTTGAGATTCTGCAACCTGCAAATTTCTATCGTCCGGCCCATAAGCAGATCTTTGAGGCCATGATCCAGCTCTTTGAAAAAAATGAGCCCCAGGATCTGATCACCGTTACCAATCAGCTAAAAAACAGCAACAAGCTCGATGAAGTTGGCGGCGCAGCATACCTTGCCATGCTGACCTCTATGGTCCCGGTTACCTCCAATCTCGCTCATTACGCCAGAATTATTCGTCAGAAGGCTATACTGAGAAACCTGATCCAGGTAAACACCGAGATCGCCTCACGCTGTTATGACGAACAGGGCGATATTGACAGCCTGGTGGATGAAGCGGAACAGGCAATTTTCGAGATTGCCAGTTCCAAAAGCAGCCAGGGCTTTACCTCAATGGGCCAGGCAATTCCTGCCGCCTTTAAAACCATTGAAAAGCTTTATGAAAGAAAAGAGTTGATCACGGGTGCTGCAACCGGATATGTGGAGATGGACAAGATGACCGCCGGTCTCCAGCCTTCTGATCTTATTATCCTTGCCGGTCGCCCTTCCATGGGAAAGACCGCTTTTGCCATGAATATTGCCCAGCACGTAGCGCTGGTCGACAATGTTGGAGTAGGCATCTTCAGCCTTGAGATGTCCCATGAGCAACTGGTCATGCGTTTGCTCTGCTCTGTCGGCCGCATAGATTCCCAGCGAGTTCGTACCGGCAAGTTGCTTCCCGAAGACTGGCCCAAACTGACAAGAGCCGTAGGCATGCTTGAAAATGCGCCCATCTATATTGATGACACGCCAGCCATTTCCGTCCTTGAAATGAGGGCCAAGGTCCGCAGGCTTGCAGCCCAGCATAATATCGGTATGGTTCTCGTCGACTACCTGCAGCTCATGCGCGGCCGTAACTCCATTGAGAATCGAACCCAGGAGATCAGTGAGATCTCCCGGTCACTCAAGGCCATGGCCAAGGAACTCAAGATTCCTGTCTTGGCCCTGTCACAACTCAACCGTGGACTTGAAAGCCGCACCGACAAACGACCGATGATGTCAGATCTCCGTGAGTCGGGAGCCATTGAGCAGGATGCCGATGTAATCTGTTTCATATACCGTGATGAGGTGTACAATAAGAGTGAGGATAATCCGGAAAAGGGCAGTGCCGAGATCATCATCGGTAAACAGCGAAACGGTCCCACCGGCACCTTCAAACTGACCTTCCTCAAGGAATTCACCCTCTTTGAGAACATGAGTCACTACGATGATCCCCATAGCTATTAACCCCCGACTTCGAAAAAGATCTTGCATAACAGCCAATTTCATCGAGAAAAGTCTTACAACAAGTCATAGTCCTTCCAGTTTTTTCTACACCGAGGCCCAAACATGTCCACAACTGCAGAATCAGACAACAGATATGATTTCAAAACAATAGAAGCCAACTGGCAGGAGTTCTGGCAGAAGGATGAGAGTTACAAGGTCTCTGAAGACGACCCACGTGAAAAATATTATGCCCTGGAGATGTTCCCTTATCCTTCGGGACGCATTCACATGGGCCACGTCCGTAATTATTCCATAGGGGACGTCATCGCCCGTTATAAGCGACTGCGTGGGTTCAATGTCCTGCATCCCATGGGTTGGGATGCCTTTGGTCTGCCCGCAGAAAATGCCGCCCGGAAAAACAATACCCACCCGGCGCGCTGGACCTATGACAACATTGATTACATGCGCAACCAACTGCGCAAACTCGGCCTTTCCTATGATTGGGACCGTGAAATTGCTACCTGCAACCCCGGCTATTACCGCTGGGAGCAGCTCCTTTTCCTCCAGATGTACGAAAAAGGGCTCGCCTATCAGAAGAACACTACGGTCAACTGGTGCAATTCCTGCCAGACCGTACTTGCCAATGAACAGGTTATTGACGGGACCTGTTGGCGCTGCGATGAGCTTGTTACCCCCCGACAGATGAATGGCTGGTTTTTCAAGATCACCGATTACGCCGAGGAACTTCTCCGTGATCTTGACAAACTGAGCGGCTGGCCGGACAAGGTTGTGACCATGCAGCGCAACTGGATTGGCAAATCAGAGGGCCTCACCTGTGATTTCAAAATTGAAGGAAGTGAGGAGCTCCTTTCCATATTCACCACCCGCCCTGACACCATCTTTGGCGTGACCTTCATGTCTATTGCCGCTGAGCATCCTCTGGTGGAGGTCCTGCTCCAAGGATCGACGCAGGAAAAAGAGCTCCGGGACTTTATCCACGCCATTATCCAGGAAAAGCAGCAACAGAAGCCTGACGATGAACAGGAGAAAAAGGGCATCTTTACTGGAAGATACTGCATCAATCCCTTTAACGGCGACAAGGTCCCGGTCTATGTGGCCAATTTTGTCCTCATGGGATATGGCACCGGGGCAGTCATGGCTGTACCTGCACATGACCAGCGTGATTTTGAATTTGCCCGCAAATATGACCTTCCCATCAAGCCAGTTGTGATTCCTGAAGGCACAACGCTCACGGGAGAGATGATGGAGGCGGCCTCCATTGATCCAGGTCTGCTGGCCGACTCAGGCACATTCAGCACCATGTCCTCAACAGAGGCCAAACAGGAAATTATCAATTACGCCACAGCGCAGGGTTTTGGCGCACCCCATACCTCCTATCGGTTGCGCGACTGGGGGATTTCCCGACAGCGTTACTGGGGGGCTCCAATCCCCATGATTTACTGTGATAAATGCGGCGTCCAGCCCGTACCTGTGGAGCAGTTGCCGCTGATTCTGCCGGAAGACACAGATGCAGCAGAGAATACATGCGCCCCTCTGCATCAACGCGACTCCTTCCTTACGACCACCTGCCCTGCCTGCGGTGGTGCGGCACGGCGTGAGACCGATACCATGGACACCTTTGTGGAATCCTCCTGGTATTTTGCCCGTTATACCTGCCCACGCCATACCGAAGCCCCCATAGACCGTGCCAAGGCCTTACACTGGCTGCCGGTGGATCAGTATATCGGTGGAGTGGAGCATGCCATCCTTCATCTGCTTTACTCCCGTTTTTTCACAAAAGTTCTCCGCGATCTTGGATACCTCGACATTGACGAACCTTTCACCAACCTTCTGACTCAGGGGATGGTTATCAAGGATGGCTCCAAGATGTCCAAATCCAAGGGCAACGTGGTTGACCCCAATGATCTGATCAACGAATATGGGGCAGATACGGTGCGACTCTTCAGTCTTTTTGCCGCCCCACCGGAAAAGGATCTGGAATGGAATGCCAAGGGCGTGGAAGGTTCCTTTCGTTTTCTCAACCGGATCTATCGCTATGTTATGGGCCACAAGGAGCTCCTGGCCCGGACGACAAAAAAGGAAATCGAGATCCGCTGTGAGGCAGACCAGGCCCTCCATCGCAAGACCCACCAGACCATCCAGAGGGTGACCTTGAACATCGAGAACAACTTCCATTTTAACACCGCCATCAGCGGGATCATGGAACTGTTCAACACCCTGACCACCCTTGCTCCCTTGGAAAGCGACAAAATTCGGGAGCCAGTGACACCTGCTTTGATCCATGAAGCAGTGCAAACAATCCTCCTCTTGCTCTCCCCCATGGTTCCCCATTTCTGCGCAGAATTGTGGCAACAGATTGGTAACCACCGCCCCATTGACCAGGAACAGTGGCCCCAACTAGACATCGAGGCGGCCAAAGAAGAGGAGCTGACTCTCGTCCTTCAGGTCAACGGCAAGGTTCGTTCCCGTCTCCAGGTTCCAGCGGATATCAGTGATGAGGAGATTAAGGAAAAGGCGTTGAACGACGAGAATATCCTGAAGATTATTGCGGATAAACCTGTCAAAAAGATTATTATTGTGCAGAAGAAGCTTGTGAATATTGTTATTTAAGGATATTTTAATAAGGGTTTTGTAATAAAATAACTGTGATATTGAAATATCGTAAACAGCATAAGGTGTCGATCATTCCTGCAACCTCCATGGCGCCCGTGACACTGGGCCATCCTTGGCCTGCGTAACGAAATAGTTAAAGATGTAATGGTTATTTCGTAACGGCTTCTAAAATTATATATTGGAGTAAACTGTTGAAAACAACACTTCGTCTCAGCTCGCTTTTTCTCCTTACAGCCCTGTGTCTTTCTGCCTGTGGGTATCATAGTCCTTATGTCTATACCGGTCCTGAAAAATCCATCTATGTTACTCATTGGAAGAACAGAACGAATGCCCTGCAACTTGACACCAAAATTTATCAGTCATTAAGCCACTGGTTCCAAAAATCCAACTCTCTGAAAGTAATCAATGAAAAGACAGGAGCCGATTTTATCCTTGCCGGTGAGATCCTCTCCATTCAGTTACCAAGCCTATCATATGGGGCCTTTAACAACACTACCGAAGTTAAAGTGATTCTCACCGTCCGCTACATCCTCAAAGATATTAAAACTGACAAAGTGCTACTGGAAGTTCCTGGCGAAACATGGACTCAAGATTCCAGGATAACAAGTAGTTCAACAGCAACCTCTGATAATGAAGCAAAAGCTCTGGCATCCATTATTGACGATCTTTCAGAAAAAATTTACATGAAAGCACTGGATAGATTATCAACGATATAATAATCGATGGGAAATAATTTTTTTTATTTTCTGCTTTCTATTAAAGCAAAAAGGCCATCCCTGAACCCGGATGGCCTTTTTGCTTTCCTCATTTATAATACAACTTATTTCATAACAAGCCTTTCACTATCGCTGAGATTGAGCCGGCATCAAGTCCCTGCCTGGCGTACAACTCAGCCGGTTGCCCTGACCCACCATAAAATTGAACCCCGCATCTCTTAAAGGGGACCGCTTTCCCCGCCTCGGCAAGCACCAGGGCCACCATGGACCCAAGTCCGGTGTCAATATGATGATCTTCAACTGTGACCACTGGCCCATTATCTGCAGCCTCAAGAATGGCATCCTTGTCAAGAGGCACCAAAGAGGCCATATTCAACACAGCCACTGATTTTCCGTCTCTGACAAGCAGGGCCCATGCCTCCATGACCGTTGGGGTGAGCGCCCCGTAGGTAATAATAGTGGCCTCACTACCCCGGCGCAGCCAGTCTGCCTTCCCTGCCTGAAAGGTGTAAGATGCATCATAGAAGGGGGTTCCATCTTCCTTCAGGATCACCGGGGTGATCGAGCGCCCCATGCCCACAAAGACGTTGCCGGAATGGGCGGCAGCATAACGGATAATGCGGTCCGTCTGATTGGGATCAGCCGGCATGAATACGGAAAATCGAAAGAAGTTACGCGTAAGCCCCAGATAATCAATACACTGATGGGTCGGACCATCTTCCCCTACATCCAGCCCCACATGGGTAGCGACCACCTTCACGTTGGTATGATTAAAATCATTGATGCGGGTCTGGTTATAGACCTCAGAGAGGGCAAAGACGCCAAAGGTGCTGAAGAAAGGCACCATACCCACAGAACTCATACCACCAGCCATGCTGGCGGCATGATGCTCCTGAATACCTGCCTCAATATAAGCGCCCGGTGAATGTTTGCGAAAACCTCCCATCTTTACCGATCCTTCCAGATCACAGGAGATACCGCTGATCTTGATTGCTCCGCCAACATTGTTGGCCTCGGCCAGTCCCTGCAGGGCATTGCCATAGGCGGAACGATTATCGGTCTTGGCATCAGCATCATACAGAAGAGGCGCTCCTGTAGAGAGTTCCGGCGCATTGGACACATATTTACGAATGGTATGGGTGGCTACAGGCAGAGCGCGCAAGGCCTCCCATTTTTCCACATCATTTTCAACTCCCAGCTCTTTCAGCGCATCAGCCAGCAAGGTGCGGTTCAAGGGCGAACCATGATACTTGGCCAGGTTTTCCATAAAGGAAATCCCCTTACCCATGGTGGTACGAGCCACAATCACTGTCGGTTTCCCGCATGGCTTGGTGTAGGCGTCGGCCAAGGCGCGAAAGTAGCTATTGTAGTCATGTCCGTCTTCCAGATATTTAACGTCCCAGTTATTGGTGGAATACATGGCCCGGACTGACTGAGGCATGATATCTTCGGTAGCGCCACAGATCTGCAGATGATTCCGGTCAATGACCACAATCAGATTATCGAGCTTGTATTTATTGGCAAAACGAATGGCTTCACAAATCTGCCCCTTCTGCTGTTCCCCATCACCCATAAAGACAATAACTTTGTTTGAACGCCCTTGAATTTTAAAAGCTTGAGCAATACCTACGGCGGTGGACAGGCCCTGGCCCAGATTGCCGGTATCCCACTCAACCCCTGGAACAATGCGCTCCACATGGCCGGGAAATCCGGAACCAGTCCGGCGAAATCCGCCCAGGAAATCCTCCTGATTGAAGTATCCATATTCAGACAGAGTCGAATAAACACCTGGAGATATATGGCCCATGCTGACGATAACCCGATCCCTCTCTTCCATGTCCGGATTCTTGGGATCATGGTTGATACAGCCATAGGTGACAAGCAGCATGTCGAGAGAGGAAAGAGAGCCGCCTGGATGGCCGGAGGCGGCAAGGCTGGTGCAAAGCAGGATGTTTTTGGCACAACGAACGCGCATCTCGCGCAATCCCTGCAATTCTTGACTGGACAATTCACTTGATTGCATATTTAATTGCAGTGGCATATGGTTCTCCAATTATGGTAATAAAGAAACTGATAAAGAGTTCGTCTCTCAGCCAGACTGTCATGGACATATTAAACTGACCTGAAGAAGACAAGATCGACATGAGGGCCTGATTGAGAAATACGCTGAAAAGCATTCTCCCAAATAGCCCTTATTCCTTTCTCAATCACGATGAAAACAGAAACGGAATAAAAGAACTAAAAAAAATTCAAATTACTCTGTTTGTAAAAAAATATCAGCAATAAAAATATGCTTCACATCGCCAACCTGACTCTCGACTCGCCCTTTATCCTCGCACCCCTGGCCGGATACACTGACCTCCCCTTTCGCCAACTTTGCCGGGAGTTCGGGGCCGGAATGGTTGTCTCCGAGATGATCAGCTGCCATGGTCTGGTTTATGGACAGGCCAAAACAAGAGCCATGCTCGCCTCAAATCCTGCGGAGCGACCTGTTGCTTTTCAACTTTTTGGAGCAGATCCTGTCATAATGGGCGAGGCCGCGGCCCTACTCAGCACATTTCATCCTGATTGTATTGATATCAATATGGGCTGCCCGGTCAAAAAAGTAACCAAGCGGGGGGCAGGAGCCGCCCTGATGCAGGAGCCGCAACTGGCAAGAGCAATCCTGACCAGCGTCATCAACAACAGCACGGTCCCGGTCACCGTAAAAACCAGGATCGGGGTGGACAGCCGGAATATCTCAGCAATCTCCTTTGCCAGAATGGTAGAAGATGCCGGGGCAACGGCCATCACTGTGCATGGCCGCACCTGGACTCAAGGGTTCACCGGGACGGCAGACTGGGATGTCATTGCCCAGGTGAAACAGGCGGTGTCTCTACCGGTCATAGGTAACGGTGACATCCACTCCCACGCCCAAGGTCTGGAGATGATGCACCAGACTGGCTGTGACGGGATCATGATTGGCCGGGCAGCGTTAGGCAACCCCTGGGTCTTTTCTCCGGGCGGGAAACCAACCGACCTAGCAAGCCTGATGAATGGTGTCTTTCGCCACCTTGAACTGATCGAGGAATCACTGACGACCGATCACATGCCAGGCGATATCAAGAATCACCTAGGCCGTTATTTCAAGGCACTACCCGAGAGCGCTCGATACCGGAAGATGATCTATGACTGCAAAGACCTTCCTGGCCTGCGCCAAGCCCTTGAATCCATCAGAGCAGGTGCAACAGGCAACAGCAATTGGGAATTAATTCCTCCACAATGACCACAGAGAAATCGCCACTTCATAGTTCATCCCCCCTGGCTGAACGGATGCGCCCTCATACCCTTGACGGATTCGCCGGCCAGGAATCTCTGCTGGGGCCGGGAAAGATGCTGAGTACCGTGATCAGCTCCGGAGCCCTCCCCTCCCTGATCCTCTGGGGGCCACCGGGAACCGGAAAAACCACCCTTGCCAAGATATTGGCGGAATCCACCTCTGCCTATTTTGTCTTTTTTTCAGCCGTCCTCTCCGGGGTAAAAGAAGTCCGGCAGATCGTGGAAAAGGCCCAGGAACTTCTGAAGACAAAAAACAGGGCTACTGTTTTTTTTATCGATGAGATCCATCGTTTCAACAAAAGCCAGCAGGATGCCTTCCTTCCCCATGTGGAATCCGGCCTTTTCACCCTCATTGGCGCCACCACCGAAAATCCCTCTTTTCACGTCACGGCCCCGCTGCTTTCCCGTTGCCGGGTCCTTGTCCTCCATGCCCTTGAACGGGAACACCTGCAGACCATCTTCCTCCGCGCCCTGGATGATCCTGACAAAGGTCTGGGGCGCTATCATCTCCATTTTACCGATGAGTCTCTGGCCCAACTGATCAGTCTGGCAGACGGCGATGCCAGGATGGGCCTCAATATCCTGGAAATCGCAGCCACCCTTGCCCTGCACCGTTTTCAAAATACTCCCGACTCAGAGTCCCCAACCATCACCAGCGACGACGTCGCAGAGGCGGGACAGCACAAATCACTGCGCTACGACAAGGATGGCGAGGAGCATTATAATCTGATCTCGGCCCTGCACAAATCACTGCGCGACTCAGATCCGGACGGCGCCCTCTACTGGCTCTACCGGATGCTGGATGCTGGAGAAGAACCTCTCTATATCTGTCGCCGCCTGATCCGTTTCGCCTCAGAGGATATAGGTGTTGCTGACCCGCAGGCCCTCAGCCAGACCATCAGCTGCCAACAGGCCTTTCAGACCCTTGGCAGCCCGGAAGGGACCCTGGCCCTGGCCCAGGCCGTAGTCTATCTGGCCACTGCCCCCAAAAGCAATGCCCTATACACGGCGGAATCAGCGGTTCGTCACCATATATCCCGCACCGGTTCACTGCCGGTGCCCATGCACCTGCGCAATGCCGCAACCAGTCTCATGAAGAAACTGGGGTATGGCAAGGGGTATCAGTATGCCCATGACCAGACCCAAGGCTTAGTGGAACAGAATCACCTGCCACCGGAGCTTGCGGGCACCAATTTTTATACTCCGACTTCCAGAGGCTATGAAGCGGTGATCAAAGACAGACTCAATAAATGGCGCCAGATCCTTCAACAGCGAAAACAGGAGCATGATGAATCCAGAAAATAATTCCACTTGCTATAGCAATAGTCCCATCAGCAATGTCCTATTTTTTATCCTTTTGCTCACAATCTTACTGGTGCCAGTCACACGACTCCACGCCGCTCCTCTGCAATCTTTTCTCCTCTTTTACTCCAACAATATCCAAGGAGAGACTGAGCCCTGCGGCTGACACTCCAATCAACTGGGCGGGCTGTCCAGAAAAGCATTGCAGATCAAGAATATCACTACCGAACAACAGAAGCCTTATCTCTTCCTTGACTCCGGCAATCTGCTCTTCAAGCAAGCACAAATTGCCGGAGGGCCATCTCGGGAGCAACTGACTGCTGCAGGAATCATCAAGATCTACACCGCAATGAAGGTTGATGCCGTGGCTGTCGCCCCCCTTGATCTGGCGTCCGGCCTGGCATTACTGCAAACCAGCCAGAAACAGGGATTCCCCTGGCTGTCCGCCAATCTTCTTGACCAGAAGGGACTCCCTCTGTTTCAGCCGGTGCGCATCAAAAAAATTGGCAGAATAAAAGCTGGGATCATTGGCCTGACCGGTGCTCTTTCCACTCTCCCCCCAGGCATCACTCGTGCAGAGTGGCAGACAGTACTCCCTGCCTTGATTGAAAAAACCAGCCATCAATGCGACATCCTGATCCTGCTTTCCAGCCTGTCTCCTGCCGAAAATCAGGCGATAGCCCAGCAATTCCCCGCCCTCCACCTCATCCTTGCGGCTAATCTCGGCAGTGGTAACATGAACCCGCAGCAAGTCAACAACACTTTGATCACCCAGACCGATCGTCAGGGAAAATATCAAGGGTTTCTGACCATTGACTGGAATAGAGGCGGCAGATGGGGAAAGGCAAGAGAAGAAGAATTCAACAATCTAAGGAACAGGCTTGGCGCCCTCGACTGGCAGCTCCAGCGCATGGAAAAAAGAAAGGGCCTTCAACAGCCTGACTACATTGAAAAAATGAAACAGGTTGAAAGAGATCGGGAAACGGTGGCCCAGCAGATCAAGTTCCTAGAACAAAGCCTGGCCACTGCCTCAACAGATAAAAAAACGTCCCCCTGTATCTTCAATAATAACTTCCTCGCCCTGCAACGATCCATGCCCGAAGCCCCTGAGATCAAAGCCATCGTCACAGAGATTAAACAGCAGATGAATAGCCTCACTCCAATAAATAAGTAAGAACAAAAGACTCCTTTTTCACCCCTCAAAATAAAAAATCCTGTTCCAGTAAACTGGAGCAGGATTTTTTCTCTACAAAAACTTTCTTAAAGTTTATAGAAAGTTTCTTTCATCTTTCAAATTAACAACCACAGGCCTTCTGCAATGGTGGAACAGTCTGTTTCTTGCGGCTCATCATACCAGGAATCCACATGCAACCATTCTCAATTTTACCATTATAAGCCTGCTCAATCAAAGCAGGCTCATCGGAGAGTACGATCAACTCGGTACCTTCCTTGACAACATCGGTGAGCATGAACAACACGGAATGACGACCGTCCTTCTTGACATCTTCCAAGGCCTTCAACAGGTCAGCACGGATACCGGCAACCTGATCAAGGGCAGCAAGCTCAAGCTGGCCAATACCAACTTTCTTACCGTTCATATCAAAATCCTTGTAGTCACGGAAGACCAAGTCTTTCATGGCATAGCCGTCAATGGAAGATTTAGCGCGAAGCATCTCCATGAACAGACCATCGGTATCCTCAACACCAGCAACCTTTTTCAGATCATCCACTGCGGCCTTGTCATCTGGGGTGCAGGTTGGGGATTTAAAATTCACGGTATCGCTGAGAATGGCTGCCAGCATTCCTCCGGCAATATCCTTAGGAATGGCAACGCCTGCATCCTTGAACATCTTGTTCAGGACAGTGCCGGTACAGCCTACAGGCTCGGCACGGAACAGGATAGGCTGATTGGTGGTGATGTCACCAATTTTATGATGGTCAACAATGGCAACCACCTCAGCAGAAGTGATGTTGGCCGGGGCCTGACCGATATCGCTGAAATCCACCAGGGCAACTTTCAGGCCGGCAGCATCCATCATGGTCTCAGGGGCAGCAAGACCAAAGCGCTTCAGAACTACTGTGGACTCTGGATTGAGCTTATCAGCTTCGATCTGCATGCAGGCTTTGGCTGTCTGGCCCTGAGCATTGAGAAGCGCTGCCAGGGCAATGGCTGCGGTTACTGAATCGGTATCCGGATTAGAGTGACCTACTACACAAATTGTCATCGGGGTATTCCTCCTTACAGAATGAGTTATTTAAATCGACCAGCACGGACGATTTCCTATACTACCTATTATCTACATATCACTGCTGTCTGATAAATGATCAATCATAAATGGCCCGGAGAGCCTCTTGTGGTATAATGAATTTTGCGAAAAATTTTACCATAACAAGAGTATCCGAGCCATAGCCTACTTTAACACAATCCTTAAAGTGACATATCGCTGGACAAAAAAAACCGAGCTGCCTATTTGATATGGCAACCCGGCTAATTCACTTCTGAATCCCGAGGCATTCCGTCCCTGCTTCACAACAGGTTTGGCTTTATTTCATATTGGTGAATGGAAAAATATTGTCACATTCTCGCTACACATTTTGATATTTTTTTACTATATAAAATTTTCTTATTAACAGCAATAAAAAATGAATTTAAATTCATTTTTTATTGCTGTTAATAACGTCTCATATCAATATTATTGCACTGCCGTCTCGTAAATGATCAATAATAAATGGCCAGGAGAGCCTCTTTTGGCATAATGAGTTTCGTTAAAACATTAACCATAACAAGAGTATCCGAGTCATGGCCTATTATAACACAATCCTTAATCTGATTACTGCAATTATTCCGAGACATGAACTTGATTCCTTGGCTGAACAGCATCACTCCGGTCAGAAATTGTTCTGGGAAATTTACAAGACAGCAGTGTCTACATATACAAAATCCAGACTCTCTTCATTTACAATATTCTTTCGCCACAATAGTGCCTTCACCATAGGTGAGTCAAGCAGAAAAACGAGACACAAAAAACACTCATACAATGCCACCTAACTCTATTCCTGTCAACAAAAGCTTCGTGACTTTACTGTGCCCCTCAAGTATATTTTAGGGTTGTTATGAAATAAGCATTATCACCCTGATCAGTTCGTTACAATGGCTATGAATGGCTTAGTGTCATTCGAATCCATAGACGAATGAAGAGCGACCAAATTCTTATACTGGTCACAGTATTCCAAAATTACACTTGTTTATAAACGACGGCTTAATTTATAGAACTAAACCGTCAGCCCTTTTTCCCTCAAACCAAAGGTTCCGTTATGAAATCACCATCCAAGCGGCCCCGGTCACTACTTTTTCCTGCCTTTGTCCTGATACTCCTGACGACAGCTACACTCTGGTTTCTCTTTAACCGAAGAACTCCACCACCTCCTCCAGAGTCATCTGCTGTTTCTGAAAAATTAGAGGCAGAACCGTCAACCGCCCTTACTCACGACCTTTCGGAATCAATCAACCCAACAACACTTTCAATGCCTCTTGGCAAAGACGGACTCCCCCCTGGAGCGCCGGACAACCTAACAGAAAGAACTGACTCCACCCCACTTCCCACTCTGCCAAGCAAAGAACAGCTTCCCTTGGCAACAGAGAGGATCAATGCATTTTACCAAAATATTGACCAGCAGGAATACATCAAGGCCCATCATCTGAGTACCCCAATCAGTATCCATATTACCAGCCTGCTACAGAAAATACTTGATAACCCACCGGTTGTCACTCGCGAGACCGATGACCTGTTAACCATTCTTAAAAACAGTGCCCATTTCTTTCGAATTCTAGGCAAAGACAACATCCTCCTCATTAAAGAGATCTTGAATCAAGACAAAGACAAGATTGAAGAGGTGATGGCCAACTACGCACTCATCTTGACCGAGAAACCTGACTCCCTTGGCAACGATTTGTCTCTCAAAATCCCTGACAATGCCCTGTATGAATATGCCTGTTTCTTCCTCAACACCATGGGGGGAAAATTGTATCTGGCAAGACGGGATTCTCTTTCACGGATGCTTGTCAGCTACTATGCCATTCAGATTATCCATCAGGCTAACATAGAAGAAAAAAATAAATACGGCCTGCAACTGCAACCGGCAATCGACCTGTTAACCTCAGAAATCGAGATAAGTGGCAATCCACTACACTATAAAGAAGCATACCTCGACACATTGTACGATCTGAAAGAAAAATATCAATAAACTGCTTCAAAGACAAGGAGTCAAGAATATGGATACTTGGTATATTGCACTGAATGGTCAACAACAGGGCCCCTTCAATCAGCCCCATATCCAACAAGGACTGGCCATCGGAACGTACACAAAAGAGACGCTGGTCTGGCGCCAGGGTTTTGCTAACTGGCTTACCATTGGACAGGTACCGGAACTGCAGCAGCAAACATTTGCTCCACCAAATCCGCCAACAAACCTTGGTTCCATGCAGGCCCATGAAATCGATTACAAGATTCATGGCAATGAGATGCAATTCGTGGAGATTGAACTTGACCCACGCGAAAGCGTCGTCGCCGAGGCCGGGGCCATGATGTACATGTCAGACGGAATCCAGATGGAGACGGTCTTTGGCGACGGAAGCCACAGCTCTGAGAGTGGCGGTTTCATGGACAAGATGCTGGGAGCCGGCAAGCGACTCATCACCGGAGAAAGTCTGTTTACTACTGTTTTCACCTTTATGGGCCAAGGCAAAGGCAGTGTGGCCTTTGCCGCCCCTTATCCAGGGAAAATTATCCCGCTGGATCTGAAAGACTATAACGGCAAGCTCATCTGTCAAAAATCCGCCTTTCTCTGCGCAGCCAAAGGCGTATCCTTAGGGATCGCCTTCCAGAAGAAAATCGGCGTCGCCCTGTTTGGAGGGGAAGGGTTTATCATGCAAAAACTGGAGGGGAACGGGTTAACATTTGTCCATGCCGGCGGAACCATCATTGAAAAAGAGCTGCAGGCAGGAGAGACCCTGCGGGTAGACACCGGCTGCATGGTCGCCATCACCCAGACAGTGCAGTATGATATCGAATTTGTTGGCGGCGTAAAATCCGCTATCTTCGGCGGGGAAGGATTCTTCTTTGCAACCTTACGGGGGCCAGGGCACGTATGGCTGCAATCCCTGCCCTTCTCACGCCTGGCGGGCCGTATCCATGAGGTTGCTCCTCAGAATAACAGCGGTTTTTCCACCCAGGGAGAAGGGTCTGTACTTGGTGCTCTGGGTAATCTTCTGCAGAAATGATAAAAAAGCAGTAAGTGATCAACTTTCAACGTCGGACATCTTGTCAAAATTATGACAGCACGTTAACCGTTGAGAGTTATACACAACCGTAACATAACGGTTATCTCGTAATGGCTCTTTAACCTTCCTCCTCAATAAAACGGCGCATTCCCTCACTAATGGAGAGGGCCGTGGCCAATTTATCCAGCCACGCCCTCTCCTCTACCGTATCCACAACAACTGCGGATACGGCAAGGCCGTACATGGTCTGGGCGACGCGCGGATCAGAAATACCTGCCACCAGATGTTCAATGGACTTGGGGTCATGCATCTCCGCCAGGATAAAACGTTTTTCCTCCTGACTGATCCCCTGCCCCTGTAATTTTTCCAATACCTTCCCTTCCTCTTCACTGTCCATTCTGCCGTCCGCATGGGCTGCTGCAATCATCACCTGAATTAAGCGTAGGGCAAGATCCTCATCCCACCCGGATGCGACCTGATCTTTGAGCGGATTCACCGCAACACCCGGCAGTGGTGGCGGAACTGATACATTTTTAGCAGAAGAAGATGTGGCGACATAGGCCATACCCGATGGAGGTGTAAACGGTGTCGAAGAAACAGGAGGTGGCGCCATCTCTTGCTTGCTCTTCAATATCTCATAAGCGCCGACACCGAGACCAATTGCCGTCATAAGCCCTTTCCCTGACAACAGCGTTGAGGTCAGAGAGTGCATCATGCTGCCCCCCTTATGTTTTTTCTGTTTTTTATACCCTGTACCAGAGCCAACCATCTCCGCCATCATCTTTCCTAACAACTGTTCCGCATTGAACATAACACCCTCTCCTCTGATCGGCTGAAAAGCCGGTTTTTCTTTTTCTTTTCCTGAATTCGCTGTGCGTACAAAGCGTCCAACAACTACCTATAACTCTGTTTCCATTTCCACGGAGGCACTGGCTTGTTATCTTGCCATAACCCACGTCTGGCCGACCTGGCCTCTTTCTCCAACTGCCGCCACTCGCGGCAAATCGGTTCCTTACAATAATAGATATGCACCCAGGCCAGCCCCTCCATGATCAAGTCCTCATTGAGTGAGCGCCCTCCTACCTCAACCAGCGCCACCAAACGACCATATTTGTCCCATGTCTTTGACTGCAATTCTACCTGGCGCCCTTGGACATGCTGACGGGTGAACTCCCGAGCTTTATGGGAAAATCGCTGCTGCCATTCAGGAGTATCAATCCCCCACAACCGGACACGAAGTTTTTTCCCCAGGTGCTTAACTTCAATCGTATCGCCATCAATGATTTTAATGACAGAGACAGAGAATAGTGCATCAGAGTCTGAACTTGCCCGGCATGACTCATATCCTTGAAAAAAGAAGACGCAGGATATCATGAGAAGAAGGCCATAAGTCCATGACCGAAAACGCGGAAGATAATACTCTCGCTCATGGACATTCTCAAACATCATAGATTTCTCCTCTTTCTCTATCAAAAGATCTTCCCCGGCAACAATATACCACTCTTCATTGACATCCTCTCCAGATCGTTATAATTACAGAAGAAAGGTGGCATCTTGTTTCTCTTTTTGATATGATACCAGTATTTATTGACCATCTATGTAAAGTCATAGATTCCGACCATAATCCCGACTGTCACTTTTTCTCATTTTCACCTTTCAGTCTGGAAATAATATAGAAGTATATAATGACTCTGCCTCTTATCGCAACAACATAAAAATATGCAAGCTCCCTTCACCATACTTCTTGCGGACAATGATCTTGAAAAGACAGACATTCTCAACGAACAGGTTAAGAATAACAGTGCTTTTGCTTGCATACACTACAAGACTGAAAAAGAACTTTTTTCCATTCTGAACAAATCTTTACCCCAAATACTTTTCTACGATTTGACACTGCCAGGGACGGAAAACAGACTCGCACTGCTGCAGAAAATTCACACAGACTACCCCGAGCTGCTGATCATCGCCGTTATTCCAAATGGAGCAGAAGATCTTATTGAGTTTATACTGCAGCTTGACCTCTTCTTTTATATCCATAAGCCCTATGATCCAGCCGAGATCTGTATCGCTTTAAAACGCGCTCAATCGATACTCAGCCGACGTATCCCCCCCAACGCAGTTCCCGCCACAAAAGAAAAAAATTCGGCATCTTTCTATGGTTTAATTGGTCAAAATCAGCACATGCAACAACTCTTTGAGCTGATTACCAAGGTGGCCGAAGACGAATTCGCAACGGTTCTTATCAGAGGTGAATCAGGGACAGGAAAAGAATTGGTGGCCAAGGCTATTCACACACATAGCAAACGGAATAATAAACATTTTGTACCGGTGAACTGTGCCGCCATCCCAGACGATCTTCTTGAAAGTGAGCTTTTCGGATACACCAAAGGCGCCTTTACCGGTGCCACCCAAAATAAAAAAGGCAGGATAGAATACGCCGATGGCGGTACCCTTTTTCTCGATGAAATTGGTGACATGAAGCCCTCTCTCCAAGCAAAGCTGCTGCGCGTCTTACAGGAGAAGGAGTTTGAGCCGGTGGGCGGACTCAAGGCCTGTCCGGTGGACACCCGAATCGTTGCCGCCACCCATTGTGACTTGGAACAGCTGGTCAGCGAAGGGAAATTCAGAGAAGACCTGTATTACCGCCTCAGTGTCATCCCTCTGTCCATCCCCCCGCTCAAAGAAAGGAGGGATGACATCCCTTTGCTCCTTGAAGCCTTTATTCAAACATACTCAACGAAGCGCGGACGGGAACCTCTTCGCTTTGAACCCACAGCCATAACGGCTCTGATGAGCTATGAGTGGCGTGGAAATGTGCGCGAACTCGAAAATCTGGTTCAACACATGTCTATTCTCTTCAGTGGTAAAGATGTAGGTTTCGAAGATCTACCAGAAAAATTTACAGTGGATTTTGATCCATCCACCTCTGTGGAGCCACCACCATCACCTGACACCACTACTCCACAACAGACGGAACAGACAAAGAATGGAACCCTCTTGCCCCCCCCTGGTACTGATGTCAGTTGGGAGAGCGGACAAGTGGATTTCAATGAACTGATTAATGATTTTGAGAGACAATTGATCATCCAGGCCATGAAGTTTTCCAGCGGAAATAAAAAAGAAGCAGCCAGACTCCTCAATTTGAAGCGAACAACCTTGCTGGAAAAAATAAAAAAGAAAGAGATACAGGACAACTGGGAGTAGTCAGGAGGGACAATAAGAGAGGGGGATTACGCGGCAAGCTTGATCGAAATATTTTCAATTTTCTCCGCAATATCATCATTGGACGCGGGGGTCAAAAGGATATCATCCACACCATACTTCACCGCCGTTATCACCTTGGTGCGAGTCCATCCCGGACCGGCAGCAATCAGGGGCAATGAACTGGCAGCGTTTATTTTGATGGCCACCGCAAAACCCTTTTCATTTACATTCGTCATCACCAGGAAAACAGTCTTCACCTCACCAGGAAGATAATCAGTCACATTTTCCTTAAAGGAAAGGACCTTCACTGTCAGATGACGCTGTTCAAGGATATCAGTAATTTTTTCCGTCTCCCGCGCGTCATCGCTCACCACCAGGACATCAATGGCCCGCCCCAGCGACTCCGTTGTTTCTCCCTCTGCCGAACCTGCCTTGCTCTCTGGTACTTGCTGAGCAACAGCTCCTTCCTCTTTTTGCACAAGTCCATCGAGCTGCAACATGGCTGCCGGGAAAAGCATCTGGATTTTCCCCAGTGCCTTGCCGCCAATGCTCAGAGAACTACTACTCATATAATAAAACTGATTGAGTAGAGGGGTATCAGATTCAGTCTCAACTTTCAAAGGTAATACTTTTTCAAGACCGGTCTTCACAAAACGAATCTTCTGGGTATACTGCTCTTCAAAAATCGAAGTATAAACTCCAGATATAATATTGGCAATCTCACCATAGGCATCTTCAGTGTCTTCGCCAAACTCTTCATCCATAACCGCTCTTTCAAGTTCGACCGGTGGCAGCATAATAAGAGTGCCACCAATGTAGATGGCATCTTTCAAACCTACGAAGAGATAACTTTTATACTGTATCTCGCCCACCACATCCATATGCGCGAGGATCTGTTTGCCTGAGGCCTCATCCAGAAAAAAATCCTCTTTACTGACCAGCCGACACTCCTGATCACTCAACACGACTTCCACTCCAAGCAGAGCACCTACCTCACTCCCCATTTTCTGATGGCAAAAACCCAGTAGGGTATCTACAAGCTTCCGTTGTTTCTTGACGTCAAATTCAGGTTTCACCTCCTTGACGACCTGCGGTTCAGAAATCACGGAAGTTTCTCCGGGACCGCTGCTGCCAGCAGACTTCTCTGCGTTGTTGTTTTCCTGTTTCGGTGTCGCAACCGTGGGTGCAGCCTCAACCGTTGGTTCATCCTTTTCCAATCCAAAACTTGCTGCCGGCAGAAGCATAACCAGATTTCCCATCTGCCGATTATTGAGGTTCATACCGCTGGTGACCTGATAATAAAGCTGATCAGGTACAGGGTCATCGGAACCGACATCTACTTTAACAGGAATAATTACTTCCTGGGTTTTTCTTACAAAACGACAACTCTCAGGATACATCTCCTCAAAAACTTTGGTGTAGGACCCTGCAATAATATTGGCTATTTCACCATATGAATCTTCAGCATCTTCATTATAATCTCCAGCAGCGACCATCTCTTCCAACGAATCATCCGGCAGCATTATCAATGTGCCGCCAAGACGAATGGCATCTTTCAGCTCAAGCAGAAGACAACCCAACCCTTGGACATCGCCAGTGACATCCATCTTAACCAGTACCTGTTTACCTGAGAGCTGTTCAAAGGCATCTTCTTTGGAGATAAACTGTTTCTGAGGGGCAGAAAGGATAAAAGTCGCGCCAATGAGACCACTGACCTCATCCTGAATTCGTTTCGCGACAGATTCAAGTATCTTATCAAATTTTTGTTGCACTTTTTTCATAAGATATACGGATAAAACCAATAGAAAGGAATTAAAAGAACCAGAATGGTCATCTTGTTATTATTCTTATCGGCAAACAAATAAAATAATTAATCAAGAGATTGCTATATAATGGATTGATCTGTGACATCTTACTTAACTGTTCACAATATATTTGATTTCCACTAGAAACTGCCCATCCACCATATCAAAAGGTACTGCAACCCGTCTCGCTCCCAGCATCCCGGTAACCCGAAATGATTCACCAACAACTGAGGAAGGGATAGCGAGTTCAATCTTCATGTCATATCCGGCAAAAGCAACCTTCAGGTTTCCAGCCACCATGTTGGCAATTTCACCAATGGCATCCTTCACATCGTCATTCAACTCATCAACATCCATACCAAGGAAACCACCGGTAATGGCCATGGCCACGGTTGCAGGACAATGCACAGCCAGCATTCCCCGGATATCACCACCCAAGCCAAGCATGGAGGTAATATTTGATAATACCTCCCCACCTGGTCCTTCCACAGGATCTCCGACATTAAGATCCATCATCAACATGGTGGAAAATATATCCGTGGTGGCGTCTATAATATCCTGCCCTATATTCATTATTCCATTTTTCCTTACTCAATAAAAGTCTTAATCACATTTACAGAAAGATTTACTTTTCCAACTGTAACTCGACCACAAAATCACCTTTCTCAGTTTTAAATGGCAAGATCACCAGATCAACATTGGTGGTGGCCTTAAAACCATATTCATGACCAGAAATGGTTGAGGGAAGAGAAAGATCAATATCTCTCCCCTTTTGGCTCAGAATAGTTTTCACATTGCCCCCAAGCATATTGGCAAGTTCTCCCACTGCATCCCGAACATCATCGTTTATCTCATCAACATCCATACCCAGAAAGCTACTGGTAATGGCAATGGCCACAGGGTTAGGAATATGAATTGCCAACACCCCTTTATGGGTCCCCGCCAGCCCTATCATGCCGGTTATAGAATCCGTCAAGGCTCCACTCGCTTGCAGAGGAGGCCCGGCGACAGAGATATCCATCATCACCATAGTTGTAAAAATTTCTATGGTCGTCTCAATAATATTTTCATTAATATCCATAACACACCTTTTTATTTGAGAAACGGGCCAAGGATCTCATTCACCATATCCGGGGTGAATGGTTTTTTAATCGCCCCTTTCGCTCCTAAAGCTTTTGCCTCACCAATAATGTCTTCTCCGGTCTCGGTAGAAATCATAAAAACCGGGATATCTTTCATATTAGCGCGGTTAGCTTTTTCCCTGAGAAAGGCTATCCCATCCATATTCGGCATGTTGATATCACTGAGCACAATATCCACAGACTCCTTTTCAAGCACTTCCAGGGCCAGTAAGCCATCAGCAGCCTCAAAGATATTGGTAGCGTTGTCAATAGGAGACCTGAGGAAAAGCCCTCCCGATTACATTTCTATGCGTCAAAGCCGTTGTAGTAATAAGCCAGTCGAACCTTGGTGACATTAAGGGCGCCGCTCGGGCTCCACTTGCTCACATTTG
>VMSP01000001.1 GCA_013792135.1 Desulfocapsa sp. | reverse complement strand
TTTAACTACATTGAAGTCTACTACAATCGCCGAAGAAAACATTCTACTAATGGACATAAATCTCCAGCTCAATATGAGAAGGAATGGTGGAATACGAGAAAAGCGGCTTAACAACGGCTCCACTTTGTTGTGGCAAGATCAGTGTCGGGGTGGCCCTCTGTCCCGATCAGGCGGACGAAGCGTCAGCCCTAATTTCTCTGGCGGATAAAACCCTGTATCTGGCGAAAGAAGCTGGACGGGACCGGGTGGTCTTCAGTGGTTGAGCTCTGTCGGCAGAACGTTCAGCATTTTTCTTGCCGAGAGATGAAAATCTTCTTTTATGCGGAGGTAATAGAGAGATGAAAAGTTTTATCGCGGCGATAATAACCGGGTTTGTCATCTGCAGCCTCAGCAGCGCCTGCCTGGCCGCTGATCTGCTGTCAGCGGGAGCTGTTGATCCAGGCGCAGCTGCCGCGATTTCCCAGGAAACTATCATTATTACGGGTACAGGGTCAGGCATAGGCGTGATGGAAATAATGGCCAGGGCCTTTCAAGAGAAGCATCCAGCCGTTACAGTCCAACTGCCCCCCAGTATCGGCAGCTCTGGAGCCATCAAGGCGGTTCAGGCAGGCAAGATCGATATCGGGCTGTCCGCCCGCCCCCTCAAGCCGGAAGAACGGAGTGGTGAGATCTTTGAAAAGCCTTATGGTCGCACCGCCTTTATATTCGGGGTCCAGGATTCAAACCCGGTACCAGGTTTCACCCTGGCGGAAATAGAAGAAATCTATGCAGGAACGCGCAGGAGCTGGCCTGATGGAACACCCATACGACTGACTCTTCGTCCTCTCAGTGACGCGTATTCACTCTATCTGGCGAGCATCAATCCCGGCTTGCAGGCGGCGTCTGCAAAGGCCCACGCCATTCCTGACGTCTTTGTCGGCAACACGGACCAGGAAGCGGCCCGGCAAATCGAGAAGACGCCTGGCTCGTTCGGTACAACCAGCGGCGCTGTTGTCGCGGCTGAGAAGCGCAAGATCAAAGCCCTTGCCGTCGATGGGACAGCGCCCACCCTCACCAATATCGCAAGCGGTAACTATCCCTATACCATGACGATGTCATTTGTGTACCAAAGGGACAAATACCGCGGGGCCAGCAAAGACTTCATCGATTTCGTTTTTTCCAGGGACGGTCAAATGATTCTCGCCGCTAACGGCTTTGTGCCTCTTTCCAGCGAAACGAGAGAAGAGAGATGAGCCGTATGCCTGTTCATGGCCAATCCGGACAATCGAAGGCGGCAATCCCGAAGCGCATCCGTCTCCTGGGCATTCTTGCCGCTTCAATCTTTACCATTATCATGCCCGGTATTTATATCGCAATTTCAATAATCTCAATACATGAAAATCTCGAGACGGAAGCTACCCTTACCGCACGGTCGATCGGCAAGATCGTCCAATCCAGACCGGAGCTATGGGAGTTTGAAATCGTCAGATTGAAGGAGTTGATCTCTGACTCTTCTCTCCATGAGGAGGCGCATGAAGAGGAAATACGTACTGCATCGGGGTCGGGGAAGCTGGTGATCAAGACTGAAACGACGATACCACGTCCCGTCATGTCGGCTTCCGCCCCATTCTTTGACACGGGCCAACTTGCCGGTTCGCTCATCATCCGCCATACCATCCGCCCGCAACTCCTCACCACCGCTCTTCTGGCAATTTTCTGTTCGTTTCTCGGCACTCTCTTTTATAAAACTTTCTGCACCTACCCGATCAGACAGCTTGAGGAGACCATGGCTGCGTTGCAACGGGCGCACGAGGAGATGGAACAGCAGGTGGCAGAGCGCACGGAAGCGCTCAGCCGGGCCAATGATGAATTACGGATAAAGATCGACGAGCACCAAAGGATGGAAGATGAATTGCGAGAAAGTGAAGAGCGATTCAAAGACATTTCTCTCAGTATGGCTGACTGGATCTGGGAGAGTGATCAAAATGGAAAATATACCTATTGCTCAGGCAAGATTGATGCCATTTTAGGTTATTCTTCTGAACAGATAATCGGCAAAACACCCTTTGATCTTATGACAGCAGATGAGGTAGAGAGAGTATCCCCAATATTTCAGGAGATTTTTGCCGCTAAAAAACCGATTATTGATGTGCAAAACTGGGCCCTGCATAAGAACGGAACAAAGGTATGTTTGGTGACCAACGGTAAGCCATTGTTGGATAAGAGTGGAGCGTTGTTGGGGTATCGTGGTGTTGACAGGGACATCACCAAGCGCATGCACGCGGAAACTGCCTTGCGGGAAAGTGAGGAGAGGTACCGCACCCTGTTCGTAAGTGCGAGCGACGCGATCTTGACGCTTGCCCCGCCTTCCTGGTTGTTCACCTCCGGGAATCCCGCCACGATCAAGATGTTCGAGGCCGGTGACGAGGCGGCTTTCACCAAGCTCGGGCCATGGGATGTTTCGCCCGAATTCCAGCCTGATGGACGACCCTCGTCCGAAAAGGCATCTGAGATGATCCAGAGGGCGATGACCAAGGGATCGAACTACTTCGAATGGACCCACCGCCGCCATGGAGGCGAGTCATTTCACGCCACGGTCTTGTTTTCCCGTATGGAGATCGACGGGCAAGCCATTCTGCAAGCCACGGTGCGCGACATCTCCGTCCAGAAAGCCCTTGAAGCAGATTTGCGGAAATCTTATGACGACCTCACAAACCTCCAGGCGCAGCTGATCCAGACGAGCAAACTGGCAGCCATCGGCGAACTGGCCGCCGGCATCGCCCATGAGCTCAATCAGCCGCTCATGATCCTGCGCAGCAAGAACCAGTTGATACAGCGACGCCTGCAGAAAGAGACCCTGACCCCTGAATATATTGGTGAGGCCATAGAGATGGTGGATCGAAACACCAAGCGGATGATGAACATCATCAACCATCTGCGTGCCTTCTCCCGCCAGTCCGGCCAGACAGAACAGACACGAGAGCTGGTGCAGCTCAACAAGGTCATTGACGACTGCTTTCTCATGATCGGTGAGCAGTTGCGGTTGCGGGATATTCAGATAAAAAAAGAGTTCGATCCGGACCTGCCCAAGATCAAGGCAGATGGCAACCAGCTGGAGCAGGTCTTCCTTAATCTACTCGCTAATGCCCGGGACGCCGTGGTGGAGAGACGTGAAAAATGCGAAGAGAAAGAGAGTTATCAGGCGGAGATAGCAATTCACACCGCTATGAGCGACGACAGGTCTCATATCGTCGTTCTGCTCAGCGACAACGGCTGCGGTATCCCGCCCGGTATGGAAATCACCCTCTTTGATCCCTTCGTCACCTCAAAAGAGGTAGGCAAGGGTACCGGCCTGGGGCTTTCCATTAGTTATGGGATCATCCAGAAGCATGGGGGCCAGATCCGGGTAGCGAAGAGCAGTCCCGAGGGGACTACTTTCAGTGTAGAGTTGCCGGTGAGCTGAAAATATGGCATGAGAAATAATGAGGGAAAAAACATGAACGAAAAGATATTGGTGGTCGACGATGAGCCGGAGATCCTGGAAACGATCTCGGAGTTTCTGAGCGAACAGGGTTTCAGGGTGACAACCGCTGCATCTGGAGAGGAAGCAATTACCTGTCTTGCTGCCGACTCGTTTCCCCTTATGATCACGGATATGAAGATGCCCGGCATGACCGGTCTTGGGCTTTTAAAATTTGCCAAACAAATGGACAAAGACATCGAGGTCATCGTCCTGACCGGCTACGGCACCATGGAAAATGCCATTGATGTCTTGAAAGGCAATGGGGCCTATGATTATCTCCGAAAACCCCTGGAGGAGATTGACGATCTTTCCTTTGCAGTGACCCATGCCCTGGCAGCACGGGAATTAAGGTTAGAGAACAAAGTTCTGTCGCAACAACTGCACAAATCATTTGAAGAAATTGAAGACCTGTACAATCATGCGCCCTGCGGCTATCACTCACTGGACAAGGACGGCATCATCTGCCGAATTAACGATACCGAACTCGCGTGGTTGGGCTATACACGGGATGAGGTGATCGGGAAATTGAAGTGGATCAATTTGATTACCCCCGCAAGCCAGCCAGTTTTCTGGAATAATTATCCGATCTTAAAAAAACAGGGATTTATTCGTGACATTGAATACGAGATACTCCGCAAGGATGGTACGGTATTCATCGGACTGTTGAACTCGTCCGCCATTTATGATTCCAATGGTGATTACGTGATGAGTCGATCCACGATCTTCGATATCACCGAGCGCAAGCAGGCCGAGACGCAACTCGTAAAAGCCAAAGAAGAATGGGAGCAGACCTTTGATGCCATAGCTGACATCATCACCATTCAGGATGAGGATATGCACATTGTCCGGGCCAATAAGGCGACCCATGATTTTTTCCAGGCCAGGTACGGAGAGCTGAACGGCAAACACTGCTATGAACTCTTCACCGGAGCTTCAGAGCCTTGCTCGAAATGTCCTCTGTTAGCTACCATTCAGGATAGAGGCAAGCATTCAACAATCATAAGACATGAAAACCTGGGTAAGTTTTTTCATGTATCCTCTTCTGCTGTCCTTGCTGACAATGGGGACATTCAGTATCTCATCCATGTAGCCAAAGACATCACCGAACAAAAAAAACAGGAGGAACTTGCCAAGCAGATAAGCAGAGATCAGGAGCAGTTAAAACATTTTGAAAGCCTGAGAACAATGGCCGGTGCGATCGCTCATCGTTTCAACAATGCCATGATGGGGGTTCTGGGTAATCTTGAGTTCATGCTCGAAACTCTCCCTGACAATTCACAAGAAAAAGAAATGGGGTCTGATGCGTTACAGGCAGCGAAGCAGGCATCTCTTGTAGGCTCCATGATGCTGACCTATTTAGGCCAGCGGCCTCTGCGTCTTCAGCTATCGTCTCTTACAGATTTTGCCGGAGAATGTGCCACAGAGTTAAAGAAGCAAATGGACCCTTCCATCTCGCTCAAAGTAATTTCACCCCCTGCCCCCCTTTACTGCTCCATGGATAAGGAGCAGATAAAAGAAGTACTGACCAACATCCTCATCAATGCCAGTGAATCGTTGAACAATGAAGCCGGTGAAATAGAGATAAGCTTTGGTGCTGATCATTTTGACGTGGCTTCTTTCCCTGTTGTTTTTCAAGGTAATGATACGAAAGAGGGTCTGTACATATTTTGCCAGATCAGGGACACGGGTCAGGGCATTAGCGCAGAAAATCTGCAGCGTCTTTTTGAACCTTTTTTCACCACGAAATTTGTTGGTCGTGGTTTAGGGCTTGCTTTGAGCGTAGGTATTATGCGGCTACACCATGGAGCCGTTCTTGTGGAAAGCAAGCCTGATGCCGGCACCACTGTCAGAATTTTGTTGCCTGGCATGGAGCAGTCTCAAAAAGAGATAACATCTCCTGCCGGGAGCAAGAAAAATGTCGTGAAATTATCAGGTGATATTCTGTTTGCTGATGATGATGGCAGCATTCGTAATCTTGGCAAAAGAATGCTGGAGGCACTGGGTTTCACTATCCATACCGCTGTCAATGGCCTAGAGGCCGTGGAAATGGTGCGGAGACAGGATATTAATTACCGGGCAGTGATCCTGGATATTTCCATGCCGGAGATGGATGGCATGGAAGCAATGCGAGAAATAAAAAAGAGCAATCCCGATCTCCCCATTTTACTGAGCAGCGGTTATTCCGCAAAGGACTTTCCTTTTGAAAAGGATTTGGCCACTAAGCCAGATGGCTTTCTGCAAAAGCCGTTTCTGTTCTCTGATTTGCAACAGAGTCTGGAAAAGTTGCTCACTTGATAGGTGAATTTTAAAAAATTTGATACTTAGCGGTTGAGATTCGCCTTGCCAGTTTCAACCGGCTCTATCTCTTCCTCATGTTGAGCTGTCTAATGTTCTCCTCTGATTTTAGCCTTATAATTTATGGGCTGCTATAAGAAGAATCAGGAAACATATAAACTTTGTATTTACCTGCCAAAATCTTGATCTTTCCCTTGGTCATTCTAGTGTTACTTTTGGTTTCCTTAATTTTTCTGAAATTTCTGTTAAAAATATTTCAACTGTGATTTAATTAATAGTGAAGACTTTATGGAGAGGGAATCAGGAAACCCCTACAGTTAATATTTTTCCACCAAATGATTTATTTTACCTCCGGCAATTGTATTTAACTTCACATCTGCTATTCCCTAATATTATTAGATTAGATTTTATTGATACTTATAGGTAACCCGTAGTTTAGTTTGTTTTCCATAATGTTGACCGTCCTTACTATGCTGAAATTATTTTTAATCAACAATATCTGACACTTTTCTCCTAGATCGATTACTGGATAAATTAATGAGGAAGCTTACCCAAATAGATAAAAGGTCTTATTTTAGCCAGGCATGTTTAGACCTTGCTGAACGTTCAAAGAGTGGCATTTATCTCTATTTTGTCCTGCTGGCGTTATTTATATTCTTAACCGATTACTACAAGGTGAATCCTTTTGTGGCATATGCAGGATTGACCTTCCATTTTGTATGTTTACTTGTTCGCATCACTCTAATTTTAAAATTTAAACAAATTTTTGATTATAATTCCCGTTTGTGGCATCTGCTTTTTCGTCTGGCAACGTTAGCTGTTGCAGGCGGGTGGGTTATTTTCTGGATTACTGTTTTGATACAGGATGGGATGTCAAATTTTTTAATACTAGGCCTGATTGCCACCGTTGGCACTGTGAGTGGAGGCACTGCCACTTTGTCAAGTGATCAAAAGCTTGTGTTCAGTTATCAGGTCACTATGCTTTTGCCTCTGTCTATCGCCCTTTTCATTCAAAAGACAAATATTGCCCATGGTCTTTCGGCTATGCTATTTCTAGGGATATTTTTTTTAGTGGCAGTATCTCGTCAATTTCATAAAGAATATATACTCCGTCTGGATGCTGAAAGAGGTCTGGTCGACTAGGCAAAAGAGTTAAAGCGATCCCATGACGAACTGGAAATCCGTGTGCAGGAACGGACTGCAGAACTTGCAGGGGTGAATAAAGACTTGAAAAAGGAGATCACCGATCGAAAGCAGTCTGAAGAGGAAAGAGTAAAATTGGAATTGCAGCTTCAGCGGGCCCACAAAATGGAGTCCATGGGGCTGATGGCAGGAGGAGTGGCCCACGACCTGAACAATATACTCTCTGGGATCGTTGGCTATCCAGAGTTGATGCTGCTGAGATTACCCCAAGATAGCGATTTAAGGAAACCAATTGAGGCTATCCATGAAGCAGGTCAAAGAGCTGCAACGGTGGTATCTGATTTGCTTACTGTCGCAAGAGGTGCCGCCACTATTCGTGAGGAACATGACATCAACACCTTGATTGAAAAATACCTCAACTCCCCCGAATATCAAAAGCTCAAGTCCTTGCATCCAAATGTTATATGTCGGCAACGATCTGAATCTACAAACTCTTTCGTTTCCTGTTCACCAGTGCATATTCAGAAATGTATTATGAATCTGGTAACAAATAGTTGTGAAGCTATCGCTGGTGCTGGAACAATTTCTCTGTCCACTTATAATCAATATATTGATGAAAAGACAACTGCCGAACACGAAATTGAAGTTGGCGAATATGTTGTTTTAAGTGTTCAAGATACAGGACCTGGAATTTCAAAGAAAGATATAGATCATATTTTTGAACCGTTTTATACTAAAAAGGTGATGGGTAAAAGTGGATCTGGCCTTGGTCTTGCCGTGGTCTGGAATACCATGGAGGATCATGGTGGTAAAGTTTTTGTCGATAGCAACGAAAAGGGAACTTGCTTTCAACTCTATTTCCCTGTGAACAAAGGGGGGAGAGTCTCGCAAACGGATGATGAACATGGCGGGAAAATCACTGGTGGAGAAGCGCATATTCTAGTTGTAGATGATGAACCTCAACTGCGTGACATTGCCCGCCGGATGTTGGCAAGCTTGGGCTACCGTGTTGATGTAGTCAAATCCGGTGAATCCGCGATTGAATTTGTAAAGAAAAAGCCTGTTGATTTATTATTGATTGATATGT
The DNA here is from genome assembly GCA_013792135.1 of Desulfocapsa sp. GTDB lineage: Bacteria > Desulfobacterota > Desulfobulbia > Desulfobulbales > Desulfocapsaceae > UBA2270. The sequence continues at coordinate 28,661 of VMSP01000001.1, read as the reverse complement.
TGATGGAACCTGGCATGACCGGGCGTCAGACATATGAAGAGATAACGAAGCTGTACCCAAATCAGAAAGCCGTCATTGCCAGCGGCTTTGCTGAAAGTGAAGATGTCAAGGCCACTCTCCAACTTGGAGCTGGTGGATTTATAAAGAAACCTTACTCAATAGATCAGCTTGGTCGAGCAATTAAGGAGACGTTATACAGCTGATCGAGTCAGTTGTAGTAGCTCAGACTCAATCTGAGTTCATGGCATTCAACCCAGGGTCATTCTGACTCGCTTAGCTCTTCCTGCTGTTTCCTTTTGTCCACTTCCTCCTAAAGCCCATCCCACAAGGGACTTCCGGGCTGCATCCTTTTAAGAAAATTTGCTTTCCAGATCCTGTTGCTCTCTATGGGGTCATATTGTCCGGTTACATTTCTTAAAAACAATAGCAACCCATTGATTCTTTGTACTTTTTCAGTTTGGCACGCCACTTGCTATATCAAGAGTACGCGGTTTTTGGATCCAAACTTAAACTAAGGCAATGTAACACAACTCATTATTTCAAAAAAGGATGGTACATTATGGCAGTTCGAGAGCAAGTCTATGGTTTTTTCATTCCCAGCGTCACTCTTATCGGTATCGGCGCTCACAAAGAAATTCCTGCCAAAATCAAGGCACTCGGCGGAAGCAAACCCCTTGTCGTTACCGATAAGGGTATCACCGGTGCAGGTATCACAAAAACGATCACGGATCTCCTCGATGAGGCCGGAATGAAATACGTCGTCTATGACGACACAATTCCTAATCCCACCGACAAAAACGTTGAAGCTGGTGTAAAGGTTTATCAGGATAACAAATGCGACAGCCTTATTACCCTGGGCGGCGGTAGTTCACACGACTGTGGTAAAGGTGTGGGACTGGTAATCGCCAATGGCGGAAAGATCCATGATTACGAAGGCGTTGACAAGTCTACCAAGCCGATGCCTCCTTATGTTGCGGTTAACACCACTGCCGGTACCGCTTCGGAAATGACCCGTTTCTGTATCATTACCGACACCAGCCGCAAAGTAAAAATGGCCATCGTTGACTGGCGCGTCACCCCTGGTATCGCCCTTGATGATCCATTGTTGATGATGGGTATGCCTCCGGCACTGACTGCGGCAACCGGCATGGATGCCTTGACCCATGCCGTTGAGGCCTATGTTTCAACCATCGCAACTCCCATGACTGATTCCGCAGCTGAAAAAGCCATTGAACTTATTGCCCAGCATCTGCGCCCCGCAGTAGCTAACGGCGGCGACATCGTTGCCCGTGAAGGCATGTGTTTTGCGCAGTATCTTGCCGGTATGGCTTTCAATAATGCCAGCCTCGGTCATGTCCACGCCATGGCCCATCAGCTTGGTGGTTTCTATGACCTGCCCCATGGTGAGTGTAACGCCATCCTTCTGCCCCACGTTTCGAAATTCAACCTGATCGCCAAATTAGATCGTTTTGTAAAAATTGCCAAGCTTATGGGTGAAAACGTTGAGGGACTTTCTACTCGCGATGCCGCTGAACTTGCTCTGGACGCAATCAAAAAACTTTCTTCCGACGTAGGAATTCCTGATGGTCTTGTTGCCCTAGGAAAACGCTATGGCAAGGATGTCCAGGAAAAAGACATCGAAATTATGACTGGCAATGCCCAGAAGGACGCCTGTGGTTTCACCAACCCGAGATGTCCTAAGGATGCCGATGTTATCGCCATTTACAAAGCAGCTATGTAAATAAGAAGCAATAACAGATTTTTCAGGGTGCAGGCCTGCTTTGGCCTGCACCCTCCCCTGCTCCTTATTTTTTATGCAAGTTAGTCAGGTATAAGTCCAGTGAGGTGTTACCTGCTTCGCTTGAACCACCCTTGTTTTACAAAGAGTGCAACCAGGCAAGAAATATTTTTCACACTTGAAACGCTGAACCGACAGCAAAAAGGCGGCTCGTAACACAATGAAAGTTATCAATATTAATTTGTCTTACAATTCTGATTTTGTCACCCAGGTTGAAGAGGAAAGCGGCCAGAAGCTCAACAACTGCTACCAGTGCGGAAAATGCACCGCAGGATGTCCGTACACAGAAGAATATGATATTTCAGTCAGCCAGATCATGCGACTCACTCAGGCAGGTCAGAAGGAACAAGTTCTTCAAGCAAACTCTCTGTGGCTCTGCGCAACATGTGAATCCTGCACTGCCCGTTGTCCCAACCAGATAGATGTGGCCCGGATCATGGATGTGCTTCGTCATATGGCTCGAAAGGAAGGGTATGTCGGCACTGGTAGGGTCAAGACCTTTTGGGATTCCTTTCTAAGTTCCGTAAAAAACAACGGCAGGGTCTTTGAAGTTGGCCTGCTGGTAAATTACATATCTCACACAGGAAGATTCTGGACCGATATCGGTTTGGGTCCCAAAGTACTTCCTAAAGGAAAAATTCATTTCAAGCCTACTGAAATGCAGGGCAAGAAAGAGGTCGCCAAAATTTTCATGCGTTTCAAAGAGGAGTCCGCAAGATGAATACATCTTTGAACTACGCTTATTACCCCGGATGTTCAAGTACTGGAACATCCATTGAATATGATATGTCAAGTCGGGCAGTCTGTGCAGCCTTGGACATAAAATTGACCGATGTACCAGATTGGAGCTGTTGCGGTTCTACTCCGGCGCACACCGTTGATCACTCTCTCTCATCAGCCCTCTCTGCACGAAATCTTGATCAGGTTGCCTCAATGGGTCTGGATTCCTGTATAACCCCCTGTCCGAGTTGTCTTGCCAATCTGAAAACAGCAAAGCACCGCATGGAAGATGAGGGTTTCAGAGACAAGGTTAACAATCTTCTCGACAAGCCGGCAAACACAAAAATTGAAACAAAGTCTGTACTGCAGATACTGGTAGAAGACTACGGCATCGAAAATATACGGAAAAAAGTGGTGAAACCACTGACTGGCCTGGTGGTGGGAGCCTATTACGGCTGTATCCTTAACCGGCCTGCTGAACTAATGCAATTTGATGATCGTGAGCACCCCATGGCAATGGACAATATAATGGAAGCCCTGGGCGCTACAGTGGTGCCGTTTCCTTTAAAAGTCGAATGCTGCGGTGCGTCCTTTGGTATCCCGCGCAAAGACGTGGTGATGAGGTTATCCGGAAAACTCCTCGACACGGCTAAAAGCATTGGAGCAATGGCTCTTGTTACTGCTTGTCCGCTGTGTCAGATGAATCTTGATATGCGTCAGGACCAGATAAACCATGCCAATGGCTCACATCATAAAATACCGATTTTTTACTTCACCCAACTTTTGGGTCTGGCTCTGGGCCTGACGGAAAAGGAACTGGGCATGAACAAACTCTGCGTTAGCCCCCGTACCCTATTGGATTTCATGGTGAACGAAGAAAATATCAAGGAGAAGGCGGCATGAAAGTAGGAGTCTTTGTCTGTCATTGCGGAAGCAATATCGAGGCTACGGTTGATACCGCTGCGGTAGCTGCCGCTGCCAGAGAATTCCCGGGCGTAGTCTTTGCAACGGATACTATGTACACCTGTTCCGAACCGGGACAAGATGAAATCGTTAATGCCATCAAGGAGCATAATCTTGGCGGTATTGTTGTTGCCTCATGTACACCCCGGATGCACGAGCAAACCTTTCGTCGCACCGTGGAACGGGCCGGATTGAACAAATATCTCTTTGAGATGGCTAACATCCGGGAACATGTCTCCTGGATTGGCAAGGATCGCGAGGCCAACACCAACAAATCAGTTGACCTTGTGCGCATGGCCACTGAAAAGCTGCTGCGTAACCGGCCCCTCTATTCCAAGAAGTTTGATATCAACAAAAGAGTCCTTGTTATCGGTGGCGGTGTCGCCGGAATCCAGGCAGCCCTTGACTGTGCAGACGGCGGTCTTGAAGTGGTGATGGTGGAAAAAACGTCCACCATCGGAGGCAAGATGGCCAAACTGGACAAAACATTCCCGACAGTGGACTGTTCCAGCTGTATCCTCGGGCCGCGCATGGTTGATGTGGCCCAACATCCCAATATCACCCTCTATGCCTATTCAGAAATTGAAGAAATAAACGGCTACGTGGGGAACTTTGAGATCAAGGTCAAAAAGAAGGCAACTTATGTTAATTGGGATTCATGCACGGGCTGCGGAATCTGCATGGAAAAATGTCCGAGCAAAAAAGCCACCGACTACTTTAACGAAGGAATCGGCAAAACAACGGCCATTAACATTCCCTTTCCTCAGGCCATACCCAAGAAGGCCAAGATTGACCCCGATTTCTGCACCAAACTAACGAAAGGTAAATGCGGGGTCTGCGCCAAGGTGTGCCCTTCCGGCTGTATTGATTATGAAATGCAGGACGAGTTCGTCACCGAAAAGGTCGGGGCTATCGTCACAGCCACCGGGTATGATCTTTTTGACTGGAGTGTCTACGGAGAATATGGCGCCGGCCGCTATCCCGACGTCATCACTGGCCTGCAGTATGAACGTATGCTTTCAGCCTCCGGCCCCACCGGCGGTCACATCAAGCGTCCCTCAGACGGCAAAGAACCAAAAAATATCGTCTTTATCCAGTGCGTCGGCTCCCGTGACAAATCTGTCGGACGCCCCTATTGCACGGGTTTTTGCTGCATGTATACCGCCAAACAGGCGATTTTGACCAAAGATCACCTGCCGGATTCTCAAAGCTACGTCTTCTATATGGATATTCGGGCAGTAGGGAAACTTTACGATGAATTCACCCGCCGGGCCATGGAGGAGTACGACACCAAATATATCAGGGGCCGGGTCTCCATGATCTACCCCAAGGGCGAAAAACTGCTGGTCCGCGGTGCTGATACACTGATGGGATCACAGGTCGAAGTGGACGCCGATCTTGTTGTCTTAGCTGTCGGTGCTGAAGCTTCTGCCGGGGCAAGTGAATTGGCTGAAAAACTTCGCATTTCCTATGATTCTTACGGCTTTTATATGGAAGGCCATCCTAAACTTAAACCTGTAGAGACCAACACTGCCGGTGTCTATCTTGCAGGTGCCTGCCAGGGACCCAAGGATATTCCGTCATCAGTGGCACAGGGCAGTGCCGCTGCCGCCAAGGTGCTGGGACTGTTTTCCAAGGATCAACTGGAAAGCGATCCGCAGGTTTCAATTGTCGATATTAAGCGTTGTATAGGATGCGGCAAATGTATCCAAACCTGTCCTTTTGGGGCCATCAAGGAAATGGAATTCCGGGGTATGGTCAAGGCGGATGTCATCGAAACAATATGTCAGGGCTGTGGTATCTGTACGTCAACCTGTCCCCAGGGAGCTATTCAACTCCAGCATTCCACTGACAATCAGATCCTTTCGGAGGTGAATGCATTATGCCAGTTTTGACAGGTAAAGAACTTCGTATTGTCGGTTTTCTCTGTAACTGGTGTTCATATGGCGGTGCCGACACCGCTGGAATTGGACGTTTTAACCAGCCAACGGACCTGCGCATTATCAAGGTCCCCTGTTCAGGCAGAATTGACCCCTTGTTTGTCGTGAAGGCGTTGATGAATGGTGCTGACGGCGTACTGGTCTCAGGGTGCCATCCCAGGGATTGCCATTATGCAGAAGGCAATTTCTATGCCCGCAGGAGGCTGGAAATAATGCATAATTTTCTCCCCATTATCGGGTATGAACCGGAACGGTTTGAGTATACCTGGGTTTCTGCATCTGAAGGTCAGCGTTGGCAACAGGTGGTGACCTCATTCACTGAACAGATTCACAAACTCGGCCCGGCCCCAAAAATTTTAGGACCGGAAGCCTCGGATACACTCAGCCTTATGCAGGCAGCTCTCTAATGGGTAACCCAAGATCTGAGTCGAACAAAGGAGACCAGGTGAAATTTCAAGAAGAACTCAAAGACAACATCAGAAAGGCCCTGCCTGAGCTGGATGTGGTCATCGGCTGGTGCGGGAGCTTTGATCCCCTGCATGCCACACCACATTTTATGCGCAGGGAAGAAGATATAGATAAGCTGGAGATAAGCCCCTTAAGCGTTCATAATCTGGCAACCTACCTTCCTGGCTTGCGTGGTAAAAAAGTAGGAATCGTCGTCAAGGGCTGTGATAGCCGCTCCGTGGTTGAACTGCTCCAGGAAAATCTCATCAACAGGGAAGATATCACCATATTCGGTTTCCCCTGCACCGGTGTGGTGGATCAGTCAAAAATCAAGAAGGCCCTGGGCGGCCATACAGGGAATATCGAATTCTGTGATATGTCTGAATCGGTAATTGTCATAAAATCTGAGGACAAAGCATATACCTTGCCCATGGCAGAAATGCTGGCCGACAAATGCTCTTCCTGTCGCTATCCTGATGCGGTTATCAGCGATTATTTTGCCGGTGAAAAGATAGGTAATAAAGGCGAAGAGGATGCCGATTATGCGGCAGTAGAAACCTTTGAAAATCTTTCGGTCCCCGAAAGGTTCGGCTACTGGCTTAAGGAGTTTGATCGCTGCATCCGCTGTTATGCCTGCCGGAACGCCTGTCCTTTATGTGTCTGCCGGGACCATTGTGCGGCTGAAAGTCGTGACCCGCACTGGTTATCTCAGGAAAACAATGTTCGTGACAAATTGATGTTTCAGGTTATCCATGCCTATCATCTGGCAGGACGCTGTACCGAATGCGGTGAATGTCAGCGTGCCTGCCCTGTGGATATCCCTGTTCTCATGTTTAAGCAGAAAATGAACAAGGAAATCAGGGATACGTTTCAATATGAGGCAGGAGTCGACCCTGAAGCTACTCCGCCCCTGCTCTCCTTTAAGATGAAAGAAGAGAATATCACAGAGAAGGTATGGTAATGGATCCTGTTAAATATCTAAAATCAGCTGATTTGATGTCCTGGCTTGAAGAATTGGCACGGGAGAATAAGGTGTTCGCCCCACGTTATGAAGGCGATGCCGTAATTTTCGCCCCCTTTGATCCCAAGCAGGAAATATCTATAAAACACGCGGCAACCATGCCGCCCAAAAAAACGGTTTTTCCCCAGAGTGAAAAGCTTGTTGATTTCACCTACAGTAAAGATCCTGAAAATTTGAGCAGGATCTTGATTGAGGCCAAGGAAATCCTGCCCAAAGGCACAACCGTTGTCTTTGGTAGTCGCCCCTGTGACGTCCGCGGTTTCACCATGTTCGACCGGGTCTATCTCGCTGAAAAAACCACCGATGTCTACTATAAGGCCCGCCGGGAGAACACTTCGTTTATCACCTTGGCCTGCGAGAAACCGGAAACTACCTGTTTTTGTCATTGGGTGGACAGCAGCCCCTCCGACGCCAGCGGTTCTGATGTCCTGGCCACCCCGATTGAAGACGGTTATGTGCTTGAACCGTTTTCCGAAAAAGGCCAAAAACTTCTGACCTCAAGCCTTCTTGAAAATGGCGAAAGATGGATATTGGAAGTCAAAGACGTCCATGAAAACGCGGCTGGATTCTTGGCCAATGCTCCGGATCTGTCCCAGGCCCCACAGAAACTCCTCGACGTCTTTGACAATATGGAATTCTGGGAAAACGCCGCCGCAAAATGTCTCAGCTGCGGCGCCTGTACCTATCTCTGTCCCTCATGTTACTGTTTCAACATCACCGACGAAACAACAGGCATGAAAGGTACTCGTTTCAGATCCTGGGACAACTGCATGTCAGCCCAGTTCACCATGGAGGCAAGCGGCCATAATCCTCGGCCCACCAAAGCCCACAGGCTGAAAAACCGCGTAGGCCACAAGTTCAGCTACTATCCAGCCATCCATGACGGGGTTATCTCCTGCTGCGGTTGCGGCCGATGCATAAAGAGTTGTCCGGTGGGTATCGATATCCGTGAAATAGTTCAAGAGGCCATAAATCATGAGCCGGCCATTGGCAAGGAGTAAGCAGATGAAGGACAAAAATCACTATCTTCCGGAAATGGCGACAATCAATGAAGTCATTCAGGAAACACATAATATCATGACCTTCCGGGTAACCTTTAACGACCCACAGGTCATGGAAAATTTTACTTTCCAACCGGGCCAGGTGGGGCAGCTTTCTTCCTTTGGCACCGGCGAGGCCACCTTTGTCATTAATTCTCCCCCCACCCGCAAGGACTATTTACAGTTCAGTGTCATGCGTACCGGTGAGGTAACGAGCAAACTGCATAGCCTCAGTGAAGGCGACCAGATAGGCGTCCGTGCCCCCCTTGGCAACTTTTTCCCTTATGAGGACATGAAGGGCAAGGACATTGTCTTCATCGGCGGCGGTATCGGCATGGCACCGCTGCGCCCCCTGATGTTGTACATGCTCGACAACAGAAAAGATTATGGCAAGATCACCCTGCTCTACGGAGCACGATCACCGGTTGACATGGCCTTCAATTATGAACTACAATCCTGGTTAGAACGTGAAGATCTTGAGACACACTTGACCATTGATGCCAAGTATGAAGGGTGGCAGCATACCGTGGGCCTTATCCCCAATGTTTTACTGGATATAGCACCAAGCTCGGAGAATTGTGTAGCCGTTACCTGTGGCCCGCCAATTATGATAAAATTCACCCTGCAGGCCTTGGAAAAACTTGGTTTTAAAGATGAACAGATTGTCACTACCCTGGAAAAACGAATGAAGTGCGGGGTTGGAATCTGCGGACGCTGCAATATTGGCTCAAGCTATGTGTGCATGGACGGACCGGTTTTTACTGCCGCCCAGCTCAAAGAACTACCCAACGAGTTGTAGTGCTCTATTATTGCGGAGATATGAAGAAAAAAAATCTTTAATAAAAATCGTTAGAAATAGGGCCTGACCAAGGTCTTTCCGGGAGTTGAAGATTTATCTCTATGGAGATTTCTGCCACCCTCTCTTTTTCAATCCTACAAGGAGCAACATTATGGCTGCTAAAATTTTTCGGGTCAACATGTCAGATCTTTCAACCTCCATCGAAGAGGTCCCTGCTGCCTGGGCTGGTCATGGTGGCCGCGGACTCACCTCAACAATTGTTGCGGCGGAAGTCCCTCCCACCTGCCATCCCTTGGGAGCAAACAACAAGCTTATTTTTGCACCCGGCCTGCTTTCCGGTACTCCGGCGGCAAACTCCGGTCGCCTTTCCTGCGGCGCAAAAAGCCCTTTAACCGGTACCATTAAAGAGTCTAATTCCGGTGGCACATCAGCACAGTTGCTGGCAAAATGTGGATGCAAAGCTCTTATCATCGAAGGCCAACCAAAAGATGATGCGTGGTACAGCCTGGCTGTTACCCCCGACGGTGTGACCATAAAAAGGGAAAAAGAAGTTATCGGTAAAGGAAATTTCGCCGCGATTGAAATTCTTGACAAACGTCTTACCGCAAAGCAAGGAATTATCATCATTGGTCCTGCCGGTGAAATGAAAATGAGATCCGCCAATATTTCAGTAAAAGACCCTGATGGCAATCTGCGTTCCGGCGGACGCGGTGGTCTTGGCGCCGTAATGGGATCAAAACGAGTAAAATTTATCAGTATTGACCCCAAAGACGGCAAAGTTGAAGTTGCCGATATGGACAAATTCCGGGTAGCCAACAAGGCATTTGCTAAAGCCCTTATCGATCACCCTGTCAGCCAGGCCCTTGGAACATACGGCACCAACGTTCTTGTCAACATTATCAATGAATCTGGAGGCCTGCCCACCAGAAACTTCACCTCCGGTCAATTTGCAGGCCATGAGCAAATTTCCGGTGAAACAATGCACGATCTTATTCAAGAGCGCGGCGGCAAGGTGAAACATAACTGTCACGCAGGTTGTGTTATTCAATGTTCTCAGATTTATAATGATGTTAAAAACAAATATAAGACATCAGGTTTTGAATATGAATCAATTTGGGCTCTGGGCGCCGACTGTGAAATTGACAACTTGGACCAAATTGCCGAAGCGGATCACCTTCTAGATGATATCGGCATCGATTCCATTGAAACAGCCGTTGCCATCGGCATTGCCATGGAGGCAGGAGTTCTTGAGTTTGGTGACGGTGAAGGCCTGTTGCGCATCCTGACAGAAGAAGTTGCCAAAGGAACCGGTCTTGGTCGTATAATCGGCGGCGGTGCCGGTGATGTCGGCCGCGCCTACGGCGTTACCCGGGTGCCGGTCGTTAAAAACCAGGCAATTCCTGCCTATGATCCCCGCGCCATAAAAGGTATGGGTATCACGTACTCCACATCCACCCAGGGAGCGGATCATACAATGGGCTATACCATTGCCACCAATATTCTCGGTGTCGGCGGCTCCCTTGATCCACTTTCCAAAGAAGGACAGGTAGAACTTTCCCGCAACCTGCAGATTGCAACGGCTGCCATCGATTCAACAGGCATGTGTCTTTTTATTGCCTTTGCTGCACTTGACGATGCAACCTGTCTTCCGGCCCTTATTGATCTCCTCAATGCCTGTTACGGTATTGAATTGACCGGAGATGATGTGGTCAATCTTGGCAAATCCATTCTTAAAACAGAGCATGCCTTTAACCTGGCGGCCGGATTTACCAACCAGGATGACAGGCTGCCTGATTTTTTCAGCGTTGAGCCTCTTCCTCCCCATAACGTGGTCTGGGATTTCAGCGGCGAAGAGATCGATACCTTTTGGAATTTCTAAGCCGTCTTAAATAAATAACTTGGACTTTTTTGCTTCAAAAACGGCATAAGGGGCCGTAAAGAAATGAATAAAAAGTCCAAGTTATTTCTTAACGGCCCCTAAACAGATTTTCATAGCTGTACGCCCTCTCTGCCTATGTTCATTCTTTCCCCTAATCCTCCAAAAATGGGCAGAGAGCAAGCGTACACTTTTTCAAGTTGTACAGTTTAACAATCTGTGCAATACTCTCATTATGATTACCAGATCTCCTCATATTCCCCGCCTGGAGTTCCTTATCCCGGCTGACACTACCAAAAAATATACCACCCTTTTGCAGGCCGGTATTTTAGAGGCAAGAAGTGCACCAACCACTGTTGGCGAGCTTCTTGCCTCCTTACCTGGTTTTACTATGCAATATATACGTGAACGCATAGAAACGATTTTCCTGAACGGCCTGCCTGTTGATGATCTGGAAACAAAAATTAACGGCCCATCTCCTGTTCTTGCTATTTCTGCCGTTATGCCTGGGCTTGCTGGGGCAATTTTTCGAAAAAACAGCTTCCATGCAGCCTTAAGGACCTCGACCTCTGACTCTTTGGCAGACAAGTTACCGAGCACCGAAAAAATTACAATCAGGCTGAAATTTTTCAATATCATTGCCACCGAAAGAGGTGGAACTATTTTTCATAACGGCTGTTTAATGAAAAGTGAGAGCGTTTTAAAATTCATTAACTACCGCCGGCACCTGTTTTCTCATCTCCTGTCCCTGCATTGTGATGATACACCCGTTGGCCTTGATGACCTGGGTAGTATTCTTCACTCATCGGAAACCGTTTTTTTGAGGATTCAAGAAGATCATGTCAGCACCTGATAAAACAAAAGATATGTTGGGAAGGCAGCGTCTGACCCCGGTGCATGAAGCTCTTTCTCTTCTCACCGGCAACCTGCAAAATATCCAGAGGCCGTCTGAGCGTATTTTCCTGGATGAAGCCCTTGATCGTATAACGGCCAAGGATATTTTTTCCCCGGAAGATCTTCCGGCCCATGCCCGGTCTACCATGGACGGATTTGCAGTAAAAGCGGCAGACACCTTTGGCGCCAGCCAGTCCATGCCATGCTATCTTCAGTTGAGCGGCGAAGTGTTTATGGGCGAGAATCCGCTGGGAAAGGTAGAGCAGGGCCATTGTTTCCGCATATCCACCGGCGGCCTCTTACCGGTCGGCAGTGATGCTGTGGTCATGCTGGAGCATACCATCCCGGTTGACGACAAGATGATCGAGCTTGTTAAAAGTGTTGGCGCCGGCACAAACCTCATTGATAAGGGTGAAGATATCAGCAAAGGAAGTGTCGCTCTTGCCGCCGGCCATCGGATACGGCCGCAGGATCTCGGGCTGCTTGCCGGCTTGGGCATCGGTGAGATTGAGGTCTACAGACAGGTGAAAGTAGGCATACTTTCCACCGGTGATGAAATTGTCCACTGGTCCGAAAATCCCCCTGCCGGTAAAATCCGTGACATCAACAATATCACCCTGACAGGCCTTGCCAGACGGGCAGGCGCCAAGGTGATAGATTACGGCATCGTCTCGGACCGGGAAGAGGATTTTTTTCCGACAATGCTCAAAGCGATCAAGAACAACGACATTGTCCTCTTTTCAGGCGGTAGCTCTGTGGGGATGCGTGATCTTGGTGAAAAAATCATTGAACGGCTCGGCAACCCTGGAATCCTTGTCCATGGTGTCACCTTAAAACCGGGCAAACCGATCATTATAGGTCTTCACAACGACACGCCTCTCTTTGGCCTACCCGGGCATCCTGTTTCGGCCATGGTCTGTTTCGAACTTTTTGTTGAACCGGCAATAGATCTCTTGTCCGGCCATAAAAAAGACAAGAAACTTCCGCAACCAACCATCAAAGCTGTACTCGAAAGAAATATCAACTCCGCTGCCGGTCGCCTTGATCTGGTTCGCGTCCGTCTGCACGAGGAAAACGGCGTTCTGATGGCCCAACCGGTCCTGGGCAAGTCAGGCTCCATATCAACCCTGTCCAGAGCCCATGGCTACTTTTTCATCGATGAAAGTTCACAGGGGCTGGAAAAAAATTCTGAAGTAAGGGTGCACCTATTACAATGAAAAATCGAAATATCTTTGTCAAAAACCATCCCCTGGCCGAGGCCAAAGAACTCTGGCTCCAAGCCCTTGAAGGCATCGGGTTTGGCAGCAATATGGCAGCCATCCAGTCTATCCCTGTGGACAAATCTCTGGGCTATCGTCTAGCTGAGCCGGTTTTTGCCATCCATTCCTCACCCTCATACAATGCCGCGGCCATGGATGGTATCGCCGTCCATTTTGCGGATTTGGCCCAGGCAAGCGAAGCCTCGCCAGTGCATCTTGGTAAAGGTAAATTCATGCCGGTAAACACCGGTAATGCTTTACCTGAAGGCTTTGACGCCGTTGTCATGATTGAAGACGTCCACTACGTCAGTGATGAGGAAGTGGAGCTGGCCATACCGGCAACCCCCTGGCAGCATGTCCGGACCATTGGTGAAGATATCGTCGCCACCGAGCTCATCCTGCCGGAAGGACATAAAGTCCGGCCCATTGACCAGGGGGCCATGCTTGCCACCGGGGTAACAACAATCAAGGTCCGGCGTCCGCCCAAGATCCAGGTTATCCCCACCGGCAGTGAACTTATCCAACCTGGTCAAGCGGCAAAACCAGGGCAGATCATCGAGTTTAACTCCAGGATACTTGCCGGATATCTTACCGATTGGGGTGCTGAAGCGAGCGGTTCGGCACCGGTGATTGATGATCCGGAGCACCTGCGTAAAGCAATTAAAAAAGGCGTTCAGGAAAACGACATTGTAGTGCTCAATGCCGGAGCATCGGCAGGCACCAGGGATTACACCTCAAGTGTGTTGGCGGAACTGGGTGAAGTCATTGTCCACGGTGTGGCTATAAAGCCTGGCAAACCTGTTATTCTGGCCATTGTCGACAATACGCCGGTCATCGGCCTGCCTGGCTATCCGGTTTCGGCAATTCTTACCATGCGTCTCTTTGTCCGCGACATGGTCTATGCTTTCATGAACCTGGACACTCCGAAAGCAGAGATGATAGAAGCGCTGATGTCCCGTCCCCTGGCCTCGTCCATGGGGGTTGATGAATATGTACGAGTTACCCTGGGCCAGGTTGATAATACCTTTATGGCCACACCCTCAGGTAAAGGCGCCGGAGCGGTGATGTCTCTTGTCCGGGCCGATGGCCTGTTAACTATTCCTGCTGGCAGTGAAGGCATTGGCGCCGGCGAAAAAGTTCAAATTGAACTGCTCCGCCCCCGCCAAGAGATTGAGTCAACTCTTGTCTTTATCGGCAGTCACGACAACATCCTTGATGTTATTGCCAATCAGCTTTACAAACAACGCCCTGCCACCAGAATTTCGTCGGCCCATGTTGGATCCATGGGCGGCATAATGGCAATCCGCAGGGGCGAGGCCCATCTTGCCGGAACCCATCTGCTTGACGAAGAAAGTGGGGAGTATAATATTTCCTATATTAAGCGTTTTCTGGCCGATGTCCCTCTCCAACTCATCAATCTTTGCTACCGGGAACAAGGGTTAATCGTCCAGAAAGGTAACCCGCTTGGCATTAAGGGCTTTGCCGATATTGCAGAACGCAAGCTTTCTTTTATTAACCGCCAGAACGGTGCCGGCACCCGTCTGCTCACAGATAAGATCCTCCGTGATCTGGATATTGATCCAGGTTCCATCCAAGGATACAGCCATGAAGAATACACCCATATGAGTGTTGCGGCTGCCATTGCCGGCGGCAGCGTCGACACGGGAATGGGAATTCGGGCGGCGGCGGTGGCTCTTAATCTTGATTTTGTTCCGGTGACGGAAGAACGGTACGACCTCATCCTCCCCCTGAAATTCCGGGAAGACAACAAGGTCGGGATCGTTCTCGATCTTTTGAGAAATGACCGGAATTTCCATGAAAAAGTCCTCAGTCTCGGCGGCTATGATCTTCGCGATTGCGGCAAGGTAATGTACGAACAATAGTCATAAAACAAGGGGGTATTTTGAAAAATGGTCATTTTACCCAAGGGCCTGTGGAGATCGTCCTGTTGGGGTCTTGCCTTGTTGACTGCTGGCAATGATTTTCTCTATGTTTACTTACGTATTTATGAACAGATACAGGAAATGATATGAAGGTCACTGTCAAACTCTTTGCCTTCTTCCGCGACGGTCGTTTTAAGGTAGAAGAAAGAGAATACCCCGAACCGACAGCAGTTTCTGAAGTAATTGTAGGACTGGGGATTAACCTGGATGAAATCGGCATAACCATGATAAATTCCAGGCACTGCCAGTTTGAAACCCTTTTGAAAGAAGGGGATAATCTGGCTATTTTTCCAGTCATCGGCGGGGGCTGATATGCTTGTTGACCGGCTGCGAGAGAAAAGCCAAGACAATATCCTGCTGTTTGCCGACGCCCTTATTCTGGCAGAGCAATGCAACGTTGATCTGCTGGAGGTAGAACAGGCTGCTCTTGCAGATAATATCTGGCCTGAACGTTACCAGCGCCACCAAGACATTTTTTCAGCAGCCCAACAACACCAATTGCTCAACTCCACTGTGGCTCTGATCGGCTGCGGAGGATTAGGCGGCCAGGTCTTTGAAGAGCTGCTCCGTCTAGGCGTCGGACAAATTATCGCCATTGATCCGGACAGTTTTGCAGCTCACAACCTTAACCGCCAGCTTCTCTGCACTGTCGAGGAGTTAGGCCGGTTCAAAGTGCAGGCAGCAGTCAGGCGCGCCCGCTCGGTAAATCCGGCCACAAAAGTAACGCCACTTGCCCTCGCTTTCTCACCCGTTATTCACAAAGAAGTCCGCAAGGCACAGGTTGTGATAGATTGCCTTGACTCCGTTGCCGACCGGTACGAATTGGCAGAATTTTGTCAAATATCTCAAATCCCTCTGGTGCACGGCGCAGTGGAGAAATGGTTCGGGCAAATTGGCGTCCAGAAAGAGAGTCCCCTTATCAAAGACCTTTATCCCAAAATCCCTCTTCACGATAAGATGACCACCCCTTCGGTACTTTCCTGTACCGTCGCTGCGGTTGCCTCCCTTCAGGTCGCTGAAACCATAAAACTCCTTCTTGACCTTAATTCCCCCCTTGTCAACAACTGGAAAAGCGTTGACCTATTCAGCTGCGAAATTGAAGAGATAGGTTCACAGCACTAGCCCCACTTTCAGCAGGTTTAAAAGCAGAAAGCCATGCTGCTAAATCCATATTTGTTTGAGTTGTCCAACGCCCTTCCACTCAGTGCACGAGAAAGCAGTAGAACACCCCTGATTTGCCTCTGTCAAACTTTCGATTATCACCTGTCAATCAGCTTTGAAAAATGCCCCCCTACCAGCATCAAAACTTGACCTCTTAAAACATAATACTTTACCATTAGAACTCTTTGTATCTTCTTATAATAGCATATTTTGGAGATGAATATTGCAGCGGCCGAAGGAAAATGAGTTTGTTCTCTGGTGCTGAAAGGGGTCAAGCTTGCGCGCTGATCAACACTTGAGATCACATCATCCCTAAACACGGAAGTTGGCTGGATATAGCAGAGATTGAACTCAGCGCTTTGAAGCGACAATGCCTTGTAGGTCGAATTGACTGTATTGAGAAAATGTAAGTTGAAGTGGCGGCAGGAAATACTGATCGTAACAATCGTCAAACCAAGGTTCAGCACGGATGATGCACGAATCAAGCTGAAACGGCTTTCTCAGAAATTTTTTAATTGCTAGTATCAGTGGCTTGCGTGAGGTTTTTTAGCTGGCAAACGCTCGGTCTTGGCTGGCTTGTAATTGACAAGCCTCCAATTTCAAGGGTGATAGCATTGAATTTGCAAGCCTTGCTGCATGCAAGACATGATATGCATTCCATATCGTCAGGTGACTCATTAAACCGAACACCCATGGGGCATACATTATGGCAGACTTTACAGTCAGTACATTTTGCGGGATCAAGGCGCAACTTAACCAGTTTAATTCTACTAAAGAGGGCATAAAAAGCCCCAAGAGGGCAAGCAGTTCTACAGAAAGGTCGACTAGCCAAAACAGCCCAAATAATAAAAAGTAAGAGGAAAAAGAGCTTATTGAAGAAGAGAAGGCCTATGCTCGTGCGAAGTTCGGGCTGTAAAAAAAGCATCGGTAGTCCAGCCTCTAATGTACCGACTGGGCATAAATATTTGCAAAACCAAGTACTTCCAGAACCAAATTCGTCAAGCGCAAAGAGAGGCAAAATGATGACCATGAAAAGCAGAAGGCCGTATTTTATATAGCGCAAGGGTGGCCAGATGCCAAATTTAGGTGAAGGGATTTTGTGGAGGAGTTCCTGGAAGAGGCCAAACGGACAGGCCCATCCGCAAACCATACGGCCAACAAAGCCGCCGATTACGCCCATGGTCCCAACAACATAAAAACCGACAAAAAATTGACCATTTTCAATGGACATTCTGATCCCGGAAAGGAGTTGCTGCAATGAACCGAGTGGGCAATAAGTTGTGGCTGCTGGGCAGGAGTAACAAGTAAGCCCTGGCGAACAAACTATTTTTAAAGGACCCTGGTATATCCCTTTGGTAACTGGGAAATTCCAGTAACCATTTGTAAAAATGAAAAACAGGGCCTGAACCCATGTGCGGATGAAATCCATCTGCTAGCCAATACCGATGCAGGGCAGGCAAATTTGAGTTGCCTGTTCAAGGACTCGTGACGGCTCTTCCAAAGTGATTCCGATAATCCCCAGGACTAGAAAGATAAAGATTACCACAAACGGAGCCGGTCGGATATTTTGTTTGAGTGGATTGTTTTTTTTGTGCATCATTGGTTGATGTATTTCATCAGCATTTGTACGTGAATAGGGGAATTCCATTGGGCTAGCCCAATAAATTTCTCTCGGAGAATTCCCTGTTTATCAACTATAAAAGTCTCTGGCAGTCCAGTCAGTCCATATGCTGCACCAATCGTATTGTCCTGATCATTTATGATTGGCATGGTCAGGCCATGTTTTTTGGCAAAACTATCTGCAAGTGCTGGATCATCTTTGTTAAGTATAGCCAGCATTTTAAAATTATCTTTCGGCAGCATTTTATAAAGTTTTTGCATGGATGGCATCTCTTCACGACAGGGAGGGCACCAGGTTGCCCAAAAATTAACAAAGACCACCTGCCCTTTAAGTTCGGAGAGAGTCCAAGTTTTACCTTGTCTGTCCACGAGAGTAAAGTTCGGGGCTGGCGCACCAATCTCAATTACCTTTGGCCCTTGTCCACAGGCAAAAACAAACAAGGGTAAGCAACACATCAAAATTAAAAATGATATTTTTTTCATAAGCAAGTGTTTGGTTTAGTTGTAGCCGGCCTTTCCATGATTTTGATAGCATCACCATGCAGGGCTCCGGCCTGGTTGGTCACTTCGGGTAATTTGCCAATATTTCAGACTCAATCAATTGTTGTAATTGCAGGTAGCTAAAGGTTTGTAGAGGCTTACCGTTGACAAAAAACCCTGGTGTTTTATGAACATCGAGCGTTTTTACATCGGCGATATCCTGCTCAATAATTTTTTCAATTGACGGGTCTGTCATATCTTTTTGGAGTTGCTCAACATCAAGCCCTGCCATGGGAAGAAATTGCCAAATTTCTTGCGGTTGCGGGTTAGTGTGGCTGGCCCAACAGGGTTGCGACTTAAACATTATATTCAGAGTTTCCCAGTACTTCCCCTGTTTCTTGGCAGCTTCAAGCATTTTTACAAAATAATCAGCATCATCATGAAAAGGCGCATATCGAAGGACAAGTTTAATTTTACCTGGATTGGCGTCCATCAACTGCTTCAAAAAAGGAAAATAGGCTGCGCAGGTTTCACAGGCAGGGTCCATAAACTCGACAATGCAGACTTTCGCATCATCACTGCCAAGCGATTGAGACTGTTCTCGGACAAATGCTGAGGCATTTTCTTTGGCCATAAAACCAAACTTTTCAGTCTGTTGCCCTTTGTAATAGGAACTGCCGAACACAAAAATCAGGACCAGCACCAAACATGAAACTCCCATCATTACATATTTCATCGAGACATTCTCCTATTTAGGATAATTAACAGGGGTATGATCATTGAAAATGACAATAAAGAAAGCATTGGTATTGTTATAAAACCAAACATATTTATATACTCTTCCGTACATGAAACGCCCTGGGTGCAGGGCTGTATGTTTTTCGGGATGATTCCTGCATAAAGCAGGGTGTGATAAAATGCTGTCAACCATCCTGCTATGGCTAAGGGGAGAGTATACTTCACAACGTTTTTATCAAAAGAGAAAAGTCCTACGGCCAGCAGGATAACTAAAGGAAACAGGCACATTCTCTGGTACCAGCATAACACGCAGGGCGCAAACTCCATCACATGACTTAAAAATACACTTCCCATGGTTGACGATGTGGCGAGGAGCCAGCAGATAAAAAGAATGTTCCAATTTGCACAATTTGCATTGGACGTTTGGTCAAGTGTTGGCATATAAAAGATTCTCCTCTATGTGATGGATGCTTTTTCTATTTTAATCAGAGAAAAGTGACTGACAACCTTTGTTTTTACTTCACCAGCTCCCCAAACGAAAACTGTAAAAAAAGCCTGCTTATATCGAGCAGGCTTCGAGAGGAGGGGGAAAATGAAGTTCATTCATTTCCGTTTAACATTCCAACAATTACGCCAACACGCTATAAATATACAACTAGCTAGAACAACAAGGTAATTACACTAATTAATAGAACTTGAACAAGAAGATGATTGCCACATTCTTACCCACTATTCAGCCAGATGTATATCATATTACACACTTCATTTCGCTTTTACTCGATTTTAATCATGTGAATATGAAAAAAATCAAAGATAATTTTATCCAGATGGCCCCTCCACCTACTTTATTATCCTCTTTCTCCACAATCAGACGTGAAGCCCGGCATGAGTCGAACCTGCGAGCTACAGCTTAGAAGATTTTCCACTTAACAGCTTGTTCAAATTTGCGGGGCCACTTCTCAATTATTACGCTGTTAACGATATCCATACTGCGCTATGGATATTATTTTCAGCATAAATTTCACACCCCACTGCCTGACGCCCTTTTTGCCTTTTTGGCAAGCAGCGGTTTTGCCCTGATGAGCTGGTACATGCTCCTGGGACTCTTTCTCGTGCGTGATTATTTTAAAAGATATCCCTTCTTTGATGAATCTCGATGGGGGCCTATCTGTCCGATGGTGGCCTATTCGGTCTTTGCCACATTTGTCTACAAACACGCTCTCGCCCATCCCGTGATACTTGACCTTGTCCTTATCTTCATGGCCTTATATGTCGTTATTCTCGGGACCATGATCTTCAAGCAATACTTGAAGATCAAATCCGGCACTGATGCACAGGTCACAACACTGTTGGCCGGGAAATAACCTCTTCCGCATTGCCCTCCTGTTCCAACATCCCCTCCATGGTGAAGGGGACGTTGGAACAGGAAGGCAATATTCTAACCGGGCAGCTCTGGTTGACAGTCAAAAAAAAGTTTTTTTTGTGCGGCCTCAGAAATGGCTGAAACTGCGGGATGTCTGATAATCCGTTCCACAGAGATAGCGTAAAATTTTTCTCTGATTTCACGTGTTCGACCGACAACCTGCACCTGATATTGCTGCTCCACTTCTTTTTCGATAACCGATGGTACAACGAAGATACCTTCACCTGCCTGGCCAAAAACTTTTAGCAGGGCGGTGTCTTCAAACTCACCAATTATCGCCGGTTGAACACCGATTCTTTCAAACCATCGGTCAAGTATCCCCCGCAATGAACTCATAGCCATAGGCAACAGCATGGGCGCCCCATCAAGAGAATGGGGGAAATCCCTTTGAAGTGGTCTGGCAAGCTTTTCTACCCCCAAGAAAGAAACACCACATTCTCCCAGAAGGTGATTGTAGGCCTTAATACTTAAACCAGAACGAAGCGGGGTATCTGTCAAGACCACGTCGAGGTTATACAGCGCCAACTCGGCAAGCAGGTTTTCGTCTTTACCTTCGTGACAAATCAGACGCACCTGTTCTGGCAGCTTTCCTACAGGCTCAAGAAGTTTACGCGCTACAAGCTTCGGAATCACGTCGACGATCCCGACTTTTAGCGATAAGGACCCAGCAACGGGACGCCCTCGTAGAGAGTCCATCATCTCCCGGCCCAAGGAAAATATTTCATCTGCATAGCGAAAGACAAGATGGCCCATGTCTGTCGGCTCAAGATTTCGTCCTACCCGCGTGAAAAGTTTTGCACCCAAGCTTTCTTCAAACTTGGACAATTGAGCGCTTACAGTAGACTGTGCCAAACTGAGCTTACTGCTGGCTGCGGTGATGCTCCCTTCCCGCATGATAGTCCAGAAATAAAACAGATGATGATAATTGAGCCATTCCATACTTTTCTCCAGTTCGTATTTTTCGAATCATAATAGCATAATTATCTATTTGCGCTAATGCTTATCAGGCTTTATCTTCCAATCATGATTGAAACATCATCAACGGTTAACAATACAGTCTATAATCATTTGTTCAGAATCAAAACTGGGTTTTCAACTCATGGAGGCATTTCGTATGAAAATAGATATTACGATGCAACAAAATTTTTCGGATAATGCAATGTACAGTCAACTAGCTCGACAAGTAAGGTTAGCTCTGAGCCGTTTTGGTACATACCTCCAGATTGTCAAGGTTCGCATAACTGACATAAATGGCCCCAAAGGCGGAGTGGATAAACGATGTATTGTATCCGTGAAACTGGCATCATCTGGTGAAGTTGTGGTGCAGGGGGAAGGCGAAAATATATTTTCGGCCCTCAACTACTCTCTGTCTCGTGCAGGTAGATCAATAAACCGCAGCCTGGAGCGACGCCGTGACATTCCGATCAGAATGAACAGGCGCAGGACGACGAGTGAAAAAGAATCTCATCTGCTTGAAGATACACATGACAATTTTTCACAATAAAGACAAAGATGTGTCTCGCTGTTTTCAACCGAACGATACGAGTGCAAGGTGAAACCCCTGAAGCAGGGGGTAAAGTGAAGAATAATTTTCAATGAAGGAGATCAGTAATGAAGGGTTTTAGAAAGTCGGGTGTGGCGTTGGTGTCGTTTAAGTCAATCGTGTTAATGCTGTTGTTGCTTCTGTCGCTTTCAGGTTTGACCGCTTGCGATCAGGCCGATCAGGCCATAGAGAAAGCAAAGGAAACGGCTGATCAGACCATCGGAAAAGCAAAAGAGACGGTTGGCAGTGTCATTGGTAGCACGGATACATCCGGGGACAAGGGCAAGGGTGAAGATGAAGAATCTGCCGAGGGCAAAGATGATGAAAAGAGTGAAAAAGAATAACAGCTTGAGGCCTTGTCTGGTTTCTACTCCAGATTAAATGTGAGTTCTCTTGTCTAGCATCTCCTGCCGGTTTCCATCCCGACTCCTCTTCCGGGCTGGCGGCCGGTCAGGGATGCTTCCCTTTTGAAAGACCACTCCCGACTATGGACTTATTACCAACATATCAGCAGAAAGCCATCAGCGTAATGCGTATTTTCAGGTGGGATCTGCAGCTCCATTTTTTCTGGGGTTTTGTCCTGACCCTGCTTGGTGTCTATTGGCTGCCATTGTATGGTGCTGGTGTTGTGGTCACCCTGATCAAGGAGGCCCTTGATCTCTGGAGTAAGGGGAGCTGGTCCTGGGACGATGTCTGGTGCGGACTCGCCGGTTCAGGGGCGGCGTTTGGCTTTCTTTATTCGCAAAACTGTACATAGGCTCGGTGATGAAAGGATTGGTAAAAATAAAACCGGACCTCTATATTGTAATGGGTGCCGAGCAGGTTGCGCAGTTCAGCTGAAATTGAGAAAAAGGTGAAAAGGGAATGGTGCTGGCATCTGTTGCCGTTATTTGCGGTTTATTAGTTCTGGTATGGAGTGCCGACCTTTTTGTCGAAGGGTCCGCTGTTACTGCGCGGTATTTTGGTATGCCGCCTTTGCTTATCGGTATGGTGATTGTCGGTTTTGGCACATCGGCTCCGGAAATGGTGGTTTCGACATTAGCTGCCATGCAGGGCAACCTGGGCCTTGCACTCGGCAACGCTTACGGCTCAAATATCACCAATATCGGTTTAATACTGGGACTAACAGCATTGATCAGTCCCATGGCCGTCCACTCCCAGGTGTTACGCAAGGAACTGCCGATCCTGATCGCCGTTACCGGGCTGGCTGCTTTCCAGATCAGTGATGGCGAACTGACGCAGATTGATGCCTGGATTTTACTGGGCGTATTTGGAACTCTCATGTTCTGGACCATTCTCCAGGGCCTTCGGCAACGGGTTGATGCTTTTGGCGCTGAAATAGTAGAGGAACTTGAGGCGCATGCCATGCCTCTGGGGAGGGCGTTATTGCGGCTGGTGCTTGGACTGGCGTTATTGATCGTCAGCTCTCGCCTCCTTGTCTGGGGTGCTGTGGATATTGCCCAATTCTTTGGCCTCAGCGACTTGATCATCGGCCTGACGATTGTGGCGGTGGGTACATCGCTCCCGGAACTGGCCTCGTCGCTTATGGCAATCCGTAAAGGCGAACATGACATTGCTCTCGGAAATATACTCGGCTCCAACCTTTTCAACACCCTGGCTGTGGTCGGTGTCGCCGGTGTTATTCATCCCACGGCAGTTGCGCAGGAAATTTTTTCAAGAGATATATTGGTCATGAGTGTTTTGACAATATCTCTTTTCATCTTCTGCTACGGCTTTCGTGGGCCAGGGCGAATAAATCGTTTCGAGGGTGTTTTGTTGCTGGCAAGTTATATCGGGTACATTATTTTCCTGGGCATGAGTGTTTTGGCATAGAGGCGTAAAAGATCTCCATGAAACATTCGTATCCAGAGCTTCTCTTTTACATTTTTCTCAGAATTGAGTCAGAACTGCATAGAATCCTGTTTTGCCCCGGTAGGCGAGTTGGAAACAACTTTGTATAAATATTTGGATGTTTCCACACGCAACGTGCCCTGAGTCGCCAAACACCCTTCCAGGCACTTAAAAAATGGCAGAAAGAAAAGCCAAATTTATTCGTCAAACACGTTTACAATCAGACGGGACTTGACATAAAAACAATCATTGTCGCTGAAAGACCTCTCTGATGATTATTATCATTCGGGCAGTGGTAATTTGTTGCTTTTGAGTGATGACTCGGCCAGTGTGGTTGAGGCAACAGCCAACGGAAAAGAGCTTGGCCGACTCTCTTTGAAGGAGAGTGGTGATTCCGGATTGTGAAAGGTTGTTCCCAAGGCCGAGGGCATTAACCATGGATGCCAACGGTGTTTTGTTCATCTGCGGCGAACCGAATCTCCTTTATATATTTGACAAACCGTCCACAACGTTCAAGAACGTGCAGCATTGATTTTTCCGGCAAATTGATGAAGGATGGTAGGAGTACGAAGAACAATTGGTGAAGGTTCGTTGATTTTCTGTCGTAAAGGTGGTTGACTTTGGTTACCAAATCGTCATTGTTTCACTCTCCTATGACACTCAGGGGGCGCCATAAAGGGTACTCATCATAATTTTTTGGGAGGAAGGCCAAGATGCCAAAGTCTTTACGTAAAATTCTCGGGCTGATTCTGCTGTTCGCCACCGTCGGTGTAGCGGCCTGGCAGGCTTTGTGGGCTGTATAACCATGGCAAATCGACCTCGACAGGAGTGGTCCCAACTGCTTGCATCAGTGGTCAGGGAGGGTGCGAACCTTGCTGCCCGCTGGTTGCCCAAGGGCGCTGCCGAACTGGAAAAACAGGCCCGACAGACGGCAAAGGAGGTTCAGGATTTCCGTCAGCGCCGTCAGCAGGCGGCCGCCCTCACGCCGCGCAAGGCCAGGCTGCTGTGGTTGCTGCCCCTGCCACTGATCCCCGCCATGGTGATTGCCCTTGCCGGCGGCCAGTTCACTGCCTTTGTGGTCAACGCCGGCACCTATAGCCTGTTTCTGGCCGGTGCCATGCTGGCTCGTCACGGCTTTCAACAGGAGGTGGACCAGCGGCAGCAGCGATTCCAGACCGCTGTCCGCTGGCCGTTCAAGACACTCGGCGGGCTGACTGTCGCCCTGGCCACGGCCTTGACCGCCTGGGCAGGCGCCGGCCATAGCCTACCCATCGCCTTGGCTTTTGGAGGAGGGGCGTTTGCTGCGTTTATCCTGCTCTACGGTCTTGATCCACGCCGGCAATCGGTGGTCGTGGCGGAGAACAGGGATGGCAGCGTCGCGCGGGTCACCGAGGCACTACAGCAGGCAGAGCAGAAGATCATGAGCATCGAGCAGGCCGCTAGCCGTATCAAGCAGCCGGAACTGAACCAGCGCCTGACCCGCATCATCGCCCTGGCTCGAGACATTCTGGCGGAGATCGCCCATGATCCCAGGGATCTGCGTCGGGCTCGCAAATTCCTTAATACCTATCTTGATGGTGCCCAGCGGGTGGTCACTGGTTATGCCGAGGCCCATAGCAATCATTGCAACCAGACTCTGAATGCTAATTTCCGTCGCGTGCTGGTCAGCATTGAAGCGGTGTTCGGCCAGCAGCTGCAGCGACTGCTGGAGAATGACCTGCTCGACCTTGATGTGAATATGGAAGTGCTGGAAGCCCAGCTCAAGCGCGAAGGTCTGAATTGATGCAACCTTAGGAGAGGAAGACGAACCATGATTAACGAGAAAGAACTTAAGACCATTGAAACCGACCTGCTGCAGAGCAAGTCACTGGTGCGTTACCAGCAGGCCGACCTGACGGAGCGAGCGGCGATGGATGCACTGATTCAGGAGATTGACCTCAATGACACCCACTCCCTGCTCTATTTCGGCGCACCCGCCCAGCAGCAGCTGGCCAGCATCTCTGACGACATGTTGGAGGGTGTGCGCAACAAGGACACGGGGCCTGCTGGAGAGGCCCTCAACCGCATGTTGGTCACTGTGCGGGGCTTTGATCTGGGGAGTCTGGATCCCAACAGCAAGCCCGGTATCTTCGCCCGTCTGCTCGGTAAAACCAGGCCCGTGACCAAGTTCCTCCAACGCTATGAGGAAGTACGCGACCAGATCGACGCCATCGGTGATGATCTCGAGCGACACAAGACGCAACTGCTCACGGATATCGTCTCGCTCGACCGCCTCTACGCTGCCAATCTGGAGTACTTTCACCATCTTGAACGCTATATTGTGGCCGGAGAGGAGAAGCTGAGGCAGCTCGATGAACAGGACATCCCGGCCCTGGAACGTGAGGCAGCGGAGAGCGAGGCAATGGTCGCTGCCCAGCAGCTGCGAGATCTGCGTGCCAATCGTGATGCCCTGGAGCGGCGGGTGCATGATCTCAAGCTGACCCGTCAGGTGGCCATGCAGAGTTTGCCCAGTATCCGTCTGGTACAGGAGAATGACAAGGGGTTGATCAATAAGATCGTCTCTACCACCGCCAACACCCTGCCCCTGTGGCGGCAGCAACTGGCTCAGGCGGTCACCATCCACCGATCCCGTGAGGCGGTCGCCACCATCCGCTCGGCCAGTGATCTCACCAACGAATTACTCAAGGCCAATGCCGAAAACCTCAAGCAGGGCAACGCCGAGGCACGGCGCGAGATCGAGCGCGGCGTCTTTGATATCGATGCGGTCAAGCAGGCCAATGCCTCACTGATCGAGACCATCGAAGAGAGCCTGAGTATCGCCGATGAAGGACGGAGGAAACGCGCCGAGGCAGCGCTCCAGCTTGAGACCCTTGAAGCAGAACTGCGCAGAACTCTTGTCAGCGCCAGTGCCCGGGTGAATGCGAGGCCGGGGCAATAGTGAGTTAAGGTTACCTTGAAAAATAAGGAATTTTCAAGGTAACCTTTCGTTCATATTTTCTTTTCAGAAAGCTTCAACTAAACCATGACTGAGTATACTGTCAAGAAGTGCCCAAAATGCGGTCAACAGTTACGATTTCCTAACCACATTGGTGGGATGCTTATGGCTTGTCCTTCATGTGGAAACAAATTTCATTCTGACTTTAAACTGGGTTGTGGCAAAAGAACTGTACATCGTGAAATTTCAATAAATGTCTTCGAGATACCCGGTAAAGTTTTGAGGCGCATTTGTCGATTTTTTACTTCCTGAATCGACGCCGGCATTGTCCGCGTGCCAGTTCAGTGTAATAGTCAGGAAGAAAACGTGTTGATCAAAGACGGGCATCAACCTAGGCTGGAGCGAGAATAAAAAACGTCAGGAAAAAACTCAACGTCACTCCTGAAATATTGATGGATTCGTAAAAAGGTACTTCGTGGCGTAACAAACTGAAAATATTATTAAAAAACCATTGCATTCAAAGGGCGGCCGTGCTATTATATCCTTATAAATTAAACACTTACAGGGACGCCATGCTCAACGTCAAGGATCACAAAACCATCTACATGTTTGACCCTTTTGAATATCTTGGCCCAAAACGGCGACAGCTGTTGAATGATTCCTGGGCAGGGATTTTTCGGGACCATATCCGCCAGGTTCTTCCTGTGGGTCTTCTTGCAGAACATTACAGTGCCAACATGGGGCGACCGACCAACGAACTTGTTTCCATGATGGGCGCGATGCTGTTGCAACATATGCATGATTTGACTGACCAGGTAACGGTGGAACAATTTTCTTTCAATATACAGTGGCATTATGCCCTGGACATCACAAGCAACTCAGACTGCGCAGCATATGTTTGCCCAAAAAGCATTTGGACTATCCGGTCCATCATGACAGAGCATGGACTCTACGATGCCATCTTTGATGTCGTAGGCGATAAACTCTGCAAGGTCTTTGATGTGGACACATCCCTGCAGCGAATAGACTCGGTCCATATATTTTCCAACATGCGGCATTTGGGACGCATTGGTATTTTCGTAAGCACCATAAAGAAATTCCTTACCAACCTCAAACGGCATCATAAGGATGATTTCGATGATCTTGCCCAGGAATTGAGAGACCGGTATTTGAAAAAGGAAGAAGAAAGTTCTTTCGCCATGGTCAAACCATCTGAATCACCCAAAACCCTACAGATGGTCGCTGACGATCTTTTTTCCCTTATCGAGAGGTATCGTTTACATAAAGAAATCCCATCGATGGCCACTTATCAACTCATGGTGCGTGTTCTCAAAGAGCAATGCATTGTGGAGGTTGATGAGGTTTCAAATGAACAACGGGTAGTAACCAAGGCGAACAAGGATGTTCCATCTGATTCCTTACAAAACCCATCTGACCCTGATGCCGGCTATAGTGGCCATAAAGGAAAAGGGTACCAGGTGCAGTTTGCCGAAACATACAGCACAGAGGAAAAGGATGGATCCCCACAACTATCCATTATAACCCATGTTGAAGTCCAACCTGCCCATGAAAGTGACGCCAATGCCTTACTCCCATATATAGATGCCGTCGAACAGCGAGGAATGAAACCGGAAGAAGCACTGGCTGATACCCTTTATGGAGGGGACAGTAATCATGAAAAAGCCAAAGAGAAAAATGTCAATATTATTGCCCCGACAAAAGATAATCAAAAGAACTTGTTCTGCACTTTAACCGATTTCGAGTTCTCAGATAATGGTGCTATTTCGTTTTGTCCCGAGGGACGTGCTCCTGTCCAGGTGTCCAGGAAGAAGCACAGATTCACCATATCATTCGCAACGCGCACATGCTCCAACTGCCCCAGGTGTAATCACTGCCCGGTAAAGCCAGGAAAGAAAGACAGCAGTTTTATCCAATACGATGAAAGAGCTGCCCGCCTTGCACAAAGACGAGCATATGAACGAACTGATGAGTTCAAAGACAAATATCGGTTTCGAGCTGGCGTTGAGGCCACCATGTCTCAACTTGATAGGCGAACAGGAATAAAGCACCTCCGGGTGCGAGGAATGAAAGCTGTCCGTTTCGCGGCGACTCTCAAAGCAGCGGCACTCAATATTTTGCGGGCAGCTGCGTTCAGAAAACAACAAAATAAGGCCAAAAGGCCATTATCATGTTGTTTCAGAAGGTCGATG
>VMSP01000066.1 GCA_013792135.1 Desulfocapsa sp. | reverse complement strand
GGTTGGCATGTGGCTCATTTTTACCTCTTTTGCAATGAATGGAAGACTTGCTTTCCTTACTGTTTCTGCAAAAGACAATAGCATATTATGTTAAATATTTCAAGATGTTATATTGTATCCAAATGTGACAAAGTAGAATTAGCCTTTCTCTTAAAGTCAAATAAGGAATATTATTTATCAAACGGACATCAACAATGAGACTTAAATTGCAAAATATTTTTTCTAAATACCGAACTGGGCGACAGGAGATATCTGGACGCATCAGGTTCGTATAAACAGTAGTAGTGTTTCGTTTGAGCAGACCGGCAAACGATTGAGATGTTCGCTGGCTATTCATGATGGCAGTGCAGAGAATAAATGATACTGACATCGTGAATAGCTGATCAGAGGAGTTTGTTGTGCAAGTATTCTTTTACTATTTATTGCAAATGAATATTATTTAGTTCCTATAATTGCAGGCAGAAACATCGTCCATGGAAATGGATTGGAAAACGCAACACATTTACCTCCGCTACCTGCGTTGTAGATGGCAGCTATTTCTTCTGGAGAAAGCGCCTTGCCGAAAATATCAACCTCATCTATAAGCCCATGCCAGTAACTTTTATGAAGGGTTGTATATTCGTTATAAGCACCTATGCGTGAGTTGTTCATGCCGTCTGCGACACCCCTAAGATCTTCGTCAGGGATTGTGTCTTCGCGTTGCTTGACACCGTTTATCCAAAGTTCGATGCTTGAACCACCCCGCCTTGTTGCAACTATATGCGTCCATGTTTGGAGAGCAGCTGGAAAGGAGAGCTTACGCCAGCCGCTGTTTGCAAGGTTTACCCCGAAACCATAGTTCCCAGCACTTGTAACATTCAGTTCATATTCACCGCCAGTTGAGCCTCCATATAGAATCATCCTGCCGTCAGTAGCATCCAGGCTTTCAAGATAAACCCAAGCTTCTAATGTAAAATCCCTTGCAGTTTTTGGAACAATTCCATTAGCAATGACTATATAATCGTCAATACCGTCAAAACTGAATCCCTGTCCCACCTTGCCTGTCGTAAATGTCGTACCGTTATGCAATGTTCCATTATTCGTTCCCATCGTATCATTTGCATCTCCCTCTGCCCGCCACCAGGAAACAAGATTTGCAGGAGGAGGGATACAAGCGGAATAAACAGCTATTTTATCTGGAGCAGTAAAACCTGTAATGGAACGGACTGGTGCGATGTTGCCATTATCTGTAAGATTAAAAACAGGAATGTTCTGGCCATTTCCATTGGCAGCGTAAATAAACTCGCCATCAACAGCTATTCCTATAGTATTTGACAGGGTGGTTAGATTGCCAGTAATGGTTCGAACAGGTGTTACATTGCCGGTGTCGGTCAAATTGTACACTGTAATAGAATTACCATTAATATTTCCAACATATATATTTTTTTCATCAACATCTATTCCATAAGGGCCATCCATGTTTCCTGTGATGGTACGCACAGGTGACACGTTACCGTCAGCATTTATGTCGTAGACAAGAATGGCATCTGTCGCGGGACGGACCACATAAATATAGTTTGCATCAACTGCCACCCCGCCGGGGCCACCCTGCCCAGATGAACCCAGACTTGTTTGGTCCCCATAAATAGTACGAACAGGTGTTACATTGCCGGTGTCGGTTAAATTGTACACATTAATGGAATAGTAATTTGTACTATTACCTTCCATATTCACAACATAAATAAAATTGCTATCAATCGCAAGATCATGAGGACTGCTCAGCAAGGTGGATGCCCCTGAAATATTTCGGATAGGGGGTACGTTACCGTCAGCATTTTGATTGTATACGGTAACAGAATTTGATGAATACTGAGTAACATAAATATAGTCAGCATCAACGGCGATTCCCACAGGTGTTTGAGCAGCGGTATTCGGGCCTGAAATGGTCTGCTGGGCAGGTACATTTCCATCATCAGTATTGTTGTAAACAGCTACAGCGCCAACTCCAGCATCGGTGACATAAAGTTTAGCATATGAATTTGATACACCGGAAAATAAAATTAGCGACATGATAAACATCAGTTTTGAGATATAATATTTCATCGATAATCTCCCACAATAAATGTTTATTTTTCTATTCATAATCGCAATTTTTTCATTCTATAGCGAACTTATAATAAATCGTACAATCTTTACTTTAGGGTCAATATATTTTTACATATTTTTACATATTTTTACCAGTAATTCTGGAAAACATTTTAAGAGGAAACTTATGGCAAGTTTAATTATCGGCAGGAAAACTGAAATTTTAGATACCCTGACTTCCTCTCAACAAATGCTTCATTATTTATGAAATCACAGTTGAAATATTTTTACCAGAAATTTGGGGGGAAAGAGTTAAGAGGATACCAGTGGCAAGATTAACCATTTTAGGAAGATGGCAATTAAAGATGTTTCCTGAATACGTAACTCCCGATCAGGAAAACATCTTAATATTAGTGGCCGGTTGAATGCTTATGCCTTTGATGTGGCAATGTTAACGGGCTGCTCACTTGCAGATGTGGAGCGACAGCGGACACCTGTTAACTGCAGAAAATAGTTATGCAAAAGAATGCTGATCCCTAGAAAGCGGCTTCAGTCGATTAATCAGTTTTGCTTCAGGGCTGTGCATGGCATTCCAAAGATCCCAATCCTGTTGTAACCCTAGCCAAAAATCTGCAGACATACCCAAAACACGAGACAGCCGCAATGCAGTATCCGGAGTGACCGAGCGCCTGCCTTTGATAATTTCGTTCAGACGAGGGTAGGAAACGTCCAGAAGACGAGCAAGTTCTGCTTGTGTAAGGTCAAGTGGCTTGACAAATTCCTCCAAAAGCATTTCCCCCGGATGTGTCGGAGGGCGATTACGAGGGAGCCGCCGTCCAACATCAGTGGTAATCTGTGATTTCGATCTCGTAGGCATGGCCTTCCTCCCATTTAAAGCAAATTCTGTATTGTTGGTTAATTCGGATACTGTATTGATTCTGTCGGTCGCCTTGCAAGCGCTCCAGTCGATTACCTGGAGGCACATTAAGTTCATTGATCTCACGAACCCGGTTAATTTGATCCAACTTTCGGCGAGCCACCGGCCAAATAGATTGAGGACAGCATCTTCGAGCTTCTCGAGATGCTATACCATCAAAAATATCTTCAGTGCCGGCAGACTTAAAAGTTCTTATCATGAATCATGATTATAATGGGGTCCATTATAGTTGTCAAGTTGTCAGGGTGAATTTATCCTAACTCGCTTACAAAACAATATCGACAAGTTGCATTATATCCTGGACAACACCTCCCGCAACTGATAGAAGATTCATATTACAAATATGAGGGAGGAGTTACTTTGAATGTGAACCATGTCAT
>VMSP01000111.1 GCA_013792135.1 Desulfocapsa sp. | reverse complement strand
TTTCCCCTCTTTTTCACTCTCATTCAACATACCGAATATCCCGCAAACGCCCACCAGTTCCCAGAAAATCTCACAAAAGTTTCATAAAAGTTTCGCCAAATTTCTATATATAAAGTTTCTACGTTCATCAGCCCCCCTATAGCTTGCATCCCTTGCTCAAGAATCATCATTGCCTCAACCTCGGAATTGCCAAGATTATGTAGATAGATTTCAGTTGTTGGAGGATTCTCATGACCCAGGATTCGTTGAATTGTTCCAATCGGCACTTGATTATTATCCATGATCGAAGCACCTGCATGTCTGAGGGCATGAAATCTAAAATACTGAACACCTGCTTTTTTACACAGGCTTCTCATGATAAGCTTCCGGTCTTTATAAGGGGTAGTTCCTCCCTTTTTTGTGATTCGGCTAGCTGTGCTTCTTCTTTTGTTTTAAACCAGGTTTCCGTGTGCCTGATCCCTAGGAGGTTGAAGTCGTACCTCCATCCTTTGTTTTTCACAAAATAAATACTCATAGAGTTCCTCTAAATTTAATAAAAAATAGAGACCCTCTAAGCTTTACACCACCGATTTCCTGCCATCTAAATCCAGTAATGGCTTTTTATGTTTAGGAAACTGGTAACATCCGATACAGATAATACCCTTGCTGGTGTTCGATTGTCAATCGGACCTCTCTTCTTGCCTGTCTTGGAAAGAAGTAACCCGTTTAATAGAAACACTGGACCATGTTGGACGGTAGATTGTTACGGCTTTCGATCAATAAGGTCCGAAAAGGCCTTGCCCGTTAGAGTTTTCTCCACCGGTGCGAATTCCACGCCAATCCGTTCTCTATACGAAAAATAACTTTGATGTTATTTTTTTATTCATGATTATATAATGAATATATTATTTATATATCTAACGTGAATAACAAAAAGGTTATTTAATGAAAACAAAATACAAACAGATTGCCCGGCGGCAACTCGACACCACCTTGGCCATGTTCGGCGAGGCAAAGAGAGTGCAGTTTCCCGCCAAGGGATGGATACGGGCGGTACGCGAGGCTTTGGGTATGTCCGGTAAACAGTTGGCTCAACGACTCCATGTTTCCCAGCCCCGCGTCTATAAGTTGGAGCAGAGCGAGCCATCGGGCGCCTTGACGCTCAAAACCATGCGGCAGGTGGCTGAGGCTCTGGATTGTGTCAGCTATTCCCGATATGTCAAAAACATCAATAAGAACAAGGGAGTAGAAATAATGTGTTCGCAAACTTTGTCACATCCTTAAAAAGATCATGAGCAACCTAACTATTTGTTTTTATAATATAAAAAATCTAAGCGCCGAC
>VMSP01000033.1 GCA_013792135.1 Desulfocapsa sp. | reverse complement strand
CATGAACCGCGGTGCTGACTTCGTCAAGCTCCTTGCCCTGGCGCCTTGCGCCAGAACAAGGAGCTTGACCTGACACCGTGACCATCACAACCAAGCTGCGCTTGCTTGCGCTGCCCACGGTGCAGGTCAGCACCGCGGTTACGCTTTGCTATGGTGCAGATATTTCCAAATTATACGAACTCACTATCTTAACCAGTCAATAGATCTTATAAAAGATACAGTGTATCACTTTTGTAGTATTTTCTGGCTCTGCTAAAGGAAAAAGAGAATGAAAAAAATAGAGTACCGAGAGCAAGCGTTGAAGATCCTTCCGTGGGTCTGTGGAAAATGTGGCCGTGATTTTTCCGGCAAAAAACTACGAGAGCTGACAGTTCATCACAAAGACCATAATTACAGGAACAATCCACCTGACGGCAGCAACTGGGAGCTGCTATGTATCTACTGCCATGACAACGAGCACTCTCGTTCCATTGACGCCGAATGGTTGCCCACTCAAAATTCAGATACAGAAAAGAAATCAACCGCCACCCACACACCTTTCGCAGATCTCATGAACCAATTGCGTAAGCCCGACCATCCTGACGAGAAAGACGAAGCAGACTGATTGACATTAGGGTATCTTGAAAAATGGTCTTTTTGTCCAAGCTCTGCGTTGTTCATAAAATTTTATCCTCGGAATATCAAATATATGCCTGCGGTAAAATTTTCTTCACGCCTTGATCTTGAATAAAAATCCTAATTTTTCAAGGTACCCATTATTTTCTTTCTCTCAGTTACAGAAGAAGCCAATGCACCACTGCTTTGTTGCTCTATTTCTTCAACGAGCATCTTTTCAACTGATCTTCTTTTTTATATCAAGTATGGGTGTACCATCCAGAATATCCAGCCCTGACACCTCTAACTGATTCCCATTGATTGCCAGTACTTTCAGTTCTGAAATTGCGATGGGGTTTGGTCTTACTGGACTGCGGGTAGCAAAGACACCACGAAGCCCTTTTGACCTATCACCCCGAGGATAAACTTTAAGAAGGTCCCGACTTGACTTGTGAAGCCAGAAAAGCACAACGATGATCTGACCAGCAGCAATACCTTCAATACCTTCTTGGTATTCAGGATAGATCTCCAGTGTTCCAACTCGTTCCGATTCATCGAAATTTTTGGGAGCATCCTCTCGGCTGGTGATATCGCCATGCAGCACACCGATGATTTGTAATATGAGCTGTTCCATTCGACTACGCTATTTCAATTGGTTGGCGATGGATTGATTCAGTATATTTTGAGCTTCAATAAGTTTTTTATACTTTGATTCTATTTTTTCAATATTTCGAGACAGAATTGCTTGCAGTAAATCACCTTCAATTTCAGCAACATCGATTCTTTCATAATAGTCCATAGTCTCTTTAAGATGTGCAATAACGATCATGCCTGTCAATATTGGGTGGTTGTTCGTTACATTTGCATCCTCAAATCTTGTTCCATGTTCAAGCTCAACTTCCAAACCTTTTTGAAAAATCTCAACAGGAATATTCATCCCTTTGGTATTCACAATATTGAGAATCGTGGATGCTTCCTCTCCTGAGATAGATGTTTCCGTGATTTTGGACCAGTCACGCAACCCAATTTCGTTGCAGACTCTTTTTACTTCAGCAGCAGTTATATACTCTGGCAGTTGCATGATTTTCTCCTTTTAGGATTTTTCTAACCGTGTTTGACAGAATTCGCTCACTTTATTCTGGTATAGTTTCTAGGGGTAAGGTCAATTGCTTCTTATTCAGACGAACAAAATTAAGATTGCCAACGAATCGAACCAATACGCATTGGTTATAAATATCAGTTTACTACTATGAATGTCTGAATTGCTAATGAATTATTCGGCATACTTCTCAGGTTAAGACTAAATAACTATAACTTGTCGGCTAAACCTGTTAGCAATAAGGAATTGCTTGGATCGACGATAAATGATACATTTCTTCGTAGTAGTACATCTATCTCAGAGCTTACCGCAACCCGCCTATGCAAAAAACATGATATGATGAGTGCTTATTTTTGGGAATAAGTAAAAAAAGGGTATGGAAGCTGGTATGGTAATGTTTTGTTCTCCTGTTATTTGTATTAATATAACAGTAGTTTAGCGTTGTCTAACGCCGACTGTCGAAGCTCCGTCGCAATTGAGGTAGGATATTCTCGTCAGGGCCTCTGCGTTCTGGCATAAACTTCTATAAAAAAATGAAAGAAAAGAGTGTCACTTATATTCTGAGGGAGCAGACAGAACTTGCCGTTTTGTTGTCTGGGCTCTCTAAAAAGTATAGTGTTCAGGAAGGTGGCTTCTAGGTTGACACTGTTAGCTATCTTGACACCTTTGACTGGCGTTTATATGACAAGGGGCTTATTTGTCTGCGGCAGGGAGATAGTTTTTATGCTTTGACTGATTTTAGTGGTGAAAACATAATTGAGGCTAAAGGGCCCGTCCGGAATAAACTCTTTCCGCTGGACTTTGCAAATGGTGTTCTGGGCGAGAAGCTTCAGTCAGTAGCAGGGATTCGTGCCCTGCTACCTCTGGTAGAGATTACCCGACAGTCACAAACATTTCAGATTGTTAACCGTGATCAGAAAGTAGTGCTTTTTGGCTCTCTTGAACTGAATCAACTCGCGAACTCTGAGGGGGAACCGACATTTCTTGCCGGCTCTCTGCGGGTGCGGGGGGTGCGCGGCTATGATAAAATTCTGACAAGAGTCATGGCACTTTTGCAGAGACAAGGGCTTGAGGCTGGATATCCGGAAGAGAGGACCTTGCGACTTGCCCTTGCGTCTATGGGTAGAAAACCCCTGGCCTATCGTTCACAATTCTCCATTATTCTGGACCAGGATGAGGCCGTTATTCAGGCCGCCCGAAAGATCTTTCTCCAGCTTCTTGACGGGATGGAGCGTAATGTTCCAGGTATTATCCAGGATATCGATACTGAATTTCTCCATGATTTCCGGGTTGCCTTGCGTCGGACGAGGTCTTTGTTAGGCAGCATAAAAAAAATGCTGCCTTCCGCTGATGTGGATCATTTTCAGCGAGGATTGCAGGAGATCGGCATTGCTACCGGACCTGTTCGTGATCTGGATGTGTATCTTTTGGGGAAAAAGGGCTATCAAGCCATGTTGCCGGAAGGGTTGCAGGAAGGCTTGGCAGTTTTTTTTCAGGAACTGTCCCGGCAGCGTGTACAAGAGCTGCGACGGATGAAAAAGGCCTTGCAGTCCAGGAATTGTAAACAGTTCTTGATGCGGTGGCGAAGATGTGTGGAAGATTCTTTGATTGCATCAGCTTTGGAAGCAGGTCATGAACCATGTAAAGAGGTAGCAATCAAGGCTATAAGCAAGCGATTGCAGTCTATTCTCAAAGGTGGCGCTAAGATTAGTCCTCAGAGTCCCGATGGTGCTCTGCATAGTTTGCGGATACAGGCAAAAAAGCTCCGTTATCTGCTGGAGTTTTACCGCTCTTTGTTCTCTGAACCGGCAATGAACTCTTTGGTCAAATCTCTTAAAAAGCTGCAGGATAATCTGGGGAACTTTAATGACCTTTCAGTGCAGCAGGGGATGCTGGGACAGCATCAGAAAGGGTTAGCTGG
Source organism: Desulfocapsa sp. (assembly GCA_013792135.1). Lineage (GTDB taxonomy): Bacteria > Desulfobacterota > Desulfobulbia > Desulfobulbales > Desulfocapsaceae > UBA2270. Next base: position 50,712 of record VMSP01000033.1, on the reverse strand, counting down.
CGGGGAGCAAAAGAAAGCAGTTCAAGTAGCAGCTGCCCTAGGCGGCTTGATAACCCATTTGCACGAAGAACAGAAAGGTGTTCGTCAGGAGTTTGAACTAAGATTTAAGCAGTTTACCACAACGGATAACAGGCGTCTTTTTGATCTGTTTCTTTAGGAGCCGTTACGAAATAACATGGCCATTTATATCAATTTCGTTACGGCTCCTTATGCCGCTCCGGTTACTTCAATGGCCATGTTATTTTTTTAAAGCGGCTTAACGAATATTAATACGTTGTTGTCCTCAAATTCTGGTATTATCGACAATGAAAATTATCGCCATCTATTCAAGTAAAGGAGGTGTGGGGAAGACCGCTACTGCAGTCAATCTGTCGTATGGTTGTGCCCGCAGCGGAAAAAAGACACTGCTCTGCGATATGGACCCTCAAGGCGCGGCAGGCTATTATTACCGTATCAGGCCAAAGGATAGTTTTAACCGGAAGCTTTTTCTGAAAGGAGATCTGGAGCCTTTTATCAGGGGGACTGATTTTGAAAACCTTGATCTGTTACCGGCCCATTTTTCTTTTCGTAACCTGGATATTGCCCTTGATGGTCGGGGCGGGTCGGCAAAAGAGCTGAAACGAATCTTTAGCTGTGTCAAGGATGAGTATGATGTATTGATTCTTGACTGTCCTCCCAATATGACCCTGCTTTCTGAGAATATTATCATGGTGGCGGATATGGTGCTAACCCCGGTTATTCCCACCACGCTTTCTATCCTCTCTTTTGCCCAACTGATAAAACTGGCGGATAAGCTTGAGGTGAGCAGGAAGAAACTGGTGGCGTTTTTCTCCATGGTTGACAAGCGAAAAAATATGCACTCCGATACTATCGCGAAATTCGGTAAGAAAAAGATGTTTCTTGCCATTGAAATCCCTTATCTTGCCGACGTTGAAAAGATGGGTCTTTACCGGCAGCCGGTGGCGGTTTCCGTGCCTGCTTCTCCAGCAGCCATTGCTTATGAGCAGTTGTGGCTTGAGGTGTGGAGGAAAGGATCTCAGCTATGAAGAGCCTGTATCTGGTCCGCCATGCAAAATCCAGTTGGGCGGACCCGTCTCTGGCAGATAAGGAGCGCCCTTTAAATAAACGGGGTTTGCGTGATGCCCCGCTCATGGGACAGAGGCTTGCTGCCAGGAAGGTCAGGGTAGATGCCATCTGGAGCAGTCCGGCACAGCGGGCACTTGAGACAGCCCATTTTTTTGCCTCCGCCCTGAAGTATCCGCGAAAAAGCATAGAACTGCATGATCGATTCTATACCAATACAATAGATGACCTGTTGCGTGAGATCAGATTTTGCACTGATGAGATTAAGAGTCTGGTGGTGGTTGGTCACAATCCAGTGATTTCAGAATTTGCCAATTTTCTGATCGGCCACGGCAAGGACGTCGATATTGAGAGCATTCCCACCTGCGGAATTGTGGCCATTGACTTTGAACTTCCCTCCTGGCAGCTGCTAAGAGAACAAGAGGGACGATTCCTGTTTTTTGATTATCCCAAAAAAGATATTACTCCTCTTTGAGGAACTTACTGAATTAGAGACGGTGGGTGAGTCATGCATTGTCAGACATTCAGTAAGGTGATCAGTAGTTTGCTATTTCTGGCAGGCCTGTTCTTTTTGAATTTCACTTCCAGGGTCATTTTCTCTCCGCTCTTGCCAATTATAGAAGGTGAATTTGGTCTTGGTCATGCGGAGGCTGGTTCTTTCTTTCTGCTTATCTCTGGCGGTTATTTCTTCTCTATCCTCTCGTCCGGTTTTGTTTCTGCTCGCATTAATCATAAAAATACCATTGCTCTGTCAACTATTGCCTCTGGCATTACATTAATAGCGTTGAGCTATTGCTCCACCTTGTTCTGGATGCGAATAGGTCTCTTTTGTCTGGGGCTGAGCGCAGGTTTATATCTGCCTTCCGGACTTGCCTCTATCAAGCGACTGGTCGAACCTGCGTATCTGGCCAGAGGGATGGCCGTGCATGAACTGGCTCCTAATCTCGGTTATATTGCAGCCCCGGTTCTGGCTGACCTGATGATCATATCTTCATCCTGGCAGCAGGGCCTGATGTGGTTAGGGATATGTATGGCTGGAGCCGGCCTGGTCTACGGTATTGCCGGTAGAGGCAGTCATGAACGTGGAAAGTCATTGGATATCTTGAGTGCTCAGAATATTTTGTCACGACCGGAGTTCTGGCTTCTGGTGTTGCTCTTCTCGCTGGCAATCTGTTCGAGCCTTGGTGTGTATGCCATGCTGCCTCTATTCCTGGTTTCAGAGCAGGGGATGACACCGGAGCGGGCCAGTCACTTTCTGGCATTCTCCAGGATAGCTGCCCTCATGATGCCCTTGCTTGCTGGATGGTATGGTGATCGGGTTGGAAATAGAACGATAATGGCCTTTGTCTTGTTGATTGCTGGGCTCTGTACTGTGCTGCTGGGTCTGGTTTCCTCATTTTCATGGCTGGTTCTGTTAGTGATCCTGCAACCTGTGTTTGCTGTCTGCTTTTTCCCCTCAGGGTTTGCTGTTCTGTCGGCATTAGGAGTGGAGGGAGAAGGGGCGCTTGCTGTCTCACTCTGTATTCCTGCGGCCTTTTTGCTTGGGGGAGGGGTGTTCCCGGTGCTGATTGGGCTGATAGGAGATCATGCTTCTATTGGTGTCGGCTTTATGGTAGCAGGAACAGCAATGATGGCTGGCGCCACCCTCTCTTTCTTTGTCTCTTTTGTAAAAAAATGATATAAACTGAAATCATAGAGTGTCTCGGAAAAGATCAGGGAATCGAGAAAAATGGTTCCAGTTTTTTTTGCGAGAATTTGTTTACAGATTACAACATGAAAAGAAGGATGGAAAAGTGGAGTTAACGATTTTTTTGTTAAATGCATAGGCCATCTGAAATATTCATACCTAATGAATGTTTACCATATTAAAAAAATGACTAAAACTCCAGTTTGTCAGCGTTGTATATACTTTTATGTGACCCATGAACCAGCTATGCCTTATGGCTGCAGGGCTATGCATTTTAAATCTGCCCAAAATCCGGCCCAAGTTGTTTTATCCTCTTCCGGAATAGAATGTCAGTTGTTTACTCTCAAAGATGCAAATCGGGAGGTTGAAAAAAAATCATTGCCAAAACGTGTGGCTTGATTGTGAGGGAACGATGGGTTGATAAACCTGGCGATGAAGGGTTCTTCGATTGCGTTTGGATAATTGTTTGTATGCTGTTGGATGGTAAACTTACTTGATAGTAACCTCTTGTAATATAATAATAAAAAAATAGGAGTGAACAGAATATCATGCGTTGGGGGTATAAAACCATACAATATGGTCTGAAAAAGGAAGGTCTGCTGGGAAGCTCTTTTCTTGATGAAGCGGAAGTCGAGCAGTCGTTGAATGAATTTGGTCAGGCAGGATGGGAGTTGGTATCTCTGTTTGGCCTGCAGGATGGGTTGATGGCTGTTTTTAAACAACCCTTGGAGATGAAGGTGGCGGAAGCTGTCCGTGAATCTGTCACTGAGGAAGCTGCTACAGGGCGTCGTTCTTCCTTGAAAAGTCAGGCGGCGAGAGATCTGGAAGGTATTGCGGAACGTAAGGCAGGGCGTAGAGAGCCTCTTGTCTCGGTAGTTGTAGAGACAGAAGATATAGAGGAAGGTGTGGGGGGGATTCGAATAGAATAATCATTGTACCTTGCCATCTTTCGATGTGTCCTGAAATTGAGTAAAGAAAGAATGGTGGGTAAAAAATATACAATTGGACAAACGATGTGGGTAAAAAAGTGGCAATCCTGTTATTGCTTGAGGCTTGTTGACGGGTGTAAAATCTTGTTTTTTTAGTTACTTGGCTATTACCAATGTATATTGGCACAATTCTTGGATTATAAAAGGAAAGTGATGAACTTCATTTTTTCTCCTCCCCCCCTTGACGCCTGCTCATATTGAGCAGGCGTCTTTTTTTTATTTTTTAAGTGATTGGGTAAAATTTATGCATTGAAGTGCAGAATGGTGGGTAAAAAGGGACTCTTTTAATAATGTTCGAAGTTGTTTTACAAAGAGTATTGTGAGATTTTATGCTATAAACATAGCATGTTACGTGTTTGTTTATTGTTCTGGCATGGCTGATGCATTAATTAAGGAAAAGGTTGTTACTTATTATTACTTATATTTCAGGAGGTACAAAATGAAAAAATCATTAGTAGTGGCTGCATTAGTAGTGAGTATGGGATTTATTGGTCTGCAACAGGCATCTGCAAATCGGGGAATGGTTCCAGGTCAAGGAATGGGCGGCTCAAACTATAGTCAGTTGGATGCGGCTTCCAAGGCCAAATTTGATAAATTTTATAATGAGACCCAGGATCTGCGGAAACAAATGGTCATGAAACGTGCGGAGGAGCGTGCACTTATGCATTCGACTAACCCTGATTCTGCCAAGGCAGCCAAGTTGGCTGGTGAAATATTTGACCTGAGTGCCGCCATTCAGGTCAAGGCTGAGGCCGCTGGTGTCCAGGGATTGATGGGCTGTGGTGCATGCCCGGGACCCGGTATGGGAATGGGAATGGGAATGGGGCCTCATCATGGTGGAGGACGCGGAATGATGAATAACGGACCTGGAGGACGTGGAATGATGAATAACGGACCTGATGGTGCTGACACAGATGATGCCCCCCCTGCTGGCAGTGATGCTCAATAACAAAATCTGAATAGATATCTCTAGTGAATCAAGGTTCACCCAACGTTCTTAGTCGGGTGAACCTTTTTTTTGTTAGATTGTTGGATGTGTCCTTTATGTTGTATTGTTTGCCTGATTGTGCCACAGTATATAGCGTGCTTTCTTTAATTTCCTATTGACAGCTTTCTAACTATTCTTTATACATTTAATTATATAATTTCAGGTGTCCGTTACAGGACAGTAAAAGGGAACTTCGTGTGAATCGAAGATGGGCCCGCCGCTGTGACCGGGGACGAATCATGCAATTGAGTCACTGTCTACTTCGGGAGTAATCGGAATATGATGGGAAGACGCATGAGGAGAGCGATCCGGAAGTCAGAAGACCTGCCTGAAAAATCAGCATGTTTCTTTTTGAACCTGGCTGATCTGTTGCCGTCGTGGACTATCGGTAACAGTACCTGATCTTGTGGATACAAAGGGACATCCCCGGGTCGAGAATTTTGATGGATTCGTATTGTTACGGAACCATCAACTCTTCGGTTCGGGGTTTTTTGTGCCTCGACCTTCATTTTCTTTACAGGAGGTTCAAATGATTCTACAAGAACGGGTGATGGTTAAGATGATGCTTTTCTCGATTAAAGACTGGGACAGCTTTCAGCGTGTCATGCGCTCCTGGCGACGGGGAGGGTTAGGATGCTGATGGTGTTAACACAGTTAGAAAAAATATAAAAAAAGGGCAACCCGATGTGGGTTGCCCTTTTTTTATTGTTGAACAATGGAAGAACTGGATCAGCTCTTAGCAGGATCAGAATATTTAAATTTCTGTCCTTTTAATATGTTGTCCACAGATTCCATATTGCCTTTCATGTAGAAAATATTGGGTTTTGTGCCATCTTCAGGCCTAATTACCCAGACGCTTTCTTCCAGCTGGTGAACCAGTTTGAAAACGATGTTTTCTGGATCTGTCAGATTGCCAAAGGTTCTCGATCCGGTAGGACAGGCGGATGAACAGCCGGTCTGGGTTTCACCTTTTGAGAGTCGTTCGTCCCAGCAGAAGTCACATTTATCAATGGCATGTCTTGCTACGCTAAAATAGCGTGCATCATAAGGACAGGCCAGCATGCATGTCTTACATCCGATGCATTTTTTGCTATCCATACGGACGATACCGGTGACCGGATCCTTATAGGTTGCCTTGGTCGGACATGCCCTGACGCAGGGGGCATCGTTGCAGTGGTTACAGAGGACAGGAATGAATTCTACCTTCTTGTCCAGTTGCCCCACGTACTTTCTGGTGAGAATACGGGTTCTGTAACCATATTCAGGAACATGATTAGTCTTGTTACAGGCATCCACGCATTTTTCACAGTCAATGCAGAGAGATTGACGGATAACCATACTGTAATGCGGGTTGTATGGATATTTTTCCACAAAATCAGAGCCCTCAGAGGCCTGGGCGACTCCATAAGTGGAAGACAGAGAGAGTATCTTACCGCTGGCATAAACACCGGTAATGGCAAACCCCAGCTTAAGAAAGTTACGCCTTTCTTTGACGGTAACCGATTCGGTCCCCTCATTTTTCAATTTGTTCATATCTATATTAGGAAATTTCATAGTATTCGTTCCTTTCAATTATCTCAGGCAAGTATCTGTTATTACCAGATTTTATGGTGACGTCTCATGGCTTCTTCCTCTGTCTCGCCTTCCTCCATAAAATGGATGGCTCCACAACCAGGACAGATATATCCGCCTTCTGGTACGATTTCATGTTTTTCAAGCTGATGACCGTTGAGCATCTTTTCTCCGGCAAAATAGGCGAAGCAGATAACAGAAAGGCCAAAAAGAGCCGCCATGATTTCATGGAATGACGGTGTATATTTGAGGATGTCACGTGCCTCTTCGACACCAAGCGAGTGATATACAGAGACCATCTGGCCTGGAATTACAATATCGTAACGCATGAAAAAGATGCCAATCATCATGAGGCCGGTGGCCCACATGATCATGTTGAAATTATTGCCCCGTGAACGAATAAGAAGAAACAGGGGAAGAAGCATACCGAGGAAGATCTCAAAAAACCAGAAGTTGATGGCGTAATCGCCGGTTACCAGAGACATGATAACGATGGACTTTTCGTGGGACACTATACCGGTAACGATTTTCCAGATGGTGAAGAAAATGATGGTGGATATCAGGAAGATGGTGACCTGACAAATGGCCTTCATGGCGCGTTCCATGCGTTGATTCATGATCTCCGGGTTGATCTTCCAGGCTAGGGTGGTAACGAACATGATAGCGCAACCTCCGGACATGGCTGCGGAGAAGATGAAATAAATGGGCAGGTAGGGGCCATACCAGAATGGGCGGCCATGCAGCATTCCAAAGACAGCACCCAGATTACTATGGGCGGCAATACCGACAACAAGTCCAAAGAAACCCATCAGTCTGGAGAGACTATGGTTCTGCTCAAGGAGGAAATAATATTCAATGATCATAAAGACCAGATAGGCACCATACAAGGTTCCCATCCACCACATGTTTGAGCTCAGGTTGGGGGAAATAACATTGTAAATAGCCATCCTGAATGGGTTTTCAATGTCAAAGAAAATGATGCAGAATCCGCCAAGCATAAAGATAATGGACATGAAAACCGCGCGTTTGGCAATGGGCATAAAAGCCTCTCCGCCGAAAACATGGCCAATGGAAGAAATAATGCACAGTCCGGTGGATGTTACAACACAAAAAACATAGGCTGAAATGAGTATGCCCCAGGAAATTTCACGGGTTACGCCATAGATATGATGATACCCGACAATCATTCCGTGCAACCCTACTGATACTCCAGCTAAAGCAAGGAGGGCAAAAGACCCCATGAGCATGAGATAGCCCGGGCTTGCTTTTTTCAGGGCATCAATGCCATGATAGCCCCATCTCTTTGAAATATTGACCATAATTTCCATTATCTGTTCACCTTATTAAGTAATATTTTAGAATAATCGTAACTGTTCAGATCACATTCTTCACATGTTATGATGCTCTTAGTGTTTACTCTCTCCGTGTCCTTCTTTCTTTTGCTCGACACCTTGCAGGGCGTCGTTCCCTTTGACGCCGATATGACAAACTGTACAGCGGGTCAGATAACCAAATGCCTTTGAGGCATCGTGGCATGTGCCGCAGTATTTATTGTGGAGTTTTTCCAGGTATTCTCTCTTGTTTCCAGAGTCGGCATTGGTTTGTTCTGCCTCTTCGATGGCCCCTTTTTTCATGGCAAAAACTTCTTTGTGACATGTCTCACAGGCAAGGCCACCTTTCTTAAGATGGATGGAATGCTCAAAAAAAACTGCTTTTACAGGATAGGTAAAAACGATTGCGGTCTCGGGGGCTGAATGACAGGAACCGCATTGGGTCGTAGCATCAAAAGCAGTGTTGCCATCATGACAGCTACCGCAATATTTTCCTTCCTTAAAAGATTGCATGGTGAAATCGCCTGCATTTTCAGTGGCTCCCTGTTCCATTGCAAAGATCTCGTCATGGCAGGCGTCACAGGCAAGGCCGGCGTCCATGGTATGGGTTTTATGGGTGAAGGTAGCCTCTGTCGGGGTAGTCCAGACGATTGGTTCCTCAGGGCCATATTGGTCAGCATCGTATGCTTCTTCCGCCATGCTGGTATTAACCAGAAGGAGAGATGCAGCCAAGAATGCCATTAAGGCCAGTAAACTTACAGTTGACGCTTTGTTTGTGTTCATTGATGTGCTCCTGCCTCTTTTTATCTGTTAGCTGTTGTGGCTGGAAATGATTCAGCGGCTCCTGATGATTCAGGAACTGCTGAGCACTTTGCCAGATTCAATGGGTTTAAATAACTTGTTAGTATGCTGATGAATCTTATTCCAAGTGGAATGCAACCTGCGTTCTTAGAGAGTAAAAAAAAGGAAGCAGGCGTAATGCAATTAAACGGCACAAGATAAACAACTGTAAAGGGATTAAGCAACAGAAAAATGCACAAAAGGTTTTATGCTCTTCGGTGGCTCAGAATTATTCAGTGTCGAATAGCTCCTTGTTTTAAGGAGTTATGGGTGCATGGTTTTCGAAAGAAAACTGCCATTCATTGTAATTGCACAAAAAGATAATGAGTGCATAGTGATATATATTTCTCATCTTACTGTTTTTGTATTATATTTTTTTTAAAATTTCAGCGACACGTTCGCCGGCTATAATTATTTTGTTCAGGATGTCTTTTTCTTCAACTGTTACTGTGGTTTCTTGAAATGAGTCAGAGAGTAATTGCGCATAATTAATAATACCATTGGATAGGTTGGTGCCTTCGTTGATAATGGCCGCCAGTTTTTCGTCATGTTTTTTTGGAGAGTTATCCTCCCTCTGTTCAGAGTGGGGTTGTTGCAGTAATTTGTTGACGGTATCTGTTAGCTCAGCGATTTCGGTGCAGGTCTCAGAATTATAGGAAAAACCAGTAGTGAGAATGTCATCTTCTCTTGCCTGCTCGGAGAGGTGAATCAGGGGGAGTACTGTCTTTTGGTAGAGTAGGATCAGAGAAAAACTGATAATACAAATGATGGTGCCAAGGGCGCCAATCATGATTGTTTGAAAATGAACAACTTTTGCCCGCATCTGACTGACAATGATTCGGTCAAACCGCAGAAGGTAGTCAGCCAGTTGTCGCATCTGGTGCTGCAGGTTGAGGCTGTGGGCTATTTTGTCTTCAGCTGCGATACTGTTTTTTGTTGAAATCGCAAGGCCGGAGAGGTCAACCTGTTTGGCCATATCAAGTTTAAATTCAGTTGGAATAAGCTCGTTTTCCTGCAAGCGAATAAGAGATGAATTCATATCATTCAAGTCTCTGGAGGCGGAAACCACCTTGTCCCAGTCATTTTCTATCAATGATGCAGTAATCTGTTCCCGCAAGGTGGCGAATTGAAAGATGGACTCCTCACTCTGGGTAATGATTGTGTTGTATTGCCCAGTGAGCTGGTATTGACGGAAGCCAAGAAGCACCACAAATGCAAGGAGGCAAGCAACGGAGATAAAGGCTAGATAGCCAGCTTTCTTTAAAGAATACATGGTGTCTTTTTTTTGATTTTACTGTGAATACAGCTTTGTGCGGCAGGACAGGTGGGGCATTCGTTTTTATCGAAAATGTCATCTGCAGCTTTTTTTTCTTCCGAACAGGCACAAATGATATCAAATTCCTCATTGTCCAAAGTCTCAACCTGAACCAAGATCCCAGCCAGGTTTTTTAAGAGATAAAATTTTTGACTGAGAATGGCCATGGCATCTTCATAGCAGGTTGCCAACAGGGTCTTGATTTCATAATCAATGGATCGCGCAGTCTCATCGGCCATGGGGAGACGTTGAGATACACCACCTAAAAAACCAATGTCATCGATCATAAAGGCCTGCGCCCCTATGGCATCATTCATTCCCCATTTGCAGATCATATTGGTTGCAATTTCAGTTGCCTGGAGAATATCACCCTGGGCGCCAGTGGAGCGTTGAGCGAAGGCAAGGGCTTCAGCAGCCCGGCCTCCCATCAGGATGGTGATTCTATTCTTTAAATAATTATAAGAGTAAGCGTGCCTGTCAAATAAAGCGAGTTGTTGGGTTTGTCCCAAGGCCCTTCCCCGCGGAATGATGGTGATTTTATGGAGTGGGTCGGCATCAGGAAGGGATTTAGCAATAATGGCATGTCCAGCTTCGTGGTAGGCAAGGATGTTGCGATCTTTATCGGTCATGATCATTCCTTTGCGTTCTACACCCATCAGGAGGCGATCACGAGCCAGCTCAAAGTCTGTATAGTCAACTGCCTGTTTTTTCCCTCTTGCTGCCATGAGGGCGGCCTCATTGACCAGATTGGCAAGCTCTGCTCCAGTAAATCCTGGGCACGTTTGGGCAATCTGTTGCAGATCAAGATCTGGGGCCATTTTAATTTTTGCTGCATGGATCGTGAGGATCATCTGGCGACCATTAATATCAGGTGGCAGGATGTTTACCTGGCGATCAAAACGTCCAGGGCGGCGCAGGGCTGAGTCCAGGATATCGGGTCTGTTGGTGGCTGCCATGACTACAATATTGTCGGATGAGCCAAAACCATCCATCTCGACAAGCAGGGCATTCAGGGTCTGACTCCTCTCATCACTGCCACTGGCAGACGATCCTCCGCTGCGACTTCCTCCAACCGCATCAATTTCATCAATAAAGACGATGCAGGGGGCATTCCTTTTGGCCTCTTTAAAGAGATCTCTTACCCGTGAGGCGCCGACACCAACAAACATTTCAACAAAGTCTGAGCCGCTGAAACTGTAAAAAGGCACTTCCGACTCACCGGCAATGGCGCGAGCGAGCAGGGTCTTGCCCGTGCCAGGAGGTCCTTGCAACAAAACTCCTTTGGGAATAGTGGCGCCAACCTGACTGAATTGGGTCGGGTCTTTCAGGAAGGCGACAATCTCCTGGAGCTCTTCCAGGGCTTCAGGGATACCGGCAACGTCCTTGAAGGTTACAACCTTATGGCCATCGTCTGGGAGAATTAATTTATCCGTGGCAAATTTGCTTTCTTTTCCTTCTCTTTTTATTTTGTTCAGTGAGAGAACAATCACGAGTATGAGCAGGACAATATAGAGGAGGGCAAGACCCTGTATGATCAGCTCAGAATGGTCTTTGTTGAAGATGATACGGATGTTCTTGTCTTTGAGCTCCTGAATAAGTTCTTCAGGATTCGGAACCATGGTTACATAGGTTAAACCTGGATTAGTACTGGTCTTACCGGCACGATGACTAACAACAACCCGGTTTCCGGTAAAGGTCATATCAGAGATGTCGTGATGGTTGAGGCAATAGCAGAACTCGCTGTACGATCTTTCCTGCAGCCGGTGTTCAATGGTCCACATGAGATAGCAGACGCCGGCAAAAATGGTGAAAAGAAAAAAGATGAAAAGGTTCCGTGCGAGAATTGCCATGACAGAATATCCTTGGATAAACAGGTTTGATTAGGTGGATTTTTTTTATTATTAAGGAGATGAGCTCAGGTCGTTATTTTTCTTTAAATGGGTCTTTGTTTTTGAGCCGTCATACCATATCAAAATAAGAACATACCATACAAAAAGCCAGGGAGATAGAGTTCCCTGGCTTTTTGTATTAGTTCCACTTTGTTATTTATCCAAAAAATTCAAACTGTTTAGTTTGTGTGTCTGCTGGCTTTTCCATGTGGGAAAGGAATGTACAAATCAACAGCAGGATTCATGGCTTTAGCCAGAAAGCTTTTGTGCTTCTTTATCTGCAAAGATCGCTTAGCTACCAACAATGGCAGAGAACATGCTTTTAACAAGGGCAACAGGACCGTTCCCGGAGATCAAGGCGCTGGAGAGACAAATAAGGCTCCAGATTCCAACGGCGCCGGCAAAGGCAGCTGTGATAATGGTGCCAAGTTTGTAAAGTTCGCTGTCGGTACTGGCAGAGTCGTGGGCGGTTGCTTTGGTTTGTTCTTTGGCGTTTGCGGTATTTTTCATGATGAGATTCCTTTTGAGGGTGAAATGTTTAGTGATGAATTGATTAGCTGAGGCGACTGGTTGGACGAAGCCGCTCTGCGGCAGACAAACCGAGTAAATCTTTATTTGTTGTTTGTAACAACCTGTTTTTGTATTAATAAAAACAAAATGGTAATGCAAGAGCATTTGCCTTTCATGTCAATTATTATAAAGAGGAGGTTACAATGAACATCAACATGCCAACTGATCCGCAATTCAACACGTATTACCAAAAACACCTGAAGTGTCTGAAACTGGGTGGACCACACCCCAAGAACATTGAGGCGTACTCCAGGGCGATCAGGTGTATCGGGAACTACTTCGACTGCCGAATCAACGACCTTACATCTGACCAGTTACTTGACTATTTCAACGAACTTCTGGATTCTCATTCCTGGAGCTCGAACAAATGAAAGAACGGGCAAAGAACACCTGTCCGGTATGCGGTGCAAAAATGAAAATCATCCTGACGATGATACCAAAATCCCAGGGAAGACAACAAGCCTGTTTCACATAACCTGAAAAGGAGAATTCGTTATGTAACTCTGAAACGACATTACTGGTTTATCAAAAAATCCGATTGTCTCGGCAATGGATATCTACGCACAAAAAACAGCAATTTCTGCATCTGAAAGCATGCCTTATATGGAGAATCTATTTCAAAGATCGTTTTTTAGGAAGCGGAAAATTCGCCACCTTCCATCTGCCTGATCCGACAACACACCCCAAAAAGATATTTTCTATATATTGTGACCGGGCTTGTCCGACAAACGGTTCAGATTGTGGTTCGCTTCGCTCTCACAATCTAACCTTATTTGTTAGCGTTCTGTGACTATCCGTTAATTGCTGTGAAAAGATTAACTACAAGGCCAATCGGCCCACCACTGTTAACGGCTCCAGCTATCATGCTTGCAACAGCCCAGCAACCCATGATACAGGCGGTAATGCTAAGAGCGGTGATAGCTATCTTGGAGATTTCCGTGCTTACGTTGGTGGCTGTGGTGCTGGATGCATGAATTTTATCAATGCTGGGAAAGTTTTTCATGGGAATCTCCAGGGTAGTTTTTTAGAGGATGTTATGGGGTAACCAATACGTTACTTATTAATTTGTGAGTACTTATCCAACAATCGTTTTGATATATTCTGTGGCAAGAGCTACGGGGCCGCCACTGGTAATGACGCCTGCGGTCATACAGGCAACTGCCCAGCCGCCAATCAAAAGTGAGGTGACACCAACGACAGTGGTTCCTGCTTTGTGCAGCTCAACGATGGGTTGAGTGCTCTCATTGCCGATGGCGTGGGTCTTGGTTTGAGTTGTGGTTTTCATGATGTCCCCCTTTGATTAAAGTATGAGATTCATTTTGATTTTGTTTTTTTGAGTCCTTGTTTTTGTTGTCTTTAATGCATGCATCGTGCCAAGGTTGATTCTTTATCTGGGAAGGGAGTGTTTGTTCTAACTGCTGTTGTTCTGTCGAATTTTGCATGTATTGCCGCTGTCGTATGGCCTTGGCAGGGGTGTCGGCAGAAAAGCTGCTTTGTGTCGCGTAACTGTTGCTTCTGGCGTATCGTGTTGCTTGATTGTTGCGTATGTGTTGCGTATATGTCGCGCAAAGGAGGGAGCGCAATAGTTTGTAGTTTGGAGCAGCTTTGGCTTGTGTTGTGTGAGCCAAAGCTGCTGCTGGCAGAGAACCAATAGGGCAAGGCTCTTTTTAAGGGCAGGTCGTGGCCGCTTTCAGACGTATCCGCTGCTGGTGTTTTGAATACAGTGTAATAGAGGGTTTGATGGAGCTTTTCCGGCAGATGGGTTCAATGGTCTCAAGTAATACCTGTCGTTTGAAATTGTGAGCTGAAAAAACATGGGGAGTTTTCTGCGGGGGTGAGAGTTATCGTGATCCCAAGTTGCTGGGATCATTCAAGGCTAGAGTGTGTGGGTACTGTACTTTTTGAATGAAGGGGGCTTGGCTCAAGGTATGTTCATATCGACAGTTGCAAAAACAGGAAGCCAGAGAGGTTGACCTCACTGGCTTCCTGTTTTTATTTGGCTTTATCATTGCTCACTGCCTCGAGCACCTAAGTAATTCCAGTCTGTGGGCCTTTAACGATGCAATGAGAAGTTCAATGGATCAAAAGGGTATCTGCTTTTAGGTCTTTTCATGCAGCGAATTGTTAGCTGCCAACAATGGCAGAGAACATACTTTTAACAAGGGCAACAGGGCCGTCTCCGGAAATCAGGGCGCTGGAGAGACATATAAGGCTCCAGATTCCGACGGCTCCAGCAAAGGCAGCTGTAATGAAGGCTCCCAACTTGTAGAGTTCGCTGTCGGTACTGGCAGAGTCGTGAGCAGTTGCTTTAACTTGTTCTTTGGTGATAGCAATATCTTCCATGATGAGATTCCTTTTAGGGTAAAGAGTATTGGGTTGTGAATCGTTTATTTATGGTAATATGGTACTGTCTATCCTGAGCTATCCGGTAATTGCGGTGAAAAGGCTGGCAACAAGTTCGATAGGTCCACCACTGTTGACGGCTCCGGCAATCATACTGGCAAAAGCCCAGCAGCCTATAACGCCGGCTGTAATGGCTACAGCTGTTATGCCTATCTTGGAGATTTCCGTGCTTGTATTAGTGGCAGTATTACTGATTTCTCGACTTTTGTCAATGCTAGAAATGTTTTTCATGGGAATCTCCAAGGTAGTATTTGGCAACTGATTATTTTATAGAGTTTTTTGGCTATTTTTGGATGAAGGTTCTTATCCAACAAGGGCTTTGATGTAATCTGTGGCAAGTGCCACGGGGCCACCACTGGCAATGACGCCGGCGGTCATGCAGGCAACTGCCCAGCCGCCAATCAGAAGTGAGGTGATACCAATAGCGATGGCTCCTACTTTATGCAGTTCAAGGGTGGTCTGGGTGTTTTCATTGACGATGGCGTGAGTCTTATTTTGAGTTGTTGTTTTCATGATGTCCCCTTTTTCTTAGGCTTGAGGTTAATTTTTATCTTGTGAATCTTTGTACTTGTTGTCTTTTATGCATGCATCGTGCCAGAAGTAATTTTTTTAATGGGAGGGTAGTCGCTTTGCGTGTAACTGGCTGTTAAGTTGATTTATTTTTGTATAGTTATCAGTGTTGTGCGGGCGTGATAGGAATGTGGAGGGGCAGGTTGCTATGTGTTGCGTAATTGTTGCTATTATGGTGAATTGTTGCAATATTGTTGTAATATTGTCGCATTGCGAAGAATGTGCGACAGTTTAGGCTGGTTCAGGCTTTTTTGTGAAAAATGAGTGACGAAGCCTGTAATGGATACGAGCGGGCTGATAAATGAGATAAAAAATAATCCACAATATGCGGACCAGATTTCGGGCTCGAGATCATATTTTAGAGGGAGTGTTTTGTACGGAATGTTCCATAAACTCATCTTCTTGAATCCCAAGGCGTTGCATCTTCCTATAGAGGGTGCTTCGGTTGACATTCAACATACGAGCGGCTTTGGATTTGTTGCCTCTGGCCCGTTTCATGGCATCAATGAGTTCATCTTTTTCGCTGATATAGGGAAGCAAGAGCCTGGTGTTCACAGCTGTTGTACTTTGTGGGGCCTGCTCCGAAGTATGATCTGACGTCAGATCGGGGATGGTATTTTGCTGCATCTGCTGCGAACGGATTTCCTCAGGAAAGTGCTTAAGGGAGATGATCGGGCCTTCGCAGAGAACGCACGCCCTTTCTATCATATGGCGGAGTTCTCTGACGTTTCCAGGCCAGTAATAGCAGGAAAGGGCATTCATGGCCTGATCTGAAATCCCGTGAATATTTCTTTTGAGCTGATCTCGGAACAAGGAGAGAAAGTGATACGCCAATAAGGGGATCCCTCCATTACGATCACGAAGCGGTGGAAGATTGATCTCTACCACCTTTAAACGATAGTACAAATCTTCGCGAAAGTTTCCCGCCCTCACTTTTTCGATGAGATTGACATTGGTGGCTGCAATAACCCGAACGTCCACTTTTATTGGTGTATCCTGGCCGACAGGGGTGAAGGTTTTTTCTTGGAGAAAACGGAGGAGGCGCAGTTGCATTCGGGGCGAGATATCGCCGATCTCATCCAAGAATAAGGTGCTATGGTCGGCTTGGAGGAGTCGCCCTGGGCGATCGCGGTCGGCACCGGTGAAGGCGCCTTTTTTGTGGCCAAAAAGTTCACTTTCCAGAAGATCTTCAGTAATAGCGGCACAATCAACTTTAATAAGGGGCATGTCCCGTCTTGGACTTTCCGCATGCAGAGCCTCGGCTGCAAGCTCCTTGCCTGTTCCCGACTCTCCGGTGATCAGAACGGCTGTGTCTACCTTGCCCACATTTTCAATGAGTTTATAGACACTCTGCATCACCTGGCTGGATCCAACATAGCCGTGAAACTGATTTAGTATAATGCTGTTTTTATCCAGCTCAGGAAGGGTTATATCCCTGGCAACAATGACGACCCCGCTGAATTCATCCTGTTCGTCCTGGAGTGGGGATGCATTCAGGCTGATCATCCGGATGTTGTTGTCAGCTTGACGGCATTCAAAATGATGGTCTCTGACCTCCTTCTGATTCTTCAATGCCTGCATGGCCTCCTGCAGGCAGCTTTTGCCCATGTCTTCGGGCAAAGACTTTATGTTTGTAAATGGATTGGACTCATCGTAGCCCATCCAATTTTTAGCAGTATTGTTGAGCTGGACAATGTTCATGTCATTATCAATCGTAACGATAGCGTCACGAACGGAACTGAAGATCGCCTCCATATAGCGCTTATATCTCTCGTTTTCTCTGATGAGTTGTTTTTTCTCTTTTTCAAGTTCCCAGTGTCGCAAGGCATGTCGGACAAATCTGAGTAGCGTCTCTTTGTTGACCGGTTTGGAAACGTAGTCAAAGGCCCCATATCTGACGGCCTCGGCGGCAGAATCAAGATTGGGAAAGCCGGTAACCATGACCACCGGGCATTGAAGGCCGGCCCCGCGAATCTTGCGCAGGAGATCAGTACCACGTGCCCCTTCCAGGACTATGTCACTGATGATCAGATCAAATTCATGATCCCGGATGGCAAGCAGTGCCTCATCAAAGGTGGAGGCAGTGGTGATGGGACCGTAACCTTCTCTGGCCAGAAACATCTCAAAGGTGAGACGAATGCTTGCCTCATCGTCAACAATGAGGATGCGGGCGTTTTTATCCACTGTTTCAAGGTGCTGCATAGTCTGAGCCTGAGGTGGGGATTTGAATGAGCATCTCGGTGAATTTATGCATGATCGAGTTGACTTTGATGGTGCCTCCATGATCCTGGATAATGCCGAAACTGATACTGAGGCCGAGCCCTGTGCCTTGCCCTGAAGGTTTTGTTGTAAAAAATGGATCAAATAATCGATTCAGGATGCCTTGGGGGATCCCGGTCCCTTGATCACGAATGGTTGTCTGAATCCATGATTTTTTATCTTCCGTAATAGCAGGGTGGCACGAGATCATGATTTTTTTATCTGGAGAAGTGGTTGGGTAACGCTCGTTCAGGGCAAATCTGCTGTTGCTCAGCAGATTGAGGATGACCTGCTGTAGTTGGCGGAAGTTACCATAAATGGGACAGGGGCCTTGGGAGAAGTCAGTGCTGATTTGGATGCCATCTTTTTTTAATTGATGTTCGACCAGAGACAAGGTTGCCATAATGACCTGCATCATGTCAATGGGTTCATTTTCCTGGTTGCCTTCCCTGGCAAAGGAGAGCAGGTTCTTGATAATGGAGGCGATGCGTTCGCCTTCATTGATGATCCGGGTAAGGAGCTCTTCCTGGAGAGATTTTTTTTCACTATCATCCAACAGGAGCTGGGCGAAATTGATAATGCCGGTTATGGGATTATTGACCTCATGGGCAACACCTGCTGCCAGTTCGCCGATGGCTGCAAGTTGTGCCGTGCGCATGGAGTCCACCTTGCGCAGTTCATCCGTGGTCAGTTCGCGGGCAATCAGGAGTATCTTGCGGATGACGCCATCGCTATCTTTTACCGGAGAGATGGTTAATAGATATTCGCCAAAAAGTCCCGGCAGGCGGGTTTCTTCCACTCTGGGTGCGCAGGTGCGTAAAAAGGATTCCAGCGGACATTGGAGGTGGGGGGAGCTGCCGCCATGGATAATTTTGCAGATTCCCCTGCCGATAATCTGGCTTTTTGTCTTATGAGCCGCGCTGATGGCGGCCAGATTGGCATCGATGATAATGCCTTCCGGGGTGACAATCAGTACCGGGTCTTGAATGGCATCAAAGAGTTCATTTCCTTTCCCTGTGGGGTGGGAGAGAAGGGCGCAGTCAATGGTATCCGGCGCAACATTTTCAAGGGTGATGGGTGAAGTATCTGCCATGAAATTATCCTGCCATTGATCCCAGAACTTTTTTTACTACATTGCCGTCGGCGCGCTTGCCGAAATGTTTCATGATAGGTCCCATAGCCTGCATCGGGCTTTTAAAATGTGACAAGTCGATGTTTTCCTTGGCCCAGGCCACGATCTCTTCTTCGGTGGCCATTTTGGGAAGATATGATTCCAGGACCTGCAGATAGTTGGAGGTCGGTTGCCCGGTGAATTCCAGGGTCTGTTTTTCTGATTTGCATAATCCCATGATTACGGTAACGATCTCATCGTTGCTAATCTCGTCATCGCGTTTGGGGCGACTGCTTTTCTTGCCGCTCTCCAAGGTTATGGGTTGGGTGATCTTGGTGGGGAATTCGCTTATGATGATGCGGACAGCACCTTTGACCGTTTCATTCCTGCCCAGTATGGCAGCCTTCAGGTCGCTTCGCAGCTTGACGATCAGGGGGATATCCGAAGTCTCGTTCCAGCCAAAATCTGTTGTGTCGCTCATGTTTGCTCACAGGTGATTGATTATTGTTGAAATCAGTAATGTGGGCATAACCATATAAGACTATGCCTTATGCTTGTTCTCTTCTTATCGGACTCCTGCAATCCATGTCAAGGGAAAAAGCCGCTAGTTGTCGGGTGATGACGGGGATTGGTGGTTCTGCTGGCTTCTCTTTTTTATTTATGCTATCAAGGATTCAGGTGATTGAGAGGAAGTATCCTCTGGTATCCTGGACAATACAAAAGTGGGCTTATGCAGAAAGGCGTTATTGAAGAACAGATTCAGGGGATTGTGGAACGGGTCACCTATCATAATAATGAGACGGGCTGGTCGGTTTTGCGGGTGAAGTGTTTCAATGAACATGATGCGGTAACGGTGACTGTACATCAGACCCGCGTTTTTGCCGGGGCGACCATGAAATTCTTCGGTTCCTGGGCGGTCCATCCTTCCTATGGCAGACAGTTTAAGGCCCTACGTGCCGATGAGCAGAAACCGGCCACCGCGGCTGGTCTGGAAAAATATCTTGGTTCCGGACTTATCAAGGGAGTGGGGCCCAAGACGGCTCGCAGGATTGTCAACCATTTCGGCAAAACTACCCTCGACATCTTTGAAGGTCGGATTGAGGATCTGCTTCTGGTGCCGGGTATTGCCCACAAAAAACTGGCCGGGATCAAGACAGCCTGGGAAGAGCACCGTGCGGTTCGTGAGGTGATGCTCTTTTTGCAGGGCCATGGTATCTCCACCCTCTTTGCCGTCCGTATCTATAAAAAATATGGGGATCAGGCCGTTGCTCTGGTCCGGGAGAATCCCTACCGGCTGGCGGATGATTTTTACGGAATCGGCTTTTTTTCTGCCGATAAGGTTGCCCTCTCTCTTGGTATTCCTCTCGACTCCGAGGTCCGGATCATTGCTGCCATCCGTCATATTCTGGCGGCTTCCCGTGAACAGGGGCATTGTTTTCTGACCAGCAAACAGATTCTGGCCCGGATTAACGAGCTGCTTGAGATGGATCTGGCAGGCCGGCTGGAGTCGTACCTTCAGACCATGGAGCGGGACAACCTGCTGAAGACCCGTTTCCTTACCATTGATGGCTCTGCCGCAGTCTCCTGTTATTATTCCAAGACCCTCTATTACGACGAACAGAATTGTGCTGAATGGTTTCGACAGCTGTGCGGTCCTATTGCTACTGATGGAAAAAAGGTGGAGCAGTGGCTGCAGAGCTACAGTGCCACCCAGAATCTTCAACTCAGCGCCGAGCAACATGCTGCTGTTGCCGGTATTGTCTCCTGTCGCTGTGCGATTCTGACCGGTGGTCCGGGGTGTGGTAAAACCACCACCACTAAAACCCTGGTCAGATTGTTTCAGGCCATGGGGCTGGATGTCACTCTGGCCGCGCCCACGGGACGGGCGGCCCAGCGCATGGGTGAGGTGATAGGGGATGAGGCAAAGACTATTCACCGTTTACTGGAGTATCAGGGCGGTGGTTTTAAACGGAACAGGGAGCAACCGTTAACTCTCGACTGTCTGGTTGTCGATGAGTGTTCCATGCTTGATATCAGTCTGACTGCGTCCTTGCTGGCCGCCATTCCTGAAGATGCGCGCCTTGTTCTGATCGGTGATGCCGATCAGCTGCCATCTGTTGGGGCCGGTAACGTGCTGGCGGACCTGATCGCTTCCGGGGTCGTTCCTCTCTTTACCCTGAATAAGGTGTTCCGTCAGGCAGGCGAATCTTCCATTATCCGTTATGCCCATGCCATTAATGAAGGTATTGTTCCTCAGATTCCTTCCCCTTTCAAACAACCTGCTTTATGGACGGAAAAGGTTGATTGTCTTTTTCTTGATTCCAACGAGGCCACCAAAGAACAGCTGCGAGTCATTGCCAGGGTGCGAGACCATTTGAAAATATCCGCCAGCGATGTTGAGGCCCATTTTGGTGAGGAGCATCTTTATACGGGCATTGATGATCTGTCGTCTCAGAAGCGGTATGGTTTCGAGCTGCCGGATCACTACAGCCATGTGAATTTTGGCCTGCTCCAGACTGCAGAAAACAGCGCTGATGAACTGCGGGCAGTGCTGAAAAAGGTGCATCCCTGGTCATCACTTTATTACGGCCTGACCGCCCAGGAGGTGATTGTCAGGCTTTATACCGAATGGATTCCGAAATATTTTGGTAAAGAATGCGAGATTCAGGTGCTCTCGCCTATGACCAGAGCCAGTCTGGGGACGGCAACCCTGAATCGCACCCTGCAGCAGGCGGTCAACCCAGCTGCTGAGAGTAAGGGACAATTGATTCTTGGTGAGCGGATATTCAGGGTGGGGGACCGGGTCATCCATCGCCGCAACAATTATGACCTTGGGGTCTTCAACGGTGATATCGGGCTGATAAGCCGGGTGAATACCCTTGATCTCACCTGTGTGGTTCGTTTTCTGGCGGGTGGCCGTGAGGTGGAATATCAGAAGGATGAGATCAGTGAACTGGATCTGGCCTATGCTATTACTATCCACAAGTCACAGGGCAGTGAATTCGATTGTGTGATTATTCCCATTGTCAGCCAGCATTTCAAGATGCTTTTTCGTAATCTTGTTTATACCGGTTTGACAAGGGCGAGGAAACTGGCTGTCTTTGTGGGAACCCGGCAGGCATTCTCCATGGCGGTCAGGAATGTGGACACGGTTCGGCGACAGACGGCTCTGGCTGTTTTGTTGAGGGATGAGGCAGGGAATAATAGGGAATAGGGATATAAACAAGAGGGCAGGGAGAAAAAAATGGAATATAAAACAGGATCGCTTGGACGGGTGATTATGGCCCGCTTTGATCAAGGTGATGATTTGCTGGAGGGATTGCAGGAGCTGTTCAGGAAGGAGGATCTGCGGTCCTGTTGGTTTCAGATTCTTGGCGGTCTGCGGCAGGCAGGAGTTGTGACCGGGCCGAAGGAGCCTGTCATGCCGCCTGATCCGGTATGGGTCGAGGTTGATGGGGCCCGTGAGGTGGTTGGCAGCGGTTCGATGTTCTGGGAAGGTGACGAACAGCGTATTCATCTTCATGCGGCCATGGGTCACCATGGTGAGACCATGACGGCCTGTATCCGTAGAAACACTAAGGTCTATCTTGTTCTTGAAGTTCTTATCTTTGAACTGCAGGGGATGGACATCACCAGGCCCTATTTTGCTGAAGGTGGATTCAATCGACTTACGTTTGGAAGCTAGGTGATTTCATCTTCTTGTGGTATTGTTAAAAAAATATTTAGGAGCCGTTACGAAATAATCTGGCCTTTTATAGCTGTTTCGTTACGCAGGCCAGGGATGGCCCAGTGTCGTTCGCTCTATGGATGGATGAAGAACAATCGGCTCCTCGTACCGTTTCGGTCATTCAGGTGGCCATGTTATTTATAACGGTTTGAGTTGATTTTCAGCAGTTTTTTTATGTCAAAATGGGACAATAGCGTATGGATGAGATAATCAGCAGATCCGAACAGAAACGGAGATTTAAGCGGATTGAGGACGTGGCTCAGGAGCTGGCGGAACTTACCGATAAAGATCTGAAGGTCTTTCCAGGGGAGAGCGAGGTCAAGGATGAGATTAAAACAATCCGTGACTTGAGCGGTGGGGCCCGTAAACGGCAGGTGAAGCATTTGGCCAAGCTTTTGCGCCAAGGTCCATCTATGGATGCCATCTACGATTTTTTGAGCAAAAGAAAAGGGTCGCAGCTGAAGGTGAAAACTCAGATGCATGAGGCGGAACATCTGCGTGACGCCATGATCAATGAGGCCATGGCAGATTATCAGTATTGCAGGTCTATACAGATTGAGTGGGAGCCTGACTGGAAGAGTGAGGTTTTTGGCCCGGCAGTGGCAAAGTATCAGGGGCTGGACGAAGAGGCCCTGCGCAAGACCATTTACCAGTATGTGAAGAGCCACAATAGACTCTATTATCGTGAACTGTTCCGGATGGTCAAGTCAGCAATTGATCAGTTTGAGATGAAGCGTCGTATGGAAGCATCGGCGGAAGGCACGTAATACGCTGTGGCTGATGTGATACGGCTCAGTAACTACTGTCTGTTGTTTTTTAATGAAAAAGAGGAAACCTGATGAAGATTCGTTGGAAACTCACCTTGTTGCCGGTCACGGCCCTTTCTGTGCTGGCATTGCTTTCAGCCCTTATATCCTATCCGCTGCTGCACTCCTATGAACTGAAAGACCTGGAGACATTCAGGTTGAATAAACTTGAGGCGACCAAACTCTCCTTGAAGAATCAGGTGGAGGTTGCTGAGGGTATCATATTAGAAAGTCGGGAACTTTTCAAAACAGGTCAGTTAAACGAAACCGAAGCGCAGAAACGGGCGCTTTCCCTGCTGGCCAAGCTGCGTTACGACAATGGGGTAGGCTATTTTTGGGTCAATGACACCTCCCGCCCAATCCCCTCCATGATCATGCATCCAATCAAACCTTCCCTCAATGGGAAAAAAATGGATGATCCAACATACAATTGTGCCTTGGGCAAAGGGCAGAATCTCTTTCAGGCCTTTGTCGAGGTCTGTGCCAAAGATGGGCAGGGGTATGTTGATTATCTGTGGCCCAAGCCGAACAAGGATGGCGAAAATGAGTTGCAGCCCAAGGTTTCGTTCGTCAAACAAATCGAGCCCTGGGGATGGATTGTGGGGACAGGTGCCTATACTGGTTCCATTGATGCGGCTGTTGCCGTAAGAAAGGAAGAAACTTCACGCACCTTCCGGGATGTTACCGGTAAAATATTGATTTTGAACCTGGCCTTGCTGCTGGCTATTGTTCTTGTCACCAGCTTTTATGTCATACGGAATATCTGTAATCCTATCTTGCGACTTGTCCACTTTGTTAAGGCTATTGCTGAAGGTAATCTAGGACAGCATCTCACAGAAAATCGAAACGACGAAATTGGTGAACTCGCCGAAGCCGCCCGTGAAATGCGTCGTCAACTCTATGAACTGGCCTCCAATATTGGCGCTCATTCCGTGACGGTGCATGGCGCGGCCACGGACATTGCCGGTGCGGTGGAAAACCAGGTCGCCATCTCTTCGGAAATGTCTTCCTCGGTGGCTGAAATCACCTCGACCATGGAAGAATTGTCCGCTTCTTCCACCCAAATCGCCGAGCATTCCAAGTCGGTGGTGGATATCGCCAATCAGACATGGGAAAACAGCAAGCGCGGTTCCGAGGCAATGCAGATGGTACTTGCCCGTATGGGAGATATCCGCACCGATAACCAGCACAGCCTCCAGGAGATCGTCGAGCTTGGTGCCAAGTCCAAGCAAATCAGCAAGGTGATGGAAATTATCAAAGCCATTGCCGACCAGACCAAGTTGATTGCTTTTAACGCGGCCCTGGAGGCCTCAAGCGCTGGCGAAGCCGGTAAACGCTTCAGTGTGGTGGCCAGTGAAATCCGTCGTCTTGCCGACAGCGTCACCGATTCCACCGGCGAGATCGAGGCCAAGATTCAGGAGATTCAGGATTCTATCAGTCGTCTGGTGATTACGTCGGAAAAGGGTGGCTCTATCATTGCCTCCGGTATGGAGGCCAGTACAACGACGGCGCATAATCTCGATGATCTGGTCAATGCTGCCAGCCAAACGTCCAGTGCGGCCCAGCAGATTTCCCTCTCCACGCAACAGCAAAAAACAGCCAGTAACCAGGTGGTGGTAGCGTTGCGCGAGATTGTTACCGCCAGTTCCCTTGCAGCCCAGTCCATTGGCAGTATTTCCCAGATCAGTCATGATATGACCGTCATGTCGGCCGAACTGAGCAAAACGGTACAGCAGTTCAAACTTGCCGATAAGCAAGGCTAGGCTGCGCTCCTCCAAGGGAATTCGATATGGGAAAAATCAGAGTGGTATTGGTCGATGACAGTAGCCTGATGCGAGGCTTGCTGCGTACCTTCCTGGAGGAGGACGATGATATTGAGATTGTCGGCGAAGCGGGCAATGGCCGGGAAGCGGTCACTCTGGCGCGCGAGTTGAAGCCAAACCTGATGACCATGGATCTTGAAATGCCGGTGATGAACGGCATGCAGGCCATTGAAGAAATCATGGCCACCAAGGCCGTGCCGATTCTGGTGGTGAGCAGTGTCGCTGACGCTCACAATGCCTATGAGGCGGTTGCACGCGGGGCGCTGGAAGTGATTGCCAAGCCGGAATACGAGGCAAAGGCGGCCGCAGAATTCGTGGCCAAGGTGAAGATGCTGGCTGGCGTCTCGGTGATTACCCACATTCGGTCGCGTCTGAAAGGCAAGGAGACAGTCTGTGCGCCGCAGTCTCCCTCTGCGCAGCCACCCCTGCTGGTGCCACAGGATAATGTCCCCGTCGGTTATTCACGAATTTTTGCCATCGCCTCTTCCCTCGGGGGGCCACAGGCTCTGGCACTGGTTCTGGCCCAGCTTCCCGCTGATTTTCCTTGCCCGATACTGGTCTCGCAGCATATAGCCGCCGGTTTTGCCGGCGGCATGGCTGACTGGCTGGCCGGTTTGTGCAAGCTGCGCGTGTGTCTGGCGCAGGAGGGTGAGCTTATCGTTCCGGGGGTAGTCTATGTCTCGCCATCGGAGACCAACCTTGTGGTTACTCGATCGCGCCGCATCACCCTGCAGGAACAATTACCGGCAGCTATCTACCACCCCAGTTGCAATGCCCTGCTCAATGCCGTGGCCGAGGTCTACGGCTGTCAGGGTGTCGGCATTATCCTTACCGGCATGGGGAGCGATGGAGCCCAGGGAATTGCATGCATCCGCAAGGTGGGCGGCACCACACTGGCCCAAGATGAAGCCAGTTCGGTGATTTTTGGGATGAACAAGGTGGCTATAGATAGCGGGAGTGTCCAAAAGGTTCTGCCTGCCGATGCAATCGCCCGGGAAATGATCGGGATAGCATCTGCCTGCACTGTTGCGAGTCAGCCATGACCATCGACCTGGAGCCATTTAAAAAACTCATCAAGCAGCGTTGCGGCCTGATTCTCGAAGGGCTTGGCGAGGAGAAGCTGGCCACGGTACTGGCGCAGCGCCTCACTGTTACGAAGTTCGGTAACAGTGCTGAATATTATTTCCATCTGCAAGGCAGTAGCGACGAGTTCCAGGAACTGGTCAATCTGCTCACCATCAACGAAACCTATTTCTTTCGCGAGGTTGAGCAGTTGCATCTGCTGACTGAGCGTCTGGTGCCGCGTTTATTGATGCAACGCGAAGATAACCAGCCCCTGCGGATCTTGAGCGCAGGTTGTTCGTCCGGCGAAGAGCCTTTTTCCCTCGTCATGGCCTTGCGCGAGAAATATGGTGATGACATGTCGTCTCTCTTCTCCTTTGCCGGGGGCGACATTGATACCCAGGCACTGGCCAAGGCGCGCTCCGGGTGTTACAACGAATTTTCGTTTCGTGCCGTCGGACCAGAGATCAAGGCCCGCTATTTCGACCAAGATGGCTGGGTTTATCGCCTCAAGGATGAGATCCGCAACCGGGTTGAATTCCAGGAAATGAATCTGTTCGCCGAGGAATTCCCCGTGGCGTTGCACGGTTGCGATATTATTTTTTTCCGAAATGTCTCAATTTATTTTGATACACCGACGCGTCGCATCATTCAACAAAATTTGGCCTCACTCTTGAAAAAGAGTGGCTACCTGGTGATCGGAACAGCTGAAACCATCGCCAACGATTTCGGCGTACTTTCTCTGATCGAGGAAGACGGGTTGTTTTATTTCTCCAAGGGTCAGTTTTCTGCTCCTGTTCCGGCAGCAGCACCGGTATTCGATTTCTCCCGGTATGTGGTGTCGAAAGTGGCTGCACCGCAGCAGTGTGAGATACCGGAACTGCCCTTCGTGCGGAGCAGCCCATCTGTTACCTCTTCTTTGCTGACATCTGAAGTTGTGGCGCCGGTAGTAGCATCGTTCAATCCTTGCCTTAACGTTGATGAGGTGCAACAATACTGCCGTGAAAAGCGTTACGAGGAAGCGATGGCTATGATTGTCATTCAGCTCGAGCAAAATCCTGGTGATACATCTTTGCTGCTGCTGAAGGCGCATATCCAGTTCAACCGCAAGGAATTTGAACTGGCGGAAGCCAGTGCCCGACAAGCGCTGGAAACCGATCCTTGGTCGATTGATGCCTTTGTTCTGCTCGGTCTCGCTGCGAAGTGGCGCGATCTCGTCAAGGAGGCTATACGCTGGTTCAAACAGGCGGTTTATGCCCGTCATGAATGTTGGTTGGCACGTTATTATCTGGCCGATCTGTACCGGGCTGGCGGCGAGTCTGATAAGGCCCGGCGCGAATATCGTGGAGTCTTACAGCTCCTTTCTCAATCGACGGTGCCGGACCACGGTATTAAGGTGCTGCCATTGGGAATGGTGCATTCTGAATTGCGTTTCCTGTGTGAACACCAGCTCGGAAAATTGGGCAATCAACGACGTATAGCAAGACGGAAATAACCCGGCATGGCACTCGATATCAAAAAATTTATCTCTCGCTTCGTTGAAGAAGCCCGCGAACATATTAAACGGCTGGGCGAGGGTCTGGATGCGATGAGCCGCGATAGCGGCGATAGCGAAAACATCAATGCCGTTTTCCGCTCGGCCCATACCATCAAGGGTTCGTCACGGATGCTCAAGCTGAGTGCCATCACAGAAACTGCCCATAAGATGGAAGATGTCCTCGGCGCCCTTCGCGACGGTAGCTTGCACTACAGACCGGAACTTGGCAGCCTGTTATACCGGGGCGTGGATGCCATCGCCGTGCTGGTAGAATCCCTGGCAAAAAGTGGTGATGGTGCTACTCTGCCGCCTGTCAACGAGGCACTATGCGCCAGCCTGGCGCAAGTGGCGACAGGAGAGCTGTCGGCCGCAGTGACTCAGTCGTCAAGCATAGATTTGGCAAGTGATGGCGCGCAATTGACTGTTAAGTCGACTCCTCCTCCCTTGGCCACACCTACGCTCCCGGCCCAGGCCAAGTTGAACACGGCTGATACTGTACGGGTGCGTCTTGCCAAGCTCGACGAGCTGATCAAATTAATGGGCGAGGTGGTTTCCAGTCATGCCACGCTACGCCAGCGTCTGCATGATATCCGTGTGATCGAGCGCGATGCCTCGCCGGAAAGCTGGGAGCAGCATTGGGTACGACTGCATCATTTTGGACTGACCCTGCGCGACGATGTGCAGAGCCAGGAGTTGCTGATGGATGAGCTGCATGACAAGGCGCTGATCATGCGCATGCTGCCGCTGGCCATGGTCTTCGATTCGGCCGGACGCGTGGTGCGCGACCTGGCGCACTCCGTCGGTAAAGAGGTGGAATGCGTGGTGAGCGGGGCGGAGATCGAGCTCGACCGGCAAATGATCGACAAACTCAGCGAGCCAGTTATCCACTTGTTGCGCAATGCCATCGACCATGGCCTGGAAACGTCTGCCGTGCGTCTGGCTGCCGGTAAGTCTCCGCAAGGACGCGTCATCCTTTCGGCACGCCAGGACGGTGGGTGGGTGGTGATCGAGGTGGCCGACGACGGCGGTGGTGTACCGGTTGAAGCCGTGCGTGAAAAGGCATTGCGCAAGGGATTTATCAGTGCTGACCAGGCGACCGGTTTGAGCGATCAAGAGGTGGTCGATTTGATCTTCCTACCCGGTTTCAGCACCAGCGCCATCATTACTGATATCTCCGGGCGCGGCGTCGGCATGGATGTGGTCAAGCAGAGCATTGTCGATGACCTGCAAGGCGAGGTGACGGTCGAAACCCGCTTGGGAGTGGGCACTACCTTCTCCCTGCGTCTGCCGCTGTCGCTGGCGGTGATGCGCGTGCTGCTGGTTGATGTCAATGGCCTGCCTTTTGGGTTCACCGCCCAATATGTGGACGAATTGATTCGGGTGCCGCATGAAGAAATGCTCACTGTTGTGGAACGTAATGCGGTGATTATCCGTAACGAATTTGTGCCGGTCGTGGCATTGGCTGATCTGCTGCATGCTCCGAAGCGTCTGGGAAAAACTACCCGCTCTCAGGCAGGGACGTTTGATCATGGCATGTTGCTGGTGGTGGTGCGGGTACGCAACGAAAAGCTGGCGCTGGCAGTGGATGATCTGCTTGACGAGCGCGACATGGTGATTAAGCCGCTGCCTGAGCATATGTGTCAGTTGACCATGGTTTCCGGCATGGTTATTACCGGCAGGAACGAATTGGTAAGTGTGTTGCACGCGCCGGCGTTGCTGGAACTGGCGCGCCAGGCGCGGGGTCAGGCCTCGCGCACTGAGGCTGCCGATCATGCAGGGGCACAGGGAACTGCATACAAGATCCTGGTGGTGGATGACTCGCTCAATACGCGGGAGATCGAGAAAGATGTCCTGGAGGCATGGGGCTATCATGTCACCCTTGCTGAGGACGGTATGGACGGCCTGCAGCAGGCGCGGGCCGGAACATTCGACGCCATCCTTACCGATGTGGAGATGCCTAAGATGGACGGCTTCACCTTGACCTCAATGCTGCGCCAGGAAGAAGAATACCGCGATACGCCGATCGTTATTATTACCTCGCGGGAAAAGGAAGAAGACAAACGGCGCGGCATTGAGGTGGGTGCTGATGCCTACATCGTCAAAGGCGATTTTGATCAAAACAGTCTGGTGGATACCCTGCGCAGCCTGCTTGGATAACAAACGGTGAGCCGTCGGGTTGGGCATGTTCAATCCGACGGAAAAAAATAGTGGAGGTAAGCATAATGCATGTCCTGGTAGTAGATGATGATCCTTTCTCGAGGGAGATGACCGTAGCTGTGCTGGAAGATCTGGGGTACAATTGTCAGATGGCCGAAAACGGTGTGGAGGCGATGGAAATACTGGCGGGTGAGGGCAGCTGCGATCTGGTGATCAGCGATATGAACATGCCCCTGATAAATGGTATTGATTTGTTCCGCGAACTGCGCAGCCAGGGGTGTGCCTTACCTTTCATTCTGCTCACCGGCGATGATCCTGAAGGTCTGCGGACAGAGGAACCGAAACTTGATGCCTGTCTATTCAAGGACTTCAGCCTGGAAGAAATCCTTCCTCAGGTGATAAACGAAGTCCTGTCCAGATATTAACGACAGGAGTATTATAACCATGAATGAACAACGTCACTCCTTAAGCAGCAAGATTGCCCGACTGCGTGATCAGTTCATTGAGCAAATGCCCGGGCGAATGGAAGAGGCCCTTCACCATCTTGCCATGTTGCGCGTCGATCCGAATCAGAGAGCTACGGCGGCGAACTTGCATCGCTTCCTGCACAGCATCAAGGGCACTGGTAATTCTTTTGGTTTCGAGGAACTCGGTTCCATCGCGGCGAGCGGGGAACATCTGGTGGCTCGTTTGCTGGAAATGCCTCTCAATGTTTCAGCACCATTTTGGGACGAACTGGCTGAGGTCTTGGCCCGTATTGTCCTGAACACAGAAACCTTACGCCAGCAAGGCGCCTCGTCATCTCAAGAACATGATGTTCCACGCTTCGAAATGGCTCCCATCGACGATAGTGAGGGTGACGGAGGCAGGCGGATCTATATTTGCGACGACGATCCCCTGCAGGTGGAACAGTTGGCTACCCAACTGCAATGTTTCGGCTACCATCCGGTTACCTTCACCGATCCCGCCGAACTCCGCACGGCGATGATGTCGAAGCGGCCGTCGCTCGTCATCATGGACATCTTCTTCCCGAACAACGTCAGCGGCACGGATGTCCTTGCAGCCATCGAACGCGAAAAGGATCAACCGGTGCCGGCCATATTCATCTCCGCGCGCGACGATTTCGAGGCGCGGCTTAACGCCGTCAAGGCCGGTGGTGAGGCCTATTTCCACAAACCCGTCAACGCTCTGGATATGGTGACGACCATTGACGAACTGACCGTCCAGAAGAAGCCCGAGCCTTACCGCGTGCTGATAGTGGATGATGAGCCGGTCATTGCCGCTTACCACAGCCTGATCCTCCAGGAGGCGCATATGGTTACCTTTCAGGTGCACAAGCCGGAGCGGGTGCTCGAAGTTCTGCATCTATTTCGTCCTGATTTGGTACTGATGGATATGTACATGCCCGGATGTAACGGTCGTGATCTTGCCAAACTAGTGCGTCAGGTGCCTGACTATTTTGGGCTGCCCATTGTCTTCCTGTCGAGCGAAACCGATAAGCGCAAACAGTTTTCTGCCATGCGGGTAGGCGCCGAAGGCTTTCTCACCAAGCCGATCCATCCGGAGGATCTGGTTGCCGCTGTGGCCATTCGTGCTGAACGCATGCGGGCACTGCGCATGTTGATGGCGCGCGATAGTCTGACCGGCCTTTTTAACCACTCTACGACCACCCAGATGCTTGAAAACGCCATTGCCAATGCGGGCCGCCAGAATGAGAGCCTGTGTTTTGCCATGATTGATGTTGACCGTTTCAAGGCGGTGAACGACACCCATGGTCACCCGGTTGGTGACCAAGTTTTGCTGGCCCTGGCGCGCGTCCTGCAACAGCGGTTACGTAACTCCGACATTGTCGGACGGTATGGGGGCGAGGAATTCGCGGTGATCCTGCAGGGCATTAAGCTGGGGGCTGCTGCCCAGATCATCGATCAGTTGCGTGAGGATTTTGCCAAGATACGTTTTAATGCGGGAGAGGTTGAGTTCTCCTGCTCCTTCAGTGGTGGAGTTGCGGCCTTTCCACAATGCAAGGATATGAAGTTCCTGCGCGAAGCTGCTGATAGTGCTTTGTACAAAGCCAAAGAAGAGGGACGTAATCGCGTGGTCGCCAATAATGAATAGGCCGATTTCGGAGGACAGCAGATGAACCAGCAAGAGATTACACTTGACCAGGTCCTGAGCCAGCAACGCGAAGCCAAACGTGAAATTGTCAATGTGGATGAACCGACGGCAAAGCTTGTTATCTTTGAGCTGCAAGGCGAATGGTTTGCCTTCCAGGGTGAAAAAATCAGAGAAATATTATCCCAAGTCGATGTTTTTTTTGTGCCAGGTTGCCCGACATCACTGCAAGGTGTCATCAATGTTCGCGGCGATATCGAGTCAGTGATCAGTCTACACGAATTATTGCAGCTGCCCGAATCTGTGGATATATCATCTTCTTCCTACCTGCTCGGGTCCGGAGCCGGTATGAGCAGCACCATTCGTGTCGATAAGGTGGTTGATGTGGTGGATGTCCTGCTGAGCAATATTCACCAGCCGCCAACCACTGTACCACAGCATCTGCGCGAGATTGTTTCCGGTATTGTACAGTTTAATGAAAAAACGGTCACTGTGCTCGATCTGGATCGTATCTTCGCCGATTACAGTCACGGGCTGGGATGAGCCAGAAAATCCTGGGCGATCATGGTCATACGTTATCTCCAGTGTTTAACAGCACGCTGGAGGTAGTGACTTTCTACGTCGGTGGACAGCGTTGCGCCCTGGACGCGCGACAAGTACATGCCTTACGGACGCTCCCCGGTGAAGGCAGCAGGAAATATACAGCGATTGAATCTCTACTGGGACTGCCGGAACAGAATAATGCATGCTTGCAGCGTCAGCTCCTGACCATTCGCCTGCCCGAATCCGACGTCGAATGTTCCGTATCCGTATCCGTGCCGGTGCAGTTGCATGAACTTGAATTTGATGTCATTCATCCGCTGCCCGATTTGGTCGCCGCGCGCACCCAATTGCGGGGACTTTGTGCTCTGGGGATGGAGTCGGATGGGTTAACCCTGATTTTCGACCTGCGAAATCTATTGTGCGAAGTTGTTAGATCCTGATTTTAACTTGTAATGGAGAAATATTTCGGGCAGGATTATATGTGAATTTTGAATATTCTTGTTTTTTTTGGGTACAAAATGAAAAAGAAAACTGCTTTATTGTGGTATCTCCTGTTGTTGCTTCCGACTAGCCTGTCTGTTCTGCTAGGGGCATGCAACCCGCAGCCTGAGGAACCCATAAAGATCGGGCTTTCCATCAACCTGAGCGGATCGGGTGGAGAGGCTGGTGAGCATATCCGCAACGGTGCCCTGCTGGCAGTGGATGAAATCAACGTCCAGGGAGGGATCCATGGCCGCCCGCTCATGTTGCTGGTTCGCGATGACGAGAATACCGATGAAGGCATACTAAAGGCAGACACCTCGCTTTTGGCCGAGAAAGTCATCGCCATTATTGGCCACAGCTATTCTTCAAACACGGTCAAGGCCTACCCCCTGGTTACTTCCCAGGATACGCTTTTGATCACCGCCTATACCGGCGTCACCAAATTATCAGGCAAGGATGACCTTTTTTTTCGGACATGCGTTGACTGCAAGCTTTATGGAGTAAAAACAGCAGCCCAGCTCAAGTCAAAAGGGATAACATCGGTTTCCGTCCTCATGGATATGAAAAACGCCGATTTTGTCGAGGACTATGTTGAACAGTTGCAGAAGAACTATCAAGGCACCGTGACCATGGTGCAAATCAAGTCCAAAGAAAATATTGAAAATATTGACTGGCAACAACTTGCCAGTGAGATGCTTGCCCCAAATCCCGAGGCTGTGCTTCTGCTTACCGAGTCAAGTATGACAGCGGTTGCCGCCCAGAAGCTCCGCGAACTCAAATTTAACGGCCCCCTCATTGCCTCTATCTGGGCACAATCGCCGGAGTTGTTGCGAATCGGCGGCCCGGCCGTGGAGGGGCTTTTCTTAGCCAGCTTTGTCAATCCTGAAAATCAACGCCCTGAGTATCTGAGATTTTCCAAGGAGTTGAATGAAAAATTCCACAAGACGGCCACGGCTCGTGCGGATCGCGCCTATGAAATGGTTAAAATCATTGCCGATGCCCTGAAAAGAAGCAAGACTATTGATAGCCAGTCACTGAAGATCGCTCTGTTGCAAGGAGAGTACGAATCAATTTTGGGACCAGTTAAGTTTGACAACTACGGTGACGTTGTCAGGCCTGTGTATGAGGTCATTGTCAGAGACGGCAGGTTTGTCAACGGTGGTGAGATTAAGTAATGAGCAGCCGTTCCCTGCAGTCTCGACTCCGGAATCTGCTGTTTCTGGTTGCCATTGTTTCCTTTATCTTCTCGGCGGCAATCGTGGGCTGGCTCCAGTATCAGACTGACGTCAATAAATATGCCAAGGTTCTGCATGCTCAGATCAAGGTCATCAAATCACTGATCCCGGGCAAACTCCTACAGTATAATACCTCGCTGCAACAGTTAATTAAAACCCTGCCGGCGGGTAATGACCAGATGATACTGGCCATTCTTCGGGAGCGAATGCGTTTCTCTGATCCCCTTGATATCTACTATGTGCTGGATAGGAAAGGACATGTTGTCCAGATCTCCGAAAAATTCAATACCTATCTGGGGTTTAATCCGTCCCATATGGAGCATGTGCACGAGGTCAGGAAGGTCTCCCAGGTTTTTCAGTCGGTCTTTTCAAAACGCTCCGTGGTCGCCCTGCAATATCCGCTGAAGAACGGACTGCGCTTGATCTATGAACGGGATGTGATGAACCTCGTTCCGCTATTGAAGAATCTGGAAAAGGGTAATGCTTTTCCAGAACAGTCTTTTTTTATCCTGAGTAGCGAAGGAGTTACCGTCTATCACCCTGATTCATCACTGGTATCTACCCGTTACAATTTGGCATTTGATCTGAAAAATATGTCCGCACCCGACAAACGTGGTCTCCAATCCTATCTCTATCAGCAGCAAAAGTATTACGCCTTGCGGGAACAACTGGATATACCGGAGGGCTGGACTGTCTATCTGCAGTTGCCAGCCCAAAAGCTCACCACGGCAATTATTACCAGCATTGTCTGGCAGCTTACTGGGATGTTAGCCTTTTTTATAGTCATTACCTTATTGCTGCAGTATGTCCTCAATCGTTTTTTTTCCGGGCCGGTGAGGAAAATTGTTGTCTCTCTGGCGGCGTACGAACCGGGCTGCGAGGAACCGGTTATTGATGATAGTCAAGTTGCCGGGGTTGATGAGTTTTCCCAGATCGCCGTAGCTATCAATGCAATGGCCTTTGCCGTCAATGAAGTAAATACCCATTTGAGGAGCAGTGAAGAGCAGATTCGGTTACTGCTTAACTCCACGGCCGAGGCGATATACGGACTTGATTTTGAAGGTCGGTGTAGCTTCTGTAATGATTCATTCCTCCGCATCATGGGATTCAAGGCTAAGGCAGAACTTATCGGCATAAATATTCACGAGCTCATTCATCATGCAAAGAATGATGGCTCACCATGTTCAGCTGCCCTCTGCGTGGCACATGGTGGCTATCGACTTGGACGGGAAGTCCATTCAGATAACGAGTTGTTCTGGCGGGCTGATGGCAGCAGCTTTCCAGTTGAATGCTGGTCCTATCCCATTCGCAAAAATGGCGAAGTCACCGGGGCAGTGGTCACTTTCCTGGATATTTCGGAGCGCAAGCAGGCGGAGGAGGAAAGGAACTCAGCTATTGAACGCTTCAGTACCCTGGTAAACAGCCTTGATGCCTTGGTGTACGTGGCTGACATGGAGAGCTCTGAATTACTCTTTGTTAATCAGTATGGTCGGGAAGTATGGGGTGACATTGTGGGTAAGTGCTGCTGGCAGGTCCTGCAGTCGGGTCAAGCCGGACCCTGTACTTTCTGTACGAATCCTCGGCTTCTTGATGGTGTCGGTAAGTCGACAGGTACTTATCTCTGGGAATTCCAGAACACGGTAACAGGCAGGTGGTATGAATGCCGTGATCAGGCCATTCCCTGGAGCGACGGGCGACTGGTACGGATGGAAATCGCCATTGACATTACCCTGCGAAAGGAAGCGGGAAACGCCATGGCTGCGGAAAAGGAACGACTGGCTGTGACCTTGCGCAGCATCGGCGACGGGGTCATCACTACCAATATCGAAGGGAGCATTGTCCTGATTAATGCCG
The DNA here is from genome assembly GCA_013792135.1 of Desulfocapsa sp. Taxonomy (GTDB): domain Bacteria; phylum Desulfobacterota; class Desulfobulbia; order Desulfobulbales; family Desulfocapsaceae; genus UBA2270. Next base: position 14,766 of record VMSP01000033.1, on the reverse strand, counting down.
TGGCCGAACGGCTAACCGGCTGGAGCCAGAGAGAAGCAGAAGGAAGGCCGCTTACCGAGGTCTTTACCATTATCAACGAGAAGACCCGACAGCCCTGTGAAAATCCGGTGGATAAGGTACTTGCTTCCGGGCGGATTATCGAACTGGCCAACCATACCCTCCTTATCGCCAGAGATGGACGGGAACGGAACATTGCCGACAGTGGGGCACCAATCTGCGATAAGGAAAGCCGGACCGTTGGTGTTGTTCTGGTCTTCCGGGATGTTACCGAAGAGACCCGTATGAAGGAAGAGCGGCTGAAGATTAAAAAACTGGAGTCGGTTGGGGTTCTGGCAGGCGGAATAGCCCATGATTTCAATAATATCCTGGCAGCCATCATGGGTAATCTCAGTCTGGCCCAATTGGACAGCCATCTGGAGGATGAGACCCGAAAGCTTTTGCATACAGCAGAGAAGGCCTCTCTCAGGGCCCGGGATCTCACTCAGCAGTTGCTCACCTTCTCCAAGGGTGGAGAGCCCGTGAAGGAAACAGCCTCCATCGGCGAGATCATCAGGGAGTCGGCCGAATTTGTGCTGCATGGCAGTTCGGTAGCCTGCTTATATGTCATTCCTGAAGACCTATGGCTGGTGGATATTGACAGGGGCCAAATCGGTCAGGTTATCCATAATATCATTCTTAATGCCATGCATGCTATGCCGGAAGGAGGGAACATCGATGTCCGCTGTGAGAATGTTGATGGCTTTGCCGAGAAGAGGGTTTTTCTGCCTGATACTGGCAGGTTCGTCAAAATCATTATCAGCGATACGGGTATCGGAATCCCGGCAGCCATGCTTGAGAAGATCTTCGATCCCTACTTTACCACCAAACAGGAGGGGAGCGGGCTGGGACTTGCCATCACTCACTCCATCATCAGCAAGCATGGCGGGCATATCTGGGCGCAGTCAACGCCGGGGCAGGGAACAACTTTTACTATTCTGCTTCCAGTCTCAGCCTCTTCGGAGGGACGAAGCGTTGTACAAGGTGCCGATGTTATGGCTGCAATAGAGGGTGGTAATGCCAGGATCATGATCATGGATGACGAAGAAATAGTCCGGACGGTGATCAGCTCCATGTTAACTCATTTGGGGTATGAGGTGGTGGAGGCCAAGGATGGTAAGGAGGCGATCTCCTTATATCGGACTTATCGTGATGAGAATAGACCCATCAATTTTGTGATCATGGATCTGACCATCCCCGGCGGTATGGGCGGCAAGGAGGCGGTGCGGGAGCTTCTGGCACTAGATCCGGCTGCCAAGGTAATTGTCTCCAGTGGCTATTCCAATGACCCGATCATGGCAAATTGTTGCCAATATGGCTTCTCGGCTGCAGTGGCCAAACCATTTCAGATGGAGGATATTGTGAGGGCGCTCCAGCAGCTATCGTCTTCTTCGGAGTCCCAAATGGGCGAAAAAGAGGTTTAGAATTTAGGGATCGCGGCCTATTCTTCAACAGAACAGAAGGCTGCCTTCATGAATTCTCGGTTCAACCGGGCAATATTGCTGATCGATATCCCTTTAGGGCAGGCCTTTTCACAGTACTTCTCATTTCCGCAGTTGCCAAATCCCAGTTCATCCATTTTTTTCACCATGGCCAGTGCCCTTTTGCTTCGTTCCGGTTGTCCCTGAGGCAGCAGGGCAAGATGGGATATCTTGGCCCCGACAAAGAGCATGGCTGAACCATTGGGGCAGGCGGCCACGCAGGCTCCGCAACCGATGCATTCAGCCGCATCGAGTGCCTGTTCTGCCGTGAAGGTCGGAATAGGGATGGCATTGGCGTCAGGGGTACCGCCGGTATTGACGGAGACATAGCCGCCCTCGGCAATGATGGCGTCAAAGGGGCTGCGGTCGACAATCAGATCCTTGACCAGTTTAAAGGCCCGGGAGCGAAACGGTTCGATGACCAAGGTGTCGCCGTCTTTAAAATGACGCATATGCAGCTGGCAGAGGGTGGTTTTTTTCTCCGGACCATGGGGGGTGCCGTTGATCACCGAGCCGCACATTCCGCAAATGCCCTCCCGACAATCATGGTCAAAGGCTACTGGCTCCTCACCGCTGAGGATGAGCCGCTCGTTTAAGACATCGAGCATCTCGAGAAAGGACATGGCGGTGGTAATCGGACCTGATTCGTATGTTTTGAACGACCCTTTGGACTCCGGTCCGGTCTGTCGCCAGATTTTGAGGGTCAGGTGAATAATGTTCACTTGTAACTCCTTTGACTGAGCTGGATGTTTTCAAAAACCAAAGGTTCTTTGTGCAGTGTGGGTGTCTGGTCTTCACCCTGGTATTGCCATGCCGAAACATGGGAGTAGGTGTCGTCTATACGCTTGGCCTCATGCTCTGCGGTCTGGCTCTCTTCACGAAAGTGACAGCCGCATGATTCCTGTCGGGACAGTGCATCAAGGATCATAACCTCGGCAAATTCGATGAAATCGGCCACTCGTCCGGCTCTCTCCAAAGTTTGATTGAGGTCCGCACCACTGCCGGTGACCTTGAGATTGTGCCAGAACTTTTCCCTGAGTTCCGACAGACGGTCCAGCGCCAACTTGAGTCCGGCCTCGTTGCGGGCCATGCCGCAGTGGTCCCAGAGCAGAAGACCAAGTTCCCGGTGGAAGTCATCAGGTGTCCGCTTACCGTTGATAGAGAGGAGTCGCTGAATGCGGCCTTTTGTCGTGTCTATGGCCTCAGTGAAGGCAGGATGACTGGTGGTGATCGGCACCAGGGCAGATTTGGCAAAATGAGAGCTGATGGTGGCGGGCAGAACGAAATAGCCATCGGCCAGACCCTGCATGAGGGCGCTGGCTCCAAGGCGATTGGCGCCATGATCGGAGAAATTGGCCTCGCCTAGAACAAAAAGTCCGGGAACCGTGCTCATCAGGTGATAATCAACCCAGAGCCCTCCCATGGTGTAGTGAACCGCGGGATAGATGGTCATGGGCTCTTTTACCGGATCCTGACCGGTGATTTTTTCATACATATCGAAGAGATTGCCATACTTCTGGCGGATGGCTGCTTCACCAAGGCGGTTGATGGCATCGGCAAAATCGAGATAGACCGCAAGTCCTGTGTCGCCGACGCCTTTGCCCTGGTCGCACTGCTCTTTGGCATTTCTGGAGGCGACATCCCTGGGAACCAGGTTGCCGAAACTAGGATATTTCTTTTCAAGATAATAGTCCCGTTCCGCCTCCGGGATCTCGGTCGGTGGACGCTTGTCTCCGCTACGGGTCGGCACCCAGACCCGGCCGTCGTTGCGCAGGCTCTCGCTCATCAGGGTCAGTTTCGACTGATAAGTGCCGTGCACGGGGATACAGGTCGGGTGGATCTGTACAAAACAGGGGTTGGCAAAAGCAGCGCCACGTTTATAGGCGCGCCAGGTGGCGGTGACATTGGAGGCCATGGCATTGGTGGAAAGGTAATAGGCATTGCCGTAGCCGCCGGTGGCCAGGACTACGGCATCGGCGGCGTGGGAGTCAATAGCCCCGGTAATCAGATTACGGGTGACGATCCCTCGCGCCTGACCGTTGATGACCACCAGGTCCATCATCTCGGAACGGGGATGGAGGGTTACCTTGCCGGTCTTGACTTGACGCATCATAGCACTGTAGGCGCCGAGCAGAAGTTGCTGACCGGTCTGGCCCCTAGCATAAAAAGTTCGTGAGACCTGGGCACCGCCAAAGGAACGATTGGCCAACAGACCACCGTATTCCCGGGCAAAAGGCACTCCCTGGGCCACGCACTGGTCGATGATCTGGTTGCTGATCTGAGCCAGGCGGTAGACATTGGCTTCTCGTGCCCGAAAGTCGCCGCCTTTGATAGTATCGTAAAAGAGACGCCAGATACTGTCGCCGTCGTTCTGGCAGTTTTTGGCAGCGTTGATCCCACCCTGGGCAGCTATACTGTGGCCGCGTCGGGGGCTGTCCTGAATGCAGAATGTTTTGACGTTGTATCCTAGTTCGCCAAGTGTTGCTGAAGCCGAAGCCCCTGCCAGACCTGCACCGACGACGATGATCTCAAATTTTCGTTTGTTGGCTGGATTGATCAGCTTGGTCTCGAAACGGAAGCGGTCCCATTTTTCGGTCAAGGGGCCTGATGGTATACGGTGATCGAGTTGCATAATGTCCTTTGGTCGATAAGTGAGCGACTCTGTCCGCCTGCAGCGGCGCTTGTTTCATTGGAGAAAAGAATCAGTAGTCACAATCAGAAGGGGAATCAAAATGAAGGTTGTACCAATGATAACGGCCATGGCCAGACCGCCGAGTTGTAATAATTTGTTGTATTTCTGGTGATTGATCCCCAGGGATTGAAAAAGGCTCCAGAATCCGTGACTGGCATGCAGGGTGAGTCCGCTGAGTGACAAGAGATAAAAGGAGGCAATGAGTGGATTGCTCAGGGTGGTTTTGACCAGTTCGGCGGTGGAGACCGTCTTGGTGATAAAATGGAAGTTTACGAGATGTACCACAAGGAATAGCAGGATCAGAATCCCGGTATACGGCATGGTGGAGGCGCTCCAGTTACGCTCTTTTTCCTTAACTGCATATCGGTTAGGCCGGGCGGAAAGGTTTTCAATAAACAAGGTAATGCCCATTACGATATGGACCAGAAAGAGAAGAAGCAGGAGGATCTCCAGGATATAAATGAGAAAGCCGAGGGAATGGAGATGGCTGGCATAGGAGTTATATGCCTCTTTGCCCCAGAAAGAGACGGAATTGCCGATGAGATGGGCAAGGAGGAAAAAAGAGAGGCAGGCTCCGGAGACTGCCATGATATATTTTTTGCCGATGGAAGAGCTGAGTACCGTAAGAATCCAGGACATTTTTACCTCGGTGTGAAATGATGGGCGCAACCCCGTCGACAAAAGAGAAGCCAGAATGACATTGCTGCTAGCAGCAGGGGTTTTATGCGAGATCAAAACCCAACTTCCAGCAGAGACGCTGAGGCGCAGAGAGGAACAGAAAAAGATTTTCTCAGCGACTCAGCGTCTCTGCAGGATAACATTTTTTATAAAAGAGCTGCTTATGGTTATCAAGACTTATTTGTGCTGATCAGTTACTTCTTTCAAAGTTAAACTGGTTTTTTAGCCTCTAACGGCAAATAGGTTGGTCGCCACTGCATTTTTTCAACAAGGGTTGCCAAGCGTTGCGGATCATTGTTATGCTGAAATTGACTGTAAACGCAGAGGCCACTGACACCATCTGTAATAGCTGTTTTGCCGACTGCCACGGCAACCTGCAGGCAAACCTTGCGCAGATCCGATACCGGTGGTGTCAAGATCCCTTTATCTCGATCTTCTTGAGAAACCATCTTTGCGACAGCTCTGGCAGCAGCCGTAAAAAAGGAGGGAAGAACCTCTCGGGTGCCTGAGGCAAGTATCCCCAATCCCACGCCCGGAAAAATGAAGACATTATTACACTGACCAATACGTGTTCCATTAACGGGGGGAAATGGACTGCCGGTAGCGATCAAGGCCTTTCCGTCGGTCCAGCGATGGATGTCTTCCGGCAAGGCTTCGGCGTAGGTCGTCGGGTTGCTTAATGGAAAAATGACAGGCCTGTCTGTGTTGGCAAGTGTTGCCTTGACCACTTCCTCGGTAAAACATCCTGCCCGACCGGAGGTACCGATGAGGACGGTAACCTTTTCGTTGATAACTGCATTGAGGAGGGTATTATCTTCCTTGTTCTTCAGCCAGGTCAGAGAATGAGGATCTTTGGCGAATTTTCCTTTATAGGGCTCCAGGCTGCGATCGGTGGTGAGAACACCACGGCTGTCCAAGGCAAAAATTCTTGCCCTGGCCTCTTCCGGGCTGAGGCCATCGGCCAGAAGTGCTGTCTCAATCTGCTCGGCAACACCAACCCCGCCCGCTCCTGCCCCATGAATAAGAAAAACTTGATCTTTAAGGGCCTCTTGTTTTATTTTCAAGGCAGTGAGGATGGCGGCCAGAGTAATGGCACCTGTTCCCTGGATATCATCGTTGAAAGAGATCAGGTCATGAAGATAGGCATCGCGGATGGCAAAGGCATTCTGTTTTGAAAAGTCCTCCCACTGGCAGAGGGCATTGGGATATACCGTCTTGAATGCCCTGGCAAAGCGCTGCACAAACTTAATATAATCATCACCTTCAAGACGTGGGTGGCGCCAGCCGAGGTAGTCGGGATCATCGAGGAGCTCTTTATTGTTGGTTCCCACATCCAGTGATATGGGGAGGCAGTGCCAGGGAGCGATTCCTGCTCCCTGGGTATAGAGCATGAGTTTGCCGAGACAGATGGCAATACCGCCGGCACCTTGATCCCCAATACCGAGGATACCCTGGTTGTCGGTCACTACCGCTACTCTGATGTCATGGGCGCCATACACCTCGAGAATTTCTTCGGCATGATCAATGTTGCCGGGATAGAAATGGAGGCCGTTTGCCATGCGAAACATAGAGGAATACTTCTGACAGGCAATGCCAACTGTCGGCGTGTAGATGATGGGCATCAAGTGTTCCAGGTCTTCAGCGATGATGGCATGGGCGAGGGTTGCATTACGATCATAGAGGGAGCGGACATAGATAAATTTCTCAATATCAGTCGCTTTATTGCGGATGATATTCAAGGAGTTTTTTACTTGGCTTTCCAGAGGGCGCACAGCCGGAGGAAGAAGACCTGAAAGTTGCAGTTGGTCGCGTTCTGCTTCGGAAAAGGAAGTGCCCTTGTTGGTAAAATTGTTGGCCTGGATGCTCATGCCTCGGGCAGCTATATTGATTGCTTTGGTATTCCCATATTGGTCATATTCAAAATGATAAAAATTTTCTGTCATTGTCTCGTTCCTCGAATATGTAAAAATTTTCTGGATCCATTCCGCATGTGGAAAAAACGCTTTAATACTCTTCTGTTTCTATCTTTTCTTACTTTTGTTCAGGCAGGGAAATTAAAGGATTCCGGGTAGATCGGCATCAGCTTTTTCTTCCATGCCTGACGTTGCACGGATTCGTAGTTGAAGACGCAGAAGTTATAGCCCCAGACAATCAGGGCGACAAGATAGCCAAGAATGATCAGCAGGCTGCAGGCTAGAACGACTTTGGCAATTTTCGGCTTCAGTTTTTGAATAACAACGGTGACTCTCAGGTGCATGTCGATCTTGAAACCGTCGGCCGCTCCGAACAACGCTCTCCAGATGAAGAGATAGGATGTCATCTCTCCTGCCCCAAGTAAGCAACATGTTGTAAATCTTTATTCATCCTATGACCAAGTGATGGATAAAGCAAGTATGAGAATTCTTGTTACCGCATAGGAAATTTCTTACAGGAGAGAAAAGGATAACGTTTGAAGGAGCGGGCAGGGTAGTGTTGTATGGAAGAGAGACCGGCATCGGTCAAGCATACTTGAATTTCTCAGGTTTGAGCTCATCACCACCTGATTCGAGAGGTAATGTTTTTGGATATGGTGGATGTCTACGGAATCTGCTGATTGTATAATTTCTTGCCGACTTTCAGAACGCTCATTTCCCTTTTCAACGGTTACTTTTCATTCATACCCTAAGGGCACTTCCGCCGGGGGCGTCCATTTCGCGGGCGACACTAGACCATGCTATTGGTCAGCGCACATCCTCACTGTCCACATAGGCGTAGGCGCTGTGCTTGTGGATGGATTCAAAGCTTTCCACACCTGCGGAAAACCAGGTGATGTCGGGGTGGGCCAGGGCGGCGACCGCCACCTTGCGCACCACATCCTCCACAAACATAGGATTGTTGTAAGCCTGTTCAGTTACATATTTCTCGTCGGGCCGTTTGAGCAGGGCATAGACGGGGCAGGATGCTGATTCTTCTACCATATCGATTAGTTCTTCCACCCAGATAAACTTACTGAATTTCACATTGAGGCTCACTTCCGCCCGCTGATTATGGGCCCCAACAGCACTGATCTCCTTTGAACAGGGACAGAGAGTGGTAACCGGAACCAGCACCGAGAGGATAAAGTCTTCTTCCTCCTTCTCACTGCCTACAGAGCCGGTAAAGGTGCAATTGTACTCCATGAGGCTGCGGGTTCCTGTTACCGGGGCCTTCTTTTCGATAAAATAGGGAAAGGACATGACAATGCTGGCGGATTCGGCCTTGAGTGCTTCTCTGATCTCTTCCAGCAGATTGGAAAAGATGGTTACGCTCATTTCGTCCATGTATTTGTTGAGGGCGGTGGTGAAAACGGTGACGCAGCTTTCTCTGTAGGGGCCAGGCATGCGTGCCTGCATGCTGACCGTGGCCACGGTGTTCTGCAGGCCGCCGTTTTTTTCACGGATACGAACCGGAAGCTGGATATCCTTGATGCCGACGGCCTCGATATTTATGGGAGCGGCCATCAGGCTAATCCCTTAGCTGCTGGGAATTCTTGACCCCCAGGGATTTGTAGATCTCCTGGGTGGCGGTTGAGCAGTTCAGGGTGAAGAACTGGACACCGCGAACATCGTGATCCAGCAGATCCCGGATCTGTTCAGTTGCCCAGTGAATGCCAACTTTCTCCACGTATTCATCATTTTCAGCACGATAAACCGCCTTCAGCAGACGGGCAGGAATGTGGGCACCACCCGCAAGCTCGGCGGTACGGATCAGGCCGTTTTTGGTGGTCACCGGCATGATCCCGGCGATATTTGGTACATGGATACCTGCCAGTTCGCAGCGTTCACAATAGTCATAAAAATCACGGTTATCAAAAAAGAGCTGGGTGACAATATAATCTGCCCCGGCATCGACCTTGGCCTTCAGATAGTCGATTTCCTGCAGGCGATTGGGTGTGCTGGGATGGCCCTCTGGAAATCCGGCCACACCGACGCACATTTCCGGGAAATACTTTTTGATATAGGCAACCAGGTCTGCGGCGTAGTAGAAGCCATCTTCCGGCTGCACAAAATTTGCCATCCCCTTAGGCGGGTCACCGCGCAGGGCGAGGATATTGTGAACTCCTGCCTCTCGGTATTTTTCCAGAATCCCATGCATCTCCTGTCGGCTTGAACCGACGCAGGTGAGATGAGAAACCACGGAGATGTTGGTCTCTTTTTTGATTCTGACCACCAGGTCATGGGTGCGATGCCGGGTGGTGCCGCCAGCACCGTAGGTTACACTCACATAGGAAGGCGCTAGCGGCATAAGGTTGGCGATGGTAGCCAGAAGGCGATCGGCGGCAGCGTCTTCCTTTGGTGGAAAGAATTCAAAGCTGAAGGTAGTTTTGTGTTGAGCAAGAAGGTCTTTTACAAGCATGGAAATTCCTGTGTTGATAAGAAAATGAAAAAAATGAGGCTCTTGCTAGAGTCTCGAAAGCTGTCAGGATTATCTGACCTGTCATTTCGACCAGTAGGGAGAAATATTAATGCAATCGGTACAGGAAAAGATTTCTTCCTGTCGGCCGAAATGACAGAGCTATAGTTTAGTATGACTTGTCCAAGAAAGTCGTAAGTTTAATATGCGGCTGTATCCAAACGAACAAAATTTTCTTTTTACTCTTTTTTCTCCTGTTCGACAATGCGGAAATTCAGCGGTTGTTTAGGAGCCGTTACGAAATAACATGGCCATTTATATCTGTTTCGTTACGGCTCCTTATGCCGTCCCGAGAAATTAAACGGCTATGTTGTTTTTTTACAGCGGCTTAGGAACGAAAAATGTCTTTTTTCATGCGTTTCCCACTGATTCGGTGTAAACTTCTTTTTTGTGATAGGACTATTCAGTGCCCAATAATGGCAGTGTTGAGTGCGCGAGGGATGACTGAAGTGACAGAGACAGACTTGCAGGTGCGGATTGACAAGTGGCTCTGGGCTGCCAGATTTTTCAAGACCAGAAGCCTGGCTGCACAGGCGGTTAGCGGCGGTAAAGTGCAGGTGAATGGCAATCGAGCCAGATCTTCGCGGATTGTGCAGATTGGTGATGTCCTGCGGATCAGGCGTGGTGAGGTTGAGTTTACCATAACCGTTCTTGGTCTTTCCTCGTGTCGGCGTCCTGCGGTCGAGGCACGACTGCTGTATGAGGAATCCGAGGAATCCGTGCAGTTGCGTCAGGAGACGGCTAGGATGCGCTCTCTGCTGGCCGCCGGTCAGACTCTGCCTGACAAAAGACCCGGCAAGAGGGACAGGCGGAAGATCAGAGAATTTATCCGCAAGAATGAGATAGAATAACTCACTGAAAAGAAAAAAATAACTTTTGAAGATATATCAGAAAAGGAGTTGACCATGAACAAGATTACACGAGCGTTGATCAGTCTGACCGATAAATCAGGGATTGAGGGATTTGCCAGAGAGTTGGCCGATCTTGGAGTGGAGCTCCTTTCCACCGGCGGCACCGCCAAAAAGATACGAGAGGCTGGGATACCTGTCAAAGACGTGTCAGAGTTCACCGGATTCCCTGAAATGCTTGATGGCCGGGTCAAGACCCTGCATCCAAAGGTTCATGGCGGTATCCTTAACCAGAGGGATAATGCCGAACACCAGAGGCAGTGTGTGGAGCATGACCTGAAACCCATTGATCTCATTGCCGTGAATCTCTATGCCTTTGAAAAGACCATTGCCGATCCCAACTGCTCGCTGGCTGATGCTATCGAGAATATTGATATCGGCGGCCCCACGATGTTGCGGGCCTCGGCCAAGAACTTCCATGATGTCACTGTGATTGTTGATCCTGCTGACTATCCACAGGTATTAAAGGAGATCAAGGAGCAGGGAAACACTACGCTTAAAACCAGATTCCGTCTGGCGGCCAAGGTCTTTTCCCTGACCTCCAAATATGATACCGCGATCTCTGCTTGGCTGGACAAGGTTGACGTGGAGAGCAACCCTTATTTTGCTGGGAAGGACTAAAAAATGTTGAAGATTGCGGTTCTTTTATCGGGAAGCGGCAAAACCCTTGATAATTTTCACGAGCGTATTGTTAGTGGCACACTTGATGCGGAAATTCAGGTGGTTGTTTCCAATGTCAAAGACGCGCTGGGTTTAAGTAAGGCGGAAAACTATGGCTATCCCGCCTTTTATGCCGCCAAAAATGAGGCCATCAACACACTATTGAAGGATTATCCGATAGATATTATCTGTCTGGCCGGGTTTTTGAAACTCTATGAGCCTCCACCGGCCCTGGCCAGGTCGGTGATAAATATCCACCCTTCATTGATTCCGTCCTTTTGCGGGGATGGCTTTTACGGCTCTCGGGTGCATCGGGCGGTCAAGGAACGGGGGTGTCTGGTCAGTGGCTGCACCGTCCATTTTGCCAGTGAAGTCTATGATGAAGGGCCGATCATAGTCCAGAAGAGTGTTGACCTTGATTATGATGATACCCCTGAGAGTATTGCGGCCAATGTCTTTGCCGCAGAGTGCGAGGCATTTCCCGAGGCCCTGAACCGGGTCAATGAAAAAGGGATCGATTTTTTCTGGAAGAGGGTGCAGGCATGAGTAATGAGTCGCGCATCATCCTCACGGCCCAGGAGATGGACCTGGCCCTGAAAAGAATTGCTCTGCAGATCCTTGAACGTAACCATTCTGTTGCTGATCTGGCCATTGTCGGTATCCATACCTGCGGTGTGGATCTGGCAGAGCGGATCAGAAAGATTATCCAGGAACAGGAGGGAGTGGAAATCCCTTCCGGCAGCCTTGATATCACCCTTTACCGTGATGATTGGAGTCTGATCTCCCAGAATCCAGTGGTCCGCACCACTGATATCTCCTTTACTGTTGAGGGAAGAAGGCTGATTCTCGTGGATGATGTCCTTTACACCGGCCGCACCATCAGGGCGGCCATGGATGCCATTATGGATTATGGGCGCCCTCACTCCATTCAATTGGCGGTGCTGGTTGGCCGGACTGGCCGTGAGCTTCCCATTCAGGCCGATTATACAGGCATGCAGACAACGGTTCAGCCCTACGAACGCATCCAGGTATTACTCAAGGAACATGGCGGCCGCGATGAAGTGGTGATCCAGAGGAATATCTAGACCTCTCCCATGCCGCTATTAAAAAATAATGTGGTCATCTAAATAGCCAAAGTCGGCTATCGCTTTTCATCCATCTCTGGGGTAAATGACACTAGTCGTCTCTACTCTGCGTAAGGACCTGTCTCGAACTATTCTGAAATACAATGGTTATTTCGTAACGGCTCCTAGATAAATCCAGTTGCTGAGATTGTGGGTGTTGAGTTCACAGTCTAAAAGACTATTGGTTATCCACCTTCTTCTCAAGAGAAGGTTACTTTAAAAATAAAGGCCGGGCCAACCCGGTTGTGTTGTTATGGAATTACTCGCCCCTGCCGGCAATATGGAGTCCTTCCGGGCTGCTGTTCAAGCCGGTGCTGATGCCGTTTATGTCGGCGCCCCTGGTCTGAACGCCAGAAACCTGGCCCGTGACCTCCGTCTGGAAGAGATCGCTGCCATGATCCACTACTGTCGTGAGCATGGGCTGAAGTTCTACCTTGCCGCCAACAGTCTGGTCAGGGAACAGGATCTGCCCCAGGTGATTGAAACCCTGGCCATCCTCGAAGAGCTGAAGCCTAATGCCCTCATTGTTCAGGATCTGGGAGTGATCAAACTGGTACAGGCCTATTTCCCCGCTCTCACCCTCCATGCCTCCACCCTCATGGCTGCTCACAATTCCGATGTGGTTCGTTCCTTTTCCGATATGGGCTTTGAGCGTGTGGTGCTTGCCCGTGAGCTGACCATAAAAGAGATCAGCGCTATCTGTAAAAAGACCGAGACCGAGATAGAGGTCTTTGTCCATGGGGCCATGTGCTTTTCCTATTCTGGCCTCTGTCTTTTTTCCTCCTTTCTCGGCGGCAAGAGCGGTCTGCGTGGCCGCTGTGTCCAGCCCTGCCGGCGCCAGTACACCTGGGCGGCAAAAGGTGGAATTAAAAGTGGAACGAAAGGCGGGAAAAAGGGCAGCAGGGAAGTATCTGGCGGCAAGGGTGGTTATCTCTTTTCCATGAATGATCTGGGCGGGCTCGAGGCCGTACCCTGGCTTGCTGAGGCCGGTGTCGCCTCTCTGAAGATTGAAGGGAGGCTGCGCACAGCCCACTATGTCTCCCACGTAGTTCAGGCCTACAGGATGGTGATTGATGCCGATGCGGCCAGCTTTCCCTCTGTGTTGAGAAAGGCCGGGCAGCTGGTGGAACAGGCCATGAGCCGCAAGGTCACCCCCGGCTATTTTCAGTCGCCGCAACCAGTGGAAGCGATTACCCCTTATCATTCCGGGAATGTCGGAATGCATCTTGGCCGGTTGGATGGGGTGAAGCAGCGGAAGAATGGACTCTATGGCAGTCTGACCCTGAAGGGAGAGCTGGAGGTTGGAGACCGGTTGCGTCTGCATCTTGAGACATCAGGGGAGCGGCACAGTTTCACCCTGCAGGAGATGTTTAAAGGCAAGGATCCTGTAGAGCAGGCCCTGACCGGGGACAAGGTGCAGATTGGCATACCTGCCGATCTTGTCCCGCCAGGGGCAAGGATGATCGATCTCTACAAGGTGGATGTGCGCAACAGGCAGCAGGTCACTGATCTCGAATTCGGATTCCCTGCGATCGGGCAAATGAAAGACCTTGTCGTTCAGGTCCAGGATACCCAGCGGGGACGCATTACGGCCATCCGCGGAGAGGTCTGTTTGACGGAAAAAAAGGATGCAAGGCTGCTGCTGCCCGCTGACAAGAGAGGAAAGAGCGATGGCAGATCGCGGGCCGCGCAGCGGAAAAGCGGGGCGGTCAAGGTAAAATTGCCTCTGGAATGGTGGTTGAAGACCGATTCCCTTAAGTTGTTACAGGAGCGTCTGCCATTTACCCCTGACCGTTTTCTGGTGCCTGTTGATAAAACGACGGTCAGCCAGGTTGGGCAGATTAAGCGCTATATGGGGCAGGGAATACGCAATATAACCTGGTGCTTGCCGCCTATCCTCTTTGAGTCAGAGCTGGCCCAGGTCCAGAAACAGCTCACCATCCTCATGCGTTCCGGTTTTAAAAGTTTTCAGATCGGCCACATCAGCCAAGCCTGGATGTTTCAAGGGGAGAGGGTCCATTTGTCCTGTGACTATACTATCAGCCTTATGAATAATCAGGCCTTGGCCGCGGTCGAGCATCTGGGGGCGGAAGCAGCCCAGCTCTCCATTGAGGCAGATAGGGGCCTGCTTGCGGATATTGTCAAAGGCAGTCGGACCAATTCCCAGCGTATCCGCAAGGGCCTGACCGTCTACGGAGCTCCGGCTCTGTTTACAGCCAGGCTTGCGGCGCGTCATTTTCAGTATGATCGCGTTCTGGTCAGCCCCAAAGGGGAGTCTTTTACCATGCACAAGAAAGACGGATTGGTCAAGACCGTGCCCTGCCGTCCCTTCTCGCTACTCCCTTATCTCGGAGAGTTACAGGATATGGGGCTTGATTATGTGGTGGTTGATCTCAGCAATCTTTCTACCAGTCAACAGGATATACTGGCCCTGGCCGAGAGGCTCACCGGTGTGGGCCGGGTGGCCAAGCTCCCCACCTTTAATTATCTTGGTATTCTGGAATAGGTTTTTTGAGAAGTTTTCTGTTCGCTTTGTTTTGCAATGTTGATCCTGTTTGGAATTTTCCCATAAACGGAGTTTGGCCCATATTTGCTCTGACGCATTTTCCGACAGCGTTAGTACCTTACTCCTGAACTTCTGTGATAAAAAACAAGAAAATCAAATGGCAATTTTCATTAAATCTTCAGTAGATGCAGCCCAAAATGCATTCACTATGTTTATCAACCGGACTCCTTTAAGTGTTACCTGGTATCTG
>VMSP01000100.1 GCA_013792135.1 Desulfocapsa sp. | reverse complement strand
GTTCAACCAAGTGGCGACGCAAAATGGAAACTTTTTCTTCTGGGGTGTAGTTGTGACGTTTTTTTCGCATGGATTTTCCTCCGTTTGTAATTGTTTATCACAAACGAACCAAAAGTCCAATTCACGCTGAACCAAAACACTATCTGTTGCAAAGTGGGTACATTGTTATTGTAGGCGTAGAGGATAAGCACCCGCTTGTGACCGGCTCCGGCAGCCTGTGGTATTTCTACTCCAAAGGAAACACTTGCCAACACGAAAGGCATCAGGCAAATAACAAGAAAGCATATGGAGTGTTTAATAATTTGGTGCATTAGTACCTCTGTAAAAAATAGTCTCTTAACGAAGATATTACTCGTTTAAGGAGGTTCTTGAAGCTAAGTCTCCATTAACATTATATTTCCACTACTGTGGAGTTCACAAGCGGTCATATCAGAGATTACTACCGCTAACCTAAAATGGTTTGCAGATAGGACAGTTGAAGGTGTTTCCTGATTCTTCTCATTCATTGCAGCCTATAAATTATAAGGCGAAAATCAGAGGAGAACAATAGACATATCAAGTCCAAGTATAAGGCAAATTGGTTTAGGTTCGGCCTGGCAATATTATGATATTGCTCAGGCGCTAACTGTCAGAATTCACAATTTCAAGGTGTGATCCATTCAAATATCTGATTATGTATGAAACTCAGCCACGTTTTTTACGGTTTAGGACTTTAAAAATAAGCGGTGGATTTTCAATTAGTTAAGCACGAGGGTTTTCCGACCATTTGTCAAAGGCGAGGTTCCTCTCCGGGTCATCATTTCTCAGCTGCTTGATAGACACCAATAACAATCTGAGTTTACTCATATTTATGAAGACCGAAAAAAATCGCCTGAAATTTAGCTGAGTTTCATACGTAATCAGATTCAAATAAGTCCAGCAAAATATTGACTTAACAGTTTGAGTTTACATCATTTAATACCAATATCACCTGCGCCATAAATTGAAGTTTGTCTTCTTTATATCTCTATCTCTATCTCTATCTCTATCTCTATACCTCGGAACATTTATGTGCCCACACCTAGCAGTGCAGGTTCAAATTGGCTGAGATACCCTGCCTGCCAATCATTGAAGGATTATCTAAATCAAATTTTTCACTCTGTTCGGATTGCTCGATACACATTATTCGGTGTCTAAAACTTTCCTTACTTTGGCAGCCAAATCATTTTTTGACATCGGCTTCTGGATGAAATTCACGCCTTCGTCCAAAATGCCCTGGTGGGCGATGACATTGGATGTGTATCCGGACATAAAAAGGTGTTTCATGTCCGGATAAAGGGTGGTGAGCTGATGTGCCAGATCACGGCCGTTCATCTTCGGCATGATCACATCGGTCAAGAGCAGGTGAATCGCGCCAATATGCTCCTCGGCAAGGCGAAACGCATCCTCTGGGCCGGGCGCACTGAGAACGGTGTAACCAAGACTTTCCAGTAAACGCTTTATCAGGACCAGGAGGACGGATTCATCTTCCACCAACAATACGGTTTCGCCCCTGCCCAATAGAAGTTTGGAGGATTTCGCATCCTTTGGGACTTCAATGCCCGCAGTATCGCTGGGAATGTATATTTTGAAAGTTGTCCCATTATCCGGCTCACTGTAGACATTTATGAACCCGTGGTTCTGTTTCACGATCCCATACACCGTGGACAGGCCAAGACCGGTGCCTTTGCCGATTCCCTTGGTGGTGAAAAAGGGCTCGAAAATTTGGTCGTGGGTCTTTTTGTCCATGCCGCAGCCGTTGTCGCCCACCGCCAGCATCACAAACGCACCGGGGGTGAAGCCTCTGTGCATAGCGCAATAAGCATCATCAAAACTGACATTTACCGTCTCGATGGTGACCTTACCCACCCCCTTTATGGCATCCCGGGCGTTGACACACAGATTGGCAAGAATCTGATCTAACTGAGATGGATCGAACTTAACCGGCCACACTTCGAAGCCGGGCAGCCAGGCCAGAGAGATGTCCTCTCCGATGAGACGTCGCATCATCTTGAGCATGCCATCAACGGTCGTATTCAGGTCTAGTACCACTGGCTCAATCGCCTGTTTACGGGCAAAGGCCAGCAATTGCCGAGTGATGTCGGTGGAGCGCCTGGCAGCATTAAGAATTTCTTGAAGGTCTTCATGCAACGGGTCAGAGGTACCCACCTTACCCATGGCCATTTCCGTATACCCCAGGATTACACTGAGCATATTGTTGTAATCGTGGGCCACGCCGCCGGCCAGACGTCCCACGGATTCCATCTTCTGGGCCTGCTGGAATTGCGCCGTCAATTCCAGCTGTGCGGTGATGTCCCGCTTGACGCCCACGTAGTTGATGATCTTTCCAGCGGCATCGAACACCGGAGAAATCGTTGCCGCCTCTGTATATAAGCTGCCGTCCTTACGCTTGTTGACCAGGCGACCCTTCCAAACCCGGCCGCTGCTGATGGTTTCCCACAGGTTTTGGTAAAAGGCCTCGTCCTGTTGACCGCTCTTGAGGATGGCCGAAGTTTTCCCGACGGCTTCTTCGGGGGTATAGCCGCTCACGGTTTCAAAGGCCGGATTGACATACTGAATCTTCCCGGCCGGATCGGTGATGAGGATCGTCTCGCCGGCCTGCTCGATGGCCATGGTCACCTTCCGGAGTTCAGCCTCTTTTGCCGTTCTTGTCTGAATCTCCGACTTCAGATTTTCCAGGATATCGAGCGTTACCTTCTGACTCGCCTGGAGTTCCATGTTTGCCTTCTGGAGGGAGTGGATGCGCTGTTTGCGTTCGGTGATATCCTGAAAAGAGCCCTGTACCTTGCTGACTTTTCCTTCATCATTCTTTACCGCTTCGCCGATCGTTCTCACCCAGACGCGTTTGCCGGTTCGGGTGATGATCTCCATTTCCTCGTCATAAGGGATCCCTCTTTCGGCACAGTCGGTAAATACCTGTGTAATTCTGTCCTGCCATTCCGGGGCATAAAAACGGATTCCTTCGGTTACTCCCGGCGCATAACCGTGAGGCATTTCATGGATATCGGCAACCACTTCCGACCAGGTTGCGATATTCGTATCCAAATCGACACGCCAGCCGCCCAATTTGGCTGTACTGCCCGCGATCCGAAACAAAGCATAATTAAATAGCAACTCTTCCTGTGCTTTTTTCCGCAGTTTTTTTTCTCTTGCTTCATCAATCGCGCGTTTTACGGCAAATGGCAGCCGTTCCGGCCTGTCTTTCAGTACATAATCTACAGCTCCCAATTTCAACAGCTCAATGGCTGTTTCTTCTCCGATCGAGCCGGAGACACAAATAAAGGGAACTTCCGGACATATTTCCTTGCTTATCCGCAGGGCGCCGAAGGCATCGAAGCCGGGGAGTGTAAAGTCGGACATTATTATGTCGTATTGGTTTTCATGGAGTGCAGATATAAACAGATCTTCCGTTTCAACCCAGGACATTTTCAATGTAAAACCGGCATCATTTAACTGCTCGTTGATAAGCTCAAAATCCCGTGCTGAATCTTCAAGCACAAGAATCTTAAGACCATCACTTTGGGCAATTGTATCTGTTTCCATAACCTAGTCCTTTATCGGGTGTTCATTCAGCAGGGCCCAGAAAACGCCGATGTGTTTAACGGCATCGAGAAAATCTTTGAAGTTGACGGGTTTTACCACATAGGCGTTGACACCGAGCGCATAGCACTTTTTCAGATCGGGTTCCTCGCGCGATGAAGTCAGCATGACCACCGGAAGCATCTTGAGCTGGTCATCGCTGCGAATGTACTGAAGAACTTCGATGCCGTCCATTCGGGGCATTTTAATATCCAGCAGCAGCACGGCGGGCTGGCCCTTTTTGCGCTGTTTGTATTTACCTTCATAACGCAGGTACTCCATGGCTTCCACACCGTCATTCACCGCGATAACGTTGTTTGCCAGGTTATTCTCCGTCAGGGCCTCTATGGTTAACTCGACATCATTGGGATTGTCTTCGGCCAGCAAAATGGTTTTCAGCTCGATCATGATTTGTCTCCTTAGCTATAGGGCCCACAGGGTATCGTAAAATAAAATGTAGCGCCTTTGTCCGGCTGGGCTTCGGCCCAGACGCGGCCTGCGTGCTTGTGAACAATACGCTGCACATTGGCCAGCCCGATGCCGGTGCCTTCAAAATCCGTCTGGGAGTGCAGCCGCTGAAACACGCCAAACAGCTTCTTCGCATACTGCGTATCAAAGCCGACGCCATTGTCGCGAACAAAAAAGACCCAATGGTCTGACTCTTGGGTGAATCCGATCTCTATATGGGCTTCATCTTTATTCCGTGTAAATTTAACGGCGTTATCCAGCAGATTGATCCATACCTGTTTAAGCAGGGAATAATCGCCAAACACTTTGGGCAGTTCCTCAACGGTCCAGGATATGTTTCTGTTTAGAAAATCCGGTTTTAATGCCTCAAGCACCTCCTTAACCAAAACATTCATATCCATGGCAACCTGGCACATCTCCTGCCTACCTGTTCTTGAGAACTGCAGCAGGTCATCGATAAGCGTTCCCATCTGGCTCGAAGACGCTGCAATAGTATTCAGGTAGTGTTTGGCTTTATCCGGCAGGGCCTCCCGAAATCGGTTGTTCAGCAGATCAACGTAACCGCTGATGTGACGCAACGGCGCCCGCAGATCGTGGGAGACTGAGTAGGAGAAAGCCTCCAATTCTTTGTTGGCTGCTTCGAGCTGGGCGGTGCGCTCGACCACCCGTTGTTCTAATTCGGTGTGCAGGCGGCGGATTTCGTTCTCAGCTTTCCTGCGCTCGGATATGTCGGAAAAAGTGTAGGCGTATTGGTTGGGCGCGGGACAAAACGCCGAAACATCAAAGGTAATTCCCAATTCAGATGCCTGACTCTCGAAATGGGCCGGCTCGCCAGTCAACGCCACCCTGCCGAACGTTTCTATCCAGCTCGGCTCGAGCGAGGGAAACACTTCCAGAATTGTCTTGCCCACCACATCCTCCGCCTTCCTTCCGGTGATACGCTCAAAAGCCGGATTGACGGCCAGGTAACGGCTGTTGATCGGATGACCTTGGGCGTTGCAGATAATCTCACTGTGAGCAAAACCGTTCTGCATCTCGCGAAACAGAATCCCATAGTTTTCTTGACTGGCCCGCAGAGCCTCTTCCGCCCGCTTGCGCTCGGTGATGTCAAAGGCAAGCCCGCCCACGCCCTTTGTGCCATCAGTGAGTTTCAACGCAAATTTTATATCGTTAAGCCATTTGTCCTGGCCGTCGATCTTTACCTTGTATTCCAATTCAATCCTATTGGAATGACCTGATAATATTTTTTGGTCGGCTCTCTCAAGGTAATTGGCAATATCCGGATCGAAGATCGTTTTTGCGGAGTCGACTATTTGTCCACTTTGTTTTAATTGAGTGAGTTCCAACACCTTTTTATTACTGAAAACATGATTTAGCGAACCGTCTTTGATGTAAGCATAGACCGGTGTTTCTTCCATAAAGGTTTTGAAACGCTCTTCACTTTTCAAGACGGCGTCATTCAGTTCCATCTGCTCCAGTTTCTGAAATGTTGTTTCACTGATAAGCTGAGTCATGTTCTGCAAAAAATCCATTGCTGTTTTTACCCTTTCCCTGGGAATAACAGGCACCTTTGCGAGCGCTCCCAGATATTGTTCTTCATCAAACCCATACTTCTCAGCCTGCTTTTTAAAAAACATTTGATCGGGCTCTTCAAAAAAGAATTGTCCGGAAAACAGGTTGGCAATATGTTCCCCGTTTATTACAACAGGTACGGCCACATCAACCATTCCATTTAAACATTTATAAAAATGATATTGTTCGCCTTCGTTCATTTTCCCGGCTAATACCGTATCGCTGATAGTACACTTTTTTGAAGTTTCGGGATTGATGCGGTGAAATTCAGTGCAAATTTGTCTCCAGCCCGATTTAGATAAGACATTTCCCTCAAGATCTAAAATGGCAGTTACAAACCCTGTTGATTTGTTGAACCCCTCAAGCAGAGTGTTCACTTTCTTAAAATCGATCAAATTCAGAATATTAACTTTCATCGGTTTATAATTTCACCTCTCTGTCCATTGAAACTTTTGTATTGCCTGTAGCGCGGTGGTTCATCGGCTTCAAGGGATATTCGATTTCGTGATATTCAATATTGAGATCTAAAGGTGAGATAAACACCTCGCCCTTGTTCAACTTAATGGTGTTTCGGAAATAATAGCGTTCACCCTTGTTCTGCAGGGCGTAATATTGAACGATTGACCGGCTTGTCCTTGTCGAAGTTGATTTTGATCCGTTTCATGCCGCTCTGTTCCAAAAACCGTACCTGAGCATAAACCGTTGGTTTTCGGCAAAAAAAAAGGAATATTTTCTCCAATCTTTCAATCGCCGCTAGGTTTCGTTGAACATCAAGGGTTTCGAAAAGATGCATATAACTCCTATTATCCTCTCACAAAGAACTGGTGCTGTCAAAATTCATTTCTACCACCAAGTTCTCGGGCTTCGACCTTCCGACTGGCAAGGTTAACTCTTTAAGTACAACTGCAGGGTGAACCTTCTTCCTGAATTATCAAATAAACAAGGTGTCAGATTAGCTCGGATCTTTTTCCCAAATTATGTCAGATCAAGTCTGAATAACTACAAATTATTTGCGGGACTGTATTCCGGTAATTCTTTTATCGTCCACATCGATTTGGTCTATTTCGTCGGGCTGCTCATTCTCTCCTGCTGAGTTGTATCTCTCTACGGAGGGAATGATCACTGGTGCTCAAACCCCACTGGAGATGGCAAAAAATGTTATTCCTCAGATAATCAGCATTAGATAATTCTAAATAAAAGATTGACCCTATCATTGACGGATTGAATGTTGGGAGATATTCTTAGTTGAAGAATATTCTTCACTTTATCAATTTTCAGATGGGAAATAAGCATATAACGTACTGATATACATAGAACTGAAATGCGAGGCATATTTTTTTTCGTACTTTCTGACCTGAACAGCATGGCTTTTTAAGGAGATAGGAATGAATATGCCCATACGTTTCTTGGTGGCTCTGCTTCTTTTCATCTCCATGGCAGAGTATGTACTTGCGGCACAGGAAAATGCCCCTTCCTCCCAGGTCCTGGAGGAGCTAATTGCCATGGCCCTGGCCGATAATCCCGAACTGAAAGCGGCCGAAGCCCGACTGCACCTCTATGAACACAAGATTATTCCTGCCGGCTCCCTGAACGACCCCTCGCTCTCCTTGTCTTTGAGCAACTATCCGGTGGACACCTTTGCCGGCAACGAATATGCTATGAGCGGCAAGGTGGTCAAGATTTCCCAGGATCTTCCTTTCCCTGGGAAACTTGCGGCCCGCACCGAGGTTGCCGAATTGCAGGCCAAATGGTACCAAGCCCTTCTTGCTGAGCAGCAACTGCAACTCACCCGTCAGGTCAAGGAGGCGTACTATTCTCTGGTCTATGCCGGCCGAGCCGTTGTCATCACCGAAAAAAACATGAAGCTGCTGGATGATTTTATCCGCTTGACTGAGGCCAACTACGAGGTGGGCAAGGGCCAGCAGCAGGACGTGCTCAAGGCGCAGGTGGAGCGGGCCAAGCTACTTGATCGCCTCTACAGCCTCCGCCAGCAGCGTGTCACCAGCCTGGCAGCCCTCAACCGTTTGGTGAATCGACCTTCGGCCACGGCAGTTGCTGAGGTGTCCGACCCGGCGCTTGCCGCCATTGGCACCCCCCTTGCCGATCTCCAGAAAAATTCCGAAACCCTGCGTCCCATGTATGCGGCCTACCGCTCCCTGATAGATCGCTATCAGGCCCAGCATAAACTGGCCCAGCTCGACTACAAGCCGGACTTCAAGGTCGGCTTGGCCTACGTCTTCCGGGAACCGAACCGGGCCGATAGCGGCACCGACTTTGCTGGTATTGAGGTGGCGGTCAACCTGCCGATCTTTCGGGACAAACGCAGTGCTGGAGTAGCTGAGGCAGAGGAGGGGGGGCGCATGTCCCTGGCCCAGTACGACGACTTCCGCAACCAAGTGCTCTTTAACATTCAGGATGCCTACAGTCAGGTGCAGACCAGCCATGATCAGGCCTCCCTCTATAAGAATGGTATCATTCCCCAGGCCGGTCAGGCCCTGGAGTCGGCGATCAATGGTTATCAGGTCGGCAAGATCCCCTTTTTGGGCCTCTTGGATAACCTGATGACCCTCTACAACTTTGAACTTCAGTACGAGAAGGCAGTAAGTGACGGGCAACGCAGTCTAGCTCGTCTGGAAGCGGAGTCCGGCCTCTAACACCCCGGTAAAACATAATGCCAGTCAGATGCCAGGACATGGCAAGGAGTAGGAATAACCATGCTGCGGACAATCAAATTTTTCCTGACCGTCTCTCTCGCTCTCCTGCTGCTATTTACCGGCCCGATTGCGTTTTCGCCGCCTGATGGTGAACATGCCCACCTGCATCTTTCGGCAGGGCCTGACGAGGCGAGGGCCGAGACGCAAAAATACACCTGCAGCATGCATCCCTTCATTATCCGTGATGAACCGGGCAACTGTCCCATCTGCGGCATGACCCTCACCCCGATAAAAAGCACGGGTTCCGGCCAGGGGGCACAATCCAGAGAGCAAGATTCCTCAGGTGCGATCATCACCATCGATCCAGTGACCCAGCAGAATATGGGAGTGCGTTTCTCCACCGTTAGTCGCCGGGACATGAGCCGGACTATCCGCACCGTCGGGGTGGTCGGCTACGAGGAAGCGCGACAATATTCCATCAACTCCAAGATCGAGGGCTGGATAGAACGGCTTCATGTCAATGAGACCGGCAGCCATGTCAAAAAAGGCCAGCCCCTGCTGGAAATCTACAGCCCGGAACTGGTCACGGCCCAGGAAGAGTTTCTCCTGGCCTTGCGTAACAAGGCGGCCCTGGCACAGAGTGAGGTGCCGGAAATCGCTGCCGGTGCCGGGCGCCTGCTGGAATCATCACGCAAAAGGTTGCGCTACTGGGATATAAGCGAAGGACAGATCAAGAACCTCGAAAAAACCGGGACGGTCCAAAAGAGCCTTACCCTCTATTCCCAGTATGACGGGGTGCTTACCCAGAAGAAGGTCAATGAGGGCATGTTTGTCAAGGCGGGGATGGAGCTGTTCCAGATCGCTGATATTTCTAAGGTCTGGGTCTATGCCGACATCTATGAGTATGAACTGCCTTGGCTCAAGGTAGGGCAGGCCGCGACTATTCAGCTGCCCTACCAGCAGGAGCCGGTGCAGGGGAGGATCAGCATCATTTACCCCTATGTGGAAACCAAAACCAGGACCGTCAAGGCCAGGATCGATCTGGATAACCCCGGCTTCGAACTCAAGCCTGACATGTATGTGAATGTCCGCATTGCAACCCAGGCGGTCACAAATGTGCTCACCATCCCGATGGAGGCAGTGCTCAATTCCGGGGAACACCAGACCGTTTTTGTTTCTCTGGGAGACGGAAAATTCGAACCGCGGCTGGTGCAGTTGGGTTTGCAGGGTGAAGATGGCTTTGTCCAGGTGGTGCAGGGGCTTGCTGAAAATGAGTCCATCGTGGTTTCCGCCCAGTTCATGCTCGACTCGGAAAGCACCCTGCGGGCGGCGGTCCGGAAGATGACGGAACCGGAAAAAGAGCAGCCCTCTGGAGGGAAAGCTGCCGGTCCCAAGGCCGGTGAATCCCTCGATTCTCTCTTTGATAAATAGGCGCGCCCATGCTCACCAAGATAATCGAGTGGTCCATCAACAACAAATTCATGGTCATTCTCCTCACCGCCCTCCTGATCGTGGGCGGCGTCTATGCCCTGAAAAATACGCCCATCGATGCCATTCCGGATCTTTCGGACGTCCAGGTCATTATCTTCACCGAGTATGCCAGCCAGGCACCCCAGGTGGTGGAAGATCAGGTGACCTATCCCCTGACTACCCAGATGCTGGCCGTCCCCCATGCCAAGGTTGTGCGGGGCTACTCCTTTTTCGGTTTCTCCTTTGTCTATGTGATCTTTGACGACGGTACCGATATCTACTGGGCTCGATCCCGGGTGCTCGAGTATCTCAACTATGCCTCCGGCAAGTTGCCGAAGGGGGTCACTCCAAGTCTTGGGCCGGACGCCACCGGAGTTGGCTGGGTCTACGAATATGTGTTGGAAAGTGACCGTCATGACCTGCAGCAGCTCCGCTCCATCCAGGACTGGTATCTGCGCTACGAACTGGCGGCGGTGGAAGGGGTATCAGAAGTTGCGAGCATCGGTGGCTATGTGAAACAGTACCAGGTGGCGGTGGATCCCAACCGCTTGCTTGCCTACCATGTCACCATTCCCCAGATCCGCCAGGCCATCCAACAGAGCAACAATGATGTCGGCGGCCGTCTGCTGGAGATGGGCGAGACCGAGTTCATGGTCCGCGGCCTGGGCTACATCAAATCGGTGGCCGACATTGAACAGGTGGTGGTTTCCACCGACCGTGCCGGTACCCCGATCCTGGTCAAGGATCTGGCCGAGGTAGGTATCGGGCCGGAACTGAGGCGTGGGGCAACGGAACTCGATGGCAAGGGCGAGACCGTGGGCGGCATTGTCGTGATGCGCTACGGTGAAAACGCCCTGACCGTGATCGAGAAGGTCAAGAAGAAGCTTGAATCGCTTCAGTCAGGGCTGCCAGAAGGTGTACGGATCAAGGCGGTCTATGACCGCTCCGGCCTCATAGAGCGAGCGGTGGACACCTTGAAGGGCAAGCTTATCGAGGAGAGTATCGTGGTTGCCCTGGTGACCGCGCTCTTTCTCTTTCATCTGCCCAGCGCCTTTGTCGCCATCTTCACCCTGCCGGTGGCGATTCTCATGGCCTTTATCGTCATGCACGCCCAGGGGATCAACGCCAATATCATGAGTCTGGGCGGCATCGCCATTGCTATAGGGGCTATGATTGACGCAGCCATCATCATGATTGAAAACGCCCACAAGCATTTGGAGAGGGACCGGGGGAAAAAGCCGCACTGGGAGATCATCATGGACTCGGCCAAGGAGGTGGGCCCTACCCTCTTCTACTCCCTGCTGGTCATCACGGTCTCCTTCCTGCCGGTCTTCACCCTGCAGGAACAGTCCGGCCGGCTCTTCAAGCCCCTGGCTTTTACCAAGACCTATGCCATGGGTGCAGCCGCTCTGCTCTCAATCACCCTGGTGCCGGTGCTCATGGGCTGGTTCATCCGCGGTAACATCAAGCCGGAACATGCCAACCCAATCAACCGGCTGCTGATCCGGATCTACCATCCAGTAGTTGATTTTGTCCTCAGATGGCGTACAGGTACCATCCTGGTAGCCCTGCTCCTCATTGCCTCCATTGCCTGGCCCATCAGCCGGATGGGTTCCGAGTTCATGCCGCCCCTCTATGAAGGCGACCTGCTCTACATGCCCACCACCATGCCGGGGGTCTCCATCACCAAGGCCAAAGAACTGCTGCAGCAGACAGATCGCATCATCGCTGCCTTTCCCGAAGTCGAACACGTCTTCGGCAAGATAGGCAGGGCAGAGACCGCCACCGATCCGGCCCCCCTTTCCATGCTGGAAACAACCATCATGCTTAAACCAGAGGAGCAATGGCGCAAGGTGAAGGTCAGCCGCTTCTACAGCCCCTGGCCGGAATGGCTGCAACGGCCGTTACGTCTGCTTTGGCCTGAGCAAAAGGTTATGACGCCGGATCAGCTCATTGAAAGGCTCAATAATGCCATCCAGTTTCCCGGCCTTACTAACGCCTGGACCCTGCCGATCAAGACCCGAATCGACATGCTCTCCACCGGCATCAAGACGCCGGTGGGCATCAAGGTCATGGGCAACGACCTGAATGAGCTCAGCCGCATCGGTGAGGAGATCGAGGCGTTGATCGGCACCCTGCCCGGTACCTTGAGTGCTTATTCTGAAAGGGTGGTGGGTGGCAACTATCTCGATTTTACAGTCGACCGCACTGCCGCTGCCCGTTATGGTCTCACCGTCGGCGAGGTGCAGGACATCATCCAGTCGGCCATCGGCGGCATGAATATTACCCAGACGGTCGAAGGTCTGGAGCGTTATCCGGTAAACATCCGCTATCAGCGCGACTACCGTAACGACCTGCCGGCCCTGCACCGCATTCTGGTGCCTCTGCGCGACGGTACCCATATCCCTATTTCCCAGGTGGCCACCATCAGCATGCACAAGGGGCCGCCGGCCATCAAGAGCGAAAACGCCCGCCGCACCGCCTGGGTTTATGTGGACATCACCGGTATCGATATCGGTACCTATGTGAAACAGGCGCAGGCGGCAGTGGCTGCCAAGATCAAGCTGCCGCCGGGATACTCCATTGTCTGGAGCGGCCAGTTTGAATACATGCAGTCGGCCAAAGAGCGGCTGGTAGTGATCATCCCCCTGACCATCCTGCTCATTTTCGTGATCATCTACTTAAACACCAAGTCGCTGGTGAAAACAGCCATCGTCTTTCTGGCCGTGCCCTTTTCCCTGGTGGGCGCCTTCTGGTTTCTCTATCTCCTCGGCTACCATACCTCGGTGGCGGTCTGGGTCGGGATCATCGCCCTGGCCGGACTCGATGCCGAGACCGGGGTGGTGATGCTGCTCTACCTCGACATCTCGCACAAGCTCTGGGGAGATGCCGACCGGATGCGCACCCGAGGCGATCTCACCCAGGCCATCCATCACGGGGCGGTCAAGCGCATCCGCCCCAAGATCATGACCATCTCGGTGATCATCGCCGGTCTTCTGCCGATCATGTGGAGTCATGGCGCTGGCGCCGATGTGATGAAGCGGATCGCCGCCCCCATGGTGGGCGGGGTGGTGACCTCCGGCATCATGGAGCTGATGGTCTACCCGGTGATCTTCTTTCTCTGGCGCGGCCGGAATCTGGAAAAAAGCATGATTGCCACCGCCACAGACGAGGTGGAAGGGTCATAGCTCAGAACAAACCCTGTTCTCACGCGGAATAATCCGTTCTTTACAAATAAACTCAAGAGGAGAAAAACAATGAAAAAGAAACTGCTGCAACTGATAAGCGCCCTGATTTTTCTGGTTCTGGCCGTAGGAGCCCAGGCATTGGAGCATGGGGCCATGGCCGGTATGGATCACAGCGGCATGGATATGGGTGGCGGTGAGATTATGCTGCCAGAAGTAACGGTGGACGGGGTCAAGGCTATGGCCCACCTGCTGGATACCAGCAAGGCCATGGCGGCGGCGGGCATGAGCACGACTAATCATCTCATGATCACCTTTACGGATATCGCCACCGGCAAGGCCTTGGACTCGGGAGTGGTTGCGGTAAAGGTCGTCGATCCTGCCGGTAAAAAAACTGAGGCCGTGCAGATGATGTCCATGGGAGAAAGTTTTGGCGTAGATGTGGCCTTAAGTAAGAAGGGAAAATATGTTTTTGAGGTCGGCACCAAACTGGGCAATGGCGAAAAGCGGCAGTTCCTCTTTGACTATATGGTCAAGTAAGAGGCTGGATCGTGACAGGTCGGATGAGTTCTGGCCTGTCTTTTCACCTTGCCAGAAAACAGCACCCACACCACAATACTTTGGCACAAAAAAAAAATGTGATAGACCCCATACTCTATTGAACGGGGATTAAATAGCTAATGACCAAGGAGATAAACATGAACATGAATATGAATTTAAGCCTCGCCCCACTGGTATCGCTGATCGCCGGCATTCTTATTCTGGTTGCGCCGCGTCTATTGAACTATATCGTCGCCATATATTTGATTATTATCGGCTTGATTGGACTGTTTGGCGGGAGCGGTTTTCATATGCGGTAATAACAGGTACAGATTGTCTGATAAATTTGTCACGTTTGGGAGGCGCAGATTGCATTTGTTTGGATTGAGTCCGTCTCCTTTCCACTTCCAATACCCAATGAAAAAAACCATGAAACTGAAATTTAGTGTTGTTGCGATGATGGCTGTCCTGATGTTGTGGGGTTGCACTTCAAACGATAAAAAAGCCGAGGCTCCGGCGCCGAAAACGACGACCGTTGTCGAGCAGGCCATGGATAAGGCTGTAGAAAAGACCGAGGCGGCTAAAGAAAAGCTTGAAGAAACGACTCAGGAGGCTGCAGAAGCGATTAACGCGGCGGATGCAGTGGTTGAAAAAGCAATCACGGCGGAGGAAGAAAAGGTCGCAAAAGCGGCCGATGCGGTTTCAGATGCGGCCAAAGAGGTAGTTGAAGCGGTTGAAAAAAAGATTGAAATAAATGCTGAACAACAGGCCGCAGTAGCAGTGCAGGAAGAAAAGGTTGAGGTCGCCGAGAAGATGGAGCAACAAGCCGCGTCCGCGGTGGAAGTGAGCGGACAGGCGGTTACGACCAAAGTGGAAAGCGTTGTCATCGATAACAAGAATGGCAAGGTTGTTTTGCTGCACAAAAAACATGCCGAGGCTTTCGGCTGTATTGTCTGTCATGGCGACCAGCAACCTGGTCCGTTCGAGTTGGGAAAAGAGAAAGCCCACGCCCTGTGCCAGGGCTGTCATAAGGAAAAAAAGGCTGGTCCCACCAGTTGCACCAAGTGCCATCAGAAAAAGGTCAAGGCCGTCGAGGGCTGTTGATTCTGTCCTTGTTTCTGCGACGGAGGACTTCCGGGTCGCCCTCTGAACTCTTGTTTATGGCACCCCGATCTCCCCCAAAACATCCAACCTCTCTTCTTCGGGGGAGAATGGTGTGTTTGCACGTACCGAGTGGACTAGTACAGCGTATATTTTAAAGTTTCGGATATAGCCGTTTCAGTTTAATTCGCGCATCATTCGTGGTGAACTGCCAATCGACCTTGGTTTGACGATTATTCCGATCAGTATTCCATGCCATTACTTCAGATCGCATTT
>VMSP01000161.1 GCA_013792135.1 Desulfocapsa sp. | reverse complement strand
GTCGGCGCTTAGATTTTTTATATTATAAAAACAAATAGTTAGGTTGCTCATGATCTTTTTAAGGATGTGACAAAGTTTGCGAACACATTATTTCTACTCCCTTGTTCTTATTGATGTTTTTGACATATCGGGAATAGCTGGCAAAACGTCGAGTAAGATCATGGCCAACCATAAAGTTTACAAAGGTTTACATGAAGGTTGAAAAAAGTGGACACCAAATCGCAATCTTTTTAAATAGAAAGCGGAGGTGTCACAATGAAGAGAATTCCACAAGGCAGATACTCAAAAGAGTTCAGGGAAGAGGCGGTAAAGCTGGTAGTCGTTCAAGATCTTAGTGTCCCAGAGGCGTCAATGCGTCTTGATGTCCCCAAATCCACTATCAATAATTGGGTGAGAGCCAGTAAGGCCGGGAAGTTGGGCAGTATCGGAAAGAACCTGCGAGAGTTGAGCGATACGGAACTAGAATTGGCCAGATTAAAGAGGGAACTGGCCCAGGTAAAGATGGAGCGGGATATCTTAAAAAAAAGCCGCGGCATATTTCGCGAAGGAGTCGATATAAAATATGCCATAATTGAGGAACTTCGGCTCCAGTATCCAGTCACAGCCCTTTGTAATCAGATGGAATTGTCTGAAAGCGGATATTACAACTGGCGTTCCCGCCCACTATCGCATCGACAGCAAGATGATACTCATCTGAAAGTTGTCATCAAGGCTGCCCATAAACGAACGCGAGAGACATGCGGTCCTGAACGTTTACAGCAGGATATAGTCAAAAACGAAGGGATGCGGGTCGGAGTTCACCGTATCAAGCGTCTTCGTAAAGAACTTGGCATTCGGTGCCGTCAGAAACAAAAATTCAAGGCAACCACCAATTCCAACCACTCGTTACCAGTAGCTCCAAATCTTGTTGATCAGAAGTTTGCCGCAACAGCGCCTGACCAGATCTGGTTGACGGACATCACCTATATTCGGACTGGAGAAGGGTGGCTGTATCTTGCCGCCCATAAGGATCTCTTTACCGGCGGAATTGTTGGCTACGCTCTTGATAAACGGATGACCAAATCCCTGGTTAAGAAATCTCTGTTCAAGGCGGTGGCAAAGAGACACCCACCTGCAGGCTTGATCCATCACTCAAACCGGGGAAGCCAGTATTGCTCGCAGAGTTACTCGAAGCTGTTGAAGCAGTTCAAAATGAAGGCTTCAATGAGTCAAAAGGGTAACTGCTACGACAATGCGCCCATTGAAAGCTTTTGGGGTACGCTGAAAAACGAGCTTGTTTACCACCGTTCCTACGAAACCAGAGAACAGGCAATTCGAGACATCACAGAATATATTGAGATCTTTTACAACAGGCAAAGGATACAGAAAAGGTTAGGCTATCTTTCACCGGCTGCGTATGAGAAAAAATATTATGAAAAACGGCTTGCAGCGTAAATGATTTTGTCTCCACTATTGTCGACTGATCCCAGGCTTCGTCACTCCCTGATATCGGGAGTCCAGAAAGGTGATAGCTGAGTTTCCTACAGAGGCACTTTAATTTACTAATATTATTACACAATCCCGTGCGTTGATTTAAAGTGAATTTTTCAAGGAACCCTTATGATTAATTCTGAAAGATGCCAAGAACTGACCCTCACCGGGCAAACCTACCCTACTTGACCAGGATTTGAACTTCCATCGGCCGCAGGCTGACGCGGATCATCCGCGCCGGGCCCGTGGTGAATCCACCGTCAATCTCGTTAATCTCCAGGCGGGATCGACTTTCTACAGGTCCAGGAACTGCGGCGCCGGAGTCATTGAGGACCCGAAATTGATCACCATCATTGTTGATACACCAATCGATCAGCATCTCACCTTGGAACGCCTCTTGCGTGTTGGTGTTCGCGACAACCAATACTTCAATATTGTTTAGAATTCGTGAGAAAGCCAGCACTCCAGGAGCAAATGGCGATGCGCCAAAATGAACGCCGTCACCCGAGATCGGCCTGAAATAGAGCCGGCCATAGCGCAGAGCCGGTTGGGTATCGCGAAGCTCAGTGAGTCGCTTTATTGCCTTGTAGAACAGGTGATTGCCACCGAAGGCGTTAGGCTTACCCCACAGTGCCTCACGTACAAATTGGTCACTGTCACCACGGCCATGGAGACCCTGCTCGGTTCCGTAGTAAAGGCAAGGAATACCCTGAAGAGCAAACAAGATCGAGATGCCGAGAATAACCTGCGGGTCAAACTTATCGGGCCCATCTGTTCTTGCCCCACGGAACCGCTCTTTCATGTCATGGTTGTCAAGAAACGTCACGAAAAACCGGCCCGCCTCGCCGTGGCTACTCAAGATGTCACGTTCAACTTCCTTGCGGCGACGGTAGACCTCGACAAGCTCGGTCGGCGGGGTAAATCCCTTGGCAACCGACGGTAATCGGAAGAAAAGCGGGAAATCAAGAGCCGCATCAACCCCCACCATGTCACCAGCGTCCTTGGTGTTCCGGCCGATAAACTCGGCAATCCGCTCCTCACCGTCAAAGACTTCTCCATAAGTAAAGAAGTTTTTCTTGCCGATACTCTGACCATATTCACGCATAGCATTGCCGAAGGTCTGGGCAAAGTCCCGCTCGATATACTTCAAGGTGTCGATGCGAAAGCCGTCAACATCGTAGCGCGCAATGGCATATTGGTAGGCGAGGATCAGGGCGTTGCGGACAGGGAAGATCCTGCATTCGCGACCATCGGTCACGAACTCCTTAAGCGACTCGAAGTCGCCCCCCTCCTCGGCACCCTTACCTTTGCGGCGAAAGAAGCTGTTACGCTGCAACTCCTCAGGCCAGATCAGCGCGTCAGGATCGCGCTCGGCGACAGGGATATCCTCAATGACCGGAAAGCCGGACCGGGCTTGGCCGCTCTCGTCACGCCACTCGATTGGCAGGATCTCCGAGTTACCCGGTGCGGAGGGACCGAAATCCTTATAGCCGAAGACATCACCGGCGTGATTAAGCACGATATCGAATATCACATAGAGGCCAACGGCATGAGCCTCGTCCACCAACGCACGCAGTTCATCCTCCTCCTTGCCCGGTGCCGATGCGAACCTCGGCTCGGGGCTAAGAAAGTCCTGGATACCGTAGCCATGGAAGGTGCCCCGGTCAGACTGTCTGTTTTTCAGCACGGGTGAGAGCCAGATCGCCCCTGCGCCCAAATCCTTGATGTATCCCAGCCGCTCCCGCACACCATTGAAGGTCCCACCTTGGAATTCACCAAAGGGTTTATCGTGGGGCATGCTTGCAGGGAATTTACCGTCGTCCCGATTGAATCGATCGAGCATAAGGAAATAAATCCAGACGTCTCGCCAGTCCTGCGGTGACGGGAAAGGTGTCGTTATTCTATGGCTTTTGGGACCTACCTTTATGTTGCGTGTCGTTTTCTTTGCCGCCTGATCAAAGGTGGACCGGACCAGAGAGTCCTGAAGTGTTAACAACATCTACATCCTCCTTACTCGTAAAGGGTATTTGCTGTATTTTTAAATTTATCTCATTTCAAGCTACACATATGCCGAATTTCGGCAGTAGATCATAAATGACATAAAAACGATGGGCCTGCAGGGCATCATGGAAGAATTTCCAGTTGCTTTTGAGAAAAACAGGGGTCCATGGGTATTTCAGTTTGTCATCATTGGTTCCCAGGGTCTGCTCTTTCCATGAACCAGTCCCCTTGGCGCTATAAGAGATCTTTTCCGAACCGAAACTAAACGGCTCGTTCTTAATAGCCTGCAGCCAGGCCTTATGCCGCTTGTCCCCATTTTCCTCTTTGAGTTTTACAAAAAGGTCCTGGATTTTATTCATGTCCTCCTCTTTGATTCCACTCACGTCGGCATAGGGGTCCATGGCGATATAGCGTTTCATGGCCCGGCACAATTGTTCTGCCGCCTGGCAGAACTGGTCGGTATTGTTGCGTGCAATGGTTTCTTTACGGCCGTTTTTGTATGACCATGAGAGAAAGGGCATATCAGGAAAAACCGTTGCCCGACCATGGCCAAGTGGGGGAATGGTGTCATCCAGTATGCCGGACAAGAAGGAGCCAAGTCCCGACGAAAAGACCCCTGAATTACTAGTCTCTTTGACATTATTCACTTCGTTGATCTTATGCAGGATGCCGGCAAAGCTCTGATGGGCCCAGGTATCTGCATAGACATGCATGGCTATCCCCAACCGATGCAGGCCGTAGGGCCGATCCTGGTCGACTATGGCTTGCCTCACCATCTGTCGGGCGATTGGGCTGTCCGGCTTGCAGACAAGTTTGTCGATGAAGGTACCGATGGGATTCTGGCCTTCTCCCAATCCGTCGTTACCGGGCAGGAAATGAAAAGGGATCCAGACAAGGTGATTCGCAAGTTCATCGGCATTTCTCAGATCCAACATCTCATGGGCGGAACTGATGCGGGAATAAAGGGCCTCAATATTATTAAAACGGATGATGCCGCTGCAGGTAGCATCATCCACATACTGGGCGGCATAGGCTACAATCTCTGCCTTGTCTTGAGGAAAACCTGCTAGACGGGCGGCTACATACGTGGTGGCATGATGAAAATCAATCTGCATTTCTTCTCTCCTTTCTCATTTTGTTTTCGCTTTTATGGTTCAACAATGTCGAAATCAGTAAAAAAACACTGCCATTCATGCAATACCCTGTCGTTCATAGGTTTTTGCGGCAGAGTGTTATTCTGCGTTCCGCCTATCTTTTCCACCTTGGCAAGCCCGTAAGGATGATAGGGAAGCAGCGAGCAGCGACGGACCATTAACTCCTTCAGCAAGGCGGCAAGGCGGGTGATATTTTCATTGTCCGCCGTGAAACCGGGGATCAGGGGGATACGGGCAATCACATCATCAGCCCTAACGGCAAGCAGTTTTTGCAGATTAGCCAGGATCACTTCGTTGCCAATCCCGGTTACTACCCGGTGCCTGTCGCGATCGGCAATCTTGACATCAAAAAGGATGAGATCCAGATAAGGCAGACAGGTCGTCTTAAATTCATCCCAGGCAAAAAAACCGTTTGTCTCCATGGCCGTATGAATCCCTTGCTGGTGCAATCTCTGCAACAGCTCACCACAGAAGGCAAGCTGGGCGGTTGGCTCCCCCCCTGACAGAGTGACGCCGCCACCCGATGTTTGATAGAACAGCCTGTCCCGCAGGAGGATATTGGTGAGCTCTTCCACATCATATCTTCTGCCCACCAACTCAAGGGCCTTTGTCGGACAAGATCCAGCACAAAGACCACAGCCGGTGCAACGACTGCGGTTAATCCCGGCGATCTTGTCAACTTCCACTGCCGCCACAGGACAGAGGTCCCGGCATTCGCCGCAGCCGATGCAGCGGTCCGGGAAAAAGGCGCTTTCGGGACGGTCGGCAATAAACTCAGGGTTATGGCACCAAGGACAGCGCAGGGGGCAACCCTTAAAAAACACAATGGTCCTGATGCCTGGGCCATCATGCACTGCATAGCGCCCAATATCGCCGATCAGAGCCTTTTTCACCGAAGTGGCTGTGGCATCATCAATTGCAGTTGTTTTGCCATAAAACCGAATTTATACAAATAATTCAGATTGCCATCAGTCACCACATCATGGCGCAGCATGGACCCCAGGATATCCTGCCGGGGTGAGATTATGAAATTGAGCAGTGTCTTGCCATCGCGGAAGGTGATGGTGATATTCGGCCTCTCGATCTTTTTTTCCATCACTTCCATCCTGCCGTTATGAAAAACAGCACCAATGGTCACTTGCCCATCCTTGCTGCAGAACTGGTAACGACCTTCGAAATTTTTTATATTGCGGCGGTAATCATAATTCACCACAAAAACAATCATCATCAGGTTAAGCAAGGTCTGCAGAAATTCTTCCGCCATCTCGGAAGTGAGACTGTTGTGGAATTGCTCCCATAGTTTTTTCTGGGCTTGTTGAGTTATTAGATCGAGCATGATTATTTCCCTCCTTTTTCAGGGGGATATGCCACTGCCCTGCCGTTTGCCAGATCATACATGGTGCGGGTAATCAGCTCATCTTTCATCAGTTCGTTGAGGTCCTTGAAATAGGCAGAATAACCGGACACCCGGACCATCAGTTCCGGATACTTTTCCGGATGTTTTTTGGCGTCGAGCAGCATCTCATAGGTCATGATGTTGAACTGCACCTGCTGTCCACCAGCCCGGAAATAGGCCTCGATGGTCTGGGCGAAACGTTCGGTCATCTTCTCCACATCAGCTTCAGGACTGTATTTGATGTTGAGCGCCCAGCAGCCCGGCACGCATTCTCCACCAAGTTCCGCCACGGCATTCAGGCAGGCCGTCAGTTCCGGAGCCGCACCAGAGACAGGGGTGATACCGCTGGCAAAGAATTCGCCGGACTTGCGGCCGTTGGGCAAAGCGCCGGTGATTCCTCCCAGTCCCGCATGGTTGGTCATGGTCCAGTAGGCGGGACGATATGGGCCGCCGCGGTAATTGGTATGGGATTGATAGAGGTTAAAAAGATGACCGACGATATTGCGGGCGTTTTTACGGGCGAGGGGGTGCTCCGTTCCGTATTTGGGAGCCCTATTTTTCAGATAAAGTCGCATCTTCTCCCCTTCCGCCCCGGCAAAATCAGCTTTTACCATCTGCAGCAGCTCGGCAAAACGGTATTTTTTATCAATGAAGACCGTCTGTTCAATGGCATTCAGAGAATCGACCACATCGGCAAAGGCGATATGGGTGGCCCCGGAGGAATTGTAGAGCGAGCCGCCCTGAATAAGATCTTTGCCCTTATCCATGGGGCCCTCAAAGAAGGCAGACAGGAGCGGCGACGGCATCATCTGTTGATGCACGGCACCCATCTGTTCATTGAGATCGATCGCTTTTTCGATCAACCAGTCGAGCTGGGTCTTGAAGACCTCCCAGAATTCCTCAAAGCTTTTCAATGATGCCGGGTCAGGGGTTGCAGGCCCGATCTGCTCTTCGCCAGTGATCGGTCTTTTGCCTTGAAAGAGTGCCATCTCCAGGGGTGCGGCCAGGTTCAGCATGATGGAGCTGGAGGCCGGGTAGTCGCGACCGCTGCTGGCCAGTTCCACACAGCCGATGACCGCATAATCCCGGGCATGTTCGAGGCTTTCACCCTGCCCGGTCAAAGCACTGATATTGGCGCGGTCGTTAAAAAATGCCGGCACCGCCTTGGTATTGAGGATCACTTCTGAAACCCGGCGGCAGTACTCCTTGCTGTTTTTTTCATAATCATAACGGGCATTGACATTGGGGTCGCGAATACGCAACAGTTCGGTGACCCGCAACATGATGTAGGTCAGGTCATTGACCGCATCCTCGCCGTCGGCATCTACTCCGCCCAAGGTGATAGCCGGTACCGTACCCGCTCCGCCGAACATCTCTTCCGATGCTTCAGGGACCATGGTG
Organism: Desulfocapsa sp.; assembly: GCA_013792135.1. Lineage (GTDB taxonomy): Bacteria > Desulfobacterota > Desulfobulbia > Desulfobulbales > Desulfocapsaceae > UBA2270. The sequence goes on along the minus strand of VMSP01000161.1, from coordinate 9,840 downwards.
ACATTATCGGCAATCTTCAGCCACAGGCAGCCAATCAATTCCATGGCCCGGCTGATATCCAGCCGCCCCGCCTCCATGTCGCGCTTATAATAGGGATAGAGAAGCTTATCCAGCCTGCCGGGACTCATGGCCATGTTGATATTCTCGGCATGGATTCCCACCTGGCAGATCCAGATGGCATTGACCGCTTCTCGGAAGTTGGTGGTAGGCCCGGCCGGCACCTGTTGACAAACCTTCGCCATGTCAAGAAATTCCTGCCGGACTTCGGGGTCATCCGCCACATCGGCCAGCGTTGCTGCTTCTTCGGCCAGATGCTCTGCGTATTGGACAATGCCCTGGAGGGAAATCTGCACGGCCCGGTAAAAATCGGCCTGCCTGTTGCCCTCTTCGCTGGCATGAGCCAAAGCCACCGTTTCGCGCCGCGCCGCCATACCGATCAGGCCGGACAGTCCAATTTCCAGCATGACTTCATAAGCGGGTACGGCATGGGAGATACAACCGGCTTTGGCGGCAATAAAGAAAACGAGGCTTTCAAATAGTTTCAGGCACTCCGCACTTTTCCCATTACCGATGCGTTTGCGCGTCAATTCCAGGACGTTGTTTTCCATCCAGAAAGGAAAGATTTCCAGATTGAGCTCCCTGGCTTCGTCCGGGGTCAGCTTTTGCGGATTTTTGGCCCGGGTACTGACAGTGTCAAGCTCCGGCCACAGGGTAAGGGCAAAGAACTCCGGGAACAGCGGGGCGCCCAGCGCCTTGCTGGTAGTGCTGCCGGCCAGAAGATTGTGGTCATGAAACACCGATCTCTTGCGTTGCAGAAAATAATTGACCTTCTTGGCCTGCCGTACCTCCGGAGAATCGGTGGGGTCATCCTTGTCACGCAGATAGCGGGTGATGTATCGGGCCCGCTCAATACAGATTTCCGGTTTCCGGGCAAAAGAGAGGCGGCGCAGCTCTTGAAGTCGGGACAGATTTTCCAGGGTGAAGTCTTTCAGACGGATGTCCTCCAGTGCAATCTTGGTCATGGTATTCCCCTTCCTGATGTAGATTCTGTCCTACAGGACAACTTTCTGTATTTCTGTTAACTGCTTATATTTAACTACGAAAACCCATCTGCTATTTCTGCCAGACGTCGAGATTGATTGCCTGACGATGATACTGCCAGACATCATCAAGGAGCAGAAAATAGCCGAAAAGCTGGTATTTATACTCTGCCGGATCAACAGAGGAGTGATACGGCACATCGAGAGCGGTAGCATAGATAAGCTGCCCAAGGAAAAGACCGTCGGCTATCTCTACCAATTCATCGAGACAGAAACCTATGGGTGCTGGCCCACCGATCATGGGATAGCGATAGTGAAACTGGAAGACCTTTTTTTTCTTTTCCCCTTCGTTGTTCATCGGCAAAATTGATTCCCTGCCGGCAACTCCGAGAAAGATGTAACCTTGCCTGGCAAAAGGCGAGGGGCCAGCGGCAGACACTGCCTGTAGTGAAGGGTCCGGCACCCGGTAATTCATGTCAATCACATGCATCAGGGGATCAGCCGCCACAATGCGCTCATCCTGGATATTATTGCCGTCAACCCAATGTTCGGCAGCCTCTTTATCCCAGAAGATTTTATCCTGCTCGCTCATCCCCTGATCCCAGGAACCGTTCTGCAGATGCTCGGCATAGGCTCCGGGTTTCGGCCAGTAATGCTGACTGGCCCTTTTCACCAGGGCATAGTGTGGGGAGCTTGCCAGATGGGTCTTCAGCTCCCTGACCCGCTCCGGGTATTGTTTGGCAAGATCACAGCTTTCGTCAAGGAACATGCTCAACTTGCGGCCGCTGATTTTTTCAAAGGATTTGCCGGCCCAAGGGAAAATGTATTTGCCGATACTGCGCCAGACCATGTCCAGCACATTGGGGCTTTTTATGGCGTCATCCGCGAGAATGCTGGCCAGGGTTCCGGGGAACAGCTGGCTGTCGTTAAATTTTTTGCCCATATCCTCACGGATGGTGTCGCTAAAGCCGAGATGCAGGTTCAGGGTGGCGCCATGATAGTAGTCAAAACCGCGGGCCACATCCTCCCGGCCGTACCAGTCGCGTTTTTCCGTGCCGTCAACCCGGTAGTTATACCCCTTTTTGCCATGCCCCTGGAAAAGGCCGTTTGCAACCTGCGGGGCAACGCCGCAACGGAACAGACGATGGAGTTTGTCAAAATACTTGAGATGGTCCTCCTTGGCAGTCTGGGCAGAAATTTCCTGACTGATGCGCTGCAACATCTGCAGGATGGATTCACCATCGCGCCGCATGTCCCGCATATCCCCGCTGTCTGATTTTTTCGGCGACTCTTCCAGGATGAAAGTAGTGAATTTTTCCCGCAGGGCCTCGTTGGCCTGCCAGCCATCCACCCAATTTTTGATATCGGGCCATTGCTCTGGGGCGCCGGCCGGAGGCGCGGTTTTCCGGACAGGAGCTATTTTGTCGTAACCCAGCTCAATGTAACCGCTTTCCCCCGGCCGGGGACGTAACTGGGGAAAGGCGCTGTCGACATAGACCTCTTTGGCATGAGCCGGGTCCATCATGAGAAAATAGCCGTTGTTCTGATACCCGTAATCAATCCCTTTATCCCCGGAAAACAGTTTAAAGAGGAGATCAAATGGGTTGTCGTTATGACTGGCATATGCTTCGCCCAAAGGAATTGCCGGCATATCACGGCTGGACAACAGGCGCAGGCTGCCCAGACTGTAATGCCTGGTGGCAAAAACCAGCTGGCCCAGATAGATGCCGTCAGCCACTTGGACAAGCTCGTCAATGAGCCGGGTCATGGGGTAGGCGGGGTTAAGCTTTGGCCAGCGGTAGTTGAGCTGATAGACCGCCTTGCCGCTCATTTCCGGCACCACGGATTTGCCGGGACAGGCCAGGAAGATGCCGCCGGTCATACTGTAGGGGATGTTTACTTCCTTGGCCAGATTCTCCTCCAGCAGCAGGCCGTCAAACAATTTCCCAGCCGCTGATTTCGGGCGCGGTTTCAGGCCCCACAACGAGGTCAGCACCGGCAGACCGAGGCCCTGGATGATGTCGGGCTGGGCTGGTTCACGGAAGTAGTTGCGACCGATGCGGGTTGTTTTCTGGTCATAATGGGCCAGCATCCCGGCATCATTGCCCGTCTTATCCGCCACCACCTCTTGGCTTACCGGTTCAAAGGTTTTTCCCATCCAGAGGCCGGTATCGGTGAAGGTCATGTTCCAGGCAGTGGCCATCCATTCAACACTGGCAATTTTTGATCTTTCCTTGCCGAAATGCTGCACCGTATCCTGGAAGTAGTCACTGTCCCGGATTGATACCGGGATGCCGATCATGGGCCCATCTACCAACGCATTTTTCCCGCACTTAAAAAGTGTCTCCAGTTTTTTATGGACAACGGGCCACTGATGACGCTGTCGGTTATCAGCTAAAATCTGCTGAAATCCTGCCAGCATGGCATACATGTCCCCTGTGAAATCACTATTGAGGAGGGTTTCAAGTTCTGCTGCCAGTGTGTCGGCTGAGGCTGAAGAGACAGAAGGAAAATTATTACTGTTGAGATAGAGTGTAGTCATGTCTTCTCCTCATTGGTCCGTTTATTATTCTGGGGTTAAGCATCCGGCGTAGATTTCAATGATAGAAAATCAGTATTTAATGAATTTCATTATCTATGGTAAACAGCTCTACATAAGCCTCGCCGCCTATCGCGGACTACGCATGCCCTCGCCATCCTTATTCTCCTACTTTAGAAATATTGTACCTGAGGTCACCCACGTACGTGCCATTAAATACAATTTCCTCCTTCCATGGCCCCTGTTGAGTTCTAACAAGTGTAAACCACAATGCTTTCTGTCCAGCCTTCACAGTTCCCAAATCTGTCGTACCCATGTGCTGGCCCTTATAGTAAGACTCAATTTTGACAGAATAGTCCATCTGTGTTCCAGAATCAGCAAATGCTAAGTACAAAACAACATTGCCGTAAAGCTGGCCTGATTTTCCACCCCAAGGATTCAGTAATTGGTCACCACTGCGACTAGAGCCAACGGCCCCACCGACAAACCCTCCGAATTTGAACTCATTTTGCATAGAAACCAATCGGGGCTTAACCCAAACGGCCCAATCCTGAGTAGAAGATTTTTCCCCGGCATCTACCGAAAGGGCAATAGTTCCCGTCATACCATGGAATCTGGAGAGATCTTGACTAAAGTCATTGATGAGATATTTGCTATACTTTTTATAATACTCGCGCCTCAAAGGAATCTCTGAATAGCCTGGAAATTCAGCCCAAATTTCGAAATAAACACCATCTGAGGATGCAGCCCCTCCTAAAAAACCAATCTCGGCACGAAACTCGGCACCATAGTCGGGAATTTTGATATTGAAATAGCGTCCGACAATTCTTCCACGAGGTTGCCAATGAGGATGAGCTTGTAAAGCACGTTTGTAAATCTTGTTATCCTCAAGTTGTGCGTTGTCGATGTAACGGACAAAACCCTTTGAGTCCGACGGATCCCCAGGAAATTTTAGTTCCTGCCACGCATTCGTCCATTTCGCTTCTGGGGCCTTTGCCACGAAATCTACTATAATTCCCGGCTCTAATGCGTCACACACAATTTCTGCAAAACCGTCACAAAAGGCTTGGTCACAAATTTGGCCGGTTTGGAGAACTTTGGTGTGCGATGCACCACCTATGTCCGGCGCTTGTTGCCAACTGTTAGCTCCGTTATAATTTTTCGTTTTACACCAAGCCGAAGCGGCAGGCTCCCCGCAATTTGAAGCCCATCCCAGACACCAGTCTAACCGGTAACCTTGATACATCGGCTTTTCAAAACGTACGAGTCCCTGGGCAATCTGTACGCCATTGTCTTCGGCATGTACTGCAATTGACAAAATGTTGGAACAAATTAACCCTATGGTCATAAACCCAACAATCATTGTTCTCATTTCTTGCCTCCTTGCCGCATGGATTTATCTGTCTCAATTAGAAAATTATGGTGCGTCCTTGTTCTTGCGCTTGACTCTTTGTGTAACTGACTCTATGGACAACTTTGCCATCACGGTTTAGCAAACGGATTTCACCGCCTTTGTTTGATAATTGAATTGAGTTCTTTGGCAGGGTAATAGCGGTTGTCGCACCAGCAACTATTTCGTTTGGAGTTCCAGGCAACACATACCGGTTATTCATTGCGTCCAATAGAAACCAGCCCTCTATTGAAACATCAGCCGGTCCGGTATTGATTAAAGTCACCTTTTCATGACCCGGATCGTCTCCGAATGGATTGATGAGTGCAGCTATAATCCTGATCGAGCTATCAATAATAACTGGATCTTCATCTGGATGCGGAGTGGGGGTTGGCGTGGGAACCGGTGCCTCTTCTGCTGGCCCCAGATAAACCGGGTAAAAGGTTCGAATATTCTGGTTGTTATCGCTACGGAATAGTTTCAGATCGTATCTCGCACCACTGATAACCGCTTCCTTAGGTGCCCGTGCACCAAGGTGCGCGCGAACGGCACCGATAGCCATCAGTCCTTCGACGCTGCAGCCGACGAAGAAGCCGCCTATAGGCTTGGTCAGCGGACGAATGACTTTACGGTCATAATCGGGCGCATCCCATTTGAATGAGAGGGTGACTGATTCCGGAAAATTTTCTTGGCCGTTACTGTATTGACCACGTAGGTAAGCAATACGGTCATCCTTGAAGCCGGGTAAACGGTTACGGTCTATGGTGGAAGCAAGGCCATCATCCAGGTAATATTTATACCAAAAGTGATACCCCTGCACCTTGGACTCTTGATGTTCACCGACAAAAACATGTTCAAATCCTGATAAATCAGGATCGCCACCTTGAGAAAACCGCCTAAACCAAAGTTCCAGAAGCGTTGCATACCAGCGTTCACTTGAAATGACCGTACCGGTCGCTTCTTCAACATATCGGCGAGCAACTTGCATAGGGGCTGTATCGACGATTGCAGATAAGAGGTTATGGACTTCTTCGCGCTCTTGCGGTGTTTCATTCTCCGGATCCTTTTCGTCAAGTGCATAATTATCAAACAATGCCAGGACGAGTTGGTACGTCCGCATTTTTGATTCGGGGATATGGACTTCCGGTAACACTTTGAAATCCTTATCACCGTTAGCCACAGCCGCAACCTTGACATAACCCTGCACCGTATCTCCGACTTGGTGGTCAAGAATTGGTTTAACGCCGCTACCTGTTTGGTCGGCATCCCAGATTTGTTGGTAAATATTCATAATTCTTCCTCCAACAAGTTTTTAAAAAAATTTATGACACTACTTGGAAACGAACTCAACAGTATTGAAATCTACTTCAACCTTGATTTGGTTATTGACCTGTTCCAGGACATCACTTAAGTGACTCGTCAAGCGCCCTCCGTGAACAGCATGAACAACAAATCGATCGTTTTCACGTGGGGACTCCGCCAGAAAATCGTCGATGTCCTGCCCTGGCTCAAATTCTCCACCAGCCCAACGAAGAGCATCGACACATCGACGAAAGATTTTTGGATAGACCATGCTCCCTTGCTCTGGACCAAGGTCGTCCAGAGTATTTACGGCAAAGCGTCTTGTCTGGTCGAGCTTCCAAATCCCCGTTCTTCCGACTCGAGCTTCCTTGTAAGCCGCGACAAGACTTGGTTTGGCACGCAAAAGTAACCAGTGACGGCCACTGAACTCAATTCGTAGAACTCTGTTCCTCGCGGTTTGGTTGACCAGCTTGATAGCGGCCTTTGTTTCATGCCAAACTTGACCGGTTAGGCAAAATCATGACGCGCAAAATCATGATGCATTCTGACGTGCTTCTTCAGCTTTTTCCTTCCTTTCGAGATGATTACGAATCCCCAATTTTGTGAAGATTCTTAGTACTCCGTCGCTACCACCTGCAATGAGAAGTGCCGTCAGGATTTGACCTCCGAAAGTCATGTTGGCCAAGTAGCCAAGGGAAACGAGAAGATCCTTGATTATATCGAGATCATATCCCCAGAACACAATTAAGGCCAAAATTACAGTTATAGGTGTCTTTGCCCCTTTCCCTTCGAAATGCAGCAGGAAAAAACGCCAATTAAAAACGGGAGTCAAGGCAACCTCAAAGACAACCGAAAGAGCAAGAATTACAAGTAGAACCTGACCCACCTCTTCAAGTGTGCCGTTTAGCACACTACCCTGTACCCTCTCGCTCGGAATGGAAGCCCAGTTCACCGCCATATCCAAACCGCTGGGCTTCCACAACATAACCCTCGACCTCGAAGGCTATCGCCAGGGCTCACTTAACGCCCTGCCCTCGAACCGAGAGTCCGATTACCAGCTAATCGGTGTACAGGTAAGAGAAGAAGATTCTCGGATCAGTGCCCTTTCCTTTCCACACCAGGAACAGTTTGTCGTCGTGAACCGCCAGCGCCGGGCCATGCGAAGTTCCCCGGTCTCCCGACGTCAGCTTTTGCGGCGACCATGAGCTGCCGTCAAATGCCGACGAGAATATGCGCACGTCGTTATACTTCCCCTTCCAAACCATGTGCAACTTGCCGCGGTAGGCCCCCAGCGCGGGCGAATGCGATGTGCCTCTGTCGACGGAGGTCAATTGCTGCGGCGTCCAGGTCGTGCCGTCATAGGTGGAATGAAAAATACGGACGTCATTCCCCAGTCCCTTCCACACCATGTGCAGTTTGTTCGAGTACACGGCCAATGCGGGAGCGGTTGATGTCCCACGGTCTCCCGACGTCAGCTTTTGCGGCGTCCACGAGACTCCGTCGTAAACGGAATGGAAGATGCGTACGTCGTCGAATTTCCCCTTCCACACCATGTGCAGCTTGTTTTTGAAAACAGCCATCGCCGGCGCAGCCGACGTGCCGCGGTCCCCTGATGTCAGCGCCTGCGATGTCCAAGCCGCTCCGTCAAATACGGAATGAAATATCCGCACGTCGTCGAATTTCCCCTTCCACACCATGTGCAGTTTGTCCTTAAACACGGCCAGTGCCGGGCCATCCGAAGTTCCTCGATCCCCGGACGTGAGCTGTTGCGGAGACCACACGTTGTCCGCAAACGTGGACTGGAAGATATGCTCGTCATTGAGCTTTCCCTTCCACGTCATGAGCAGCTTGTTCTGCCAGGATGCTACCGCCGGTCCATGCGACGTCCCACGGTCCCCACGCGTCAATTGCTGCTGGGACCAGAGCCCTTTAGTGGTTCCACCGATACGAAGCGACGGGTCGCCGAACATCATGAACTTCCACGGCTGATGAACCTTCGCAACCGCAAACCAATCGGGACTTGCAAGCGAACCCGGCATTCCTTGTACTTGGTAGTAGCGTCGGATCATCGCCTGCCAGGCTTCGCCCAGCGTGGAACAGGACGGAAGCCCTTCGAGAAAATACTCGAGCGGCTCCGACATCTGCATGCCGGTGATACCGCCAAGGTACGCCACCACGCCGGCATCGGTGCGGACCGTGAGGTGAGTGGCCAAGTCCTGATCCGGATCGTGGATATTCTGTAAGCACGAGGGCTGCGGAGGAGTAGACGTGAATACCTCGCCGTTGGAGGATCCGGCGTGGTTGACCCCGTTCTTGTCGACGTAAGCGCCATATGGCGGCAGCGTGGCAAATTCGGCCGTGGAGCAGGCGGAGACGCACATGATCGACAGGCGGTTGTTGTTGGTCAACTGGGCAATGTCGCCGGTTCCCCACCAGCCGCCGGGAATTTGAAGAGCGCCGCTGGTGCCGTGCCCGATGTAGCCGACCAAACCAATCCCGCTGTTAAAGTATTGGGTGACCTTGGCTGCTGTCAGGGCCCCGGCCCCGGTGCAAGGGCTGCCCGTGGAAGCAAGCTTCGTGCAGTTGTAGGCTGTCAGATGGCTTGCCGCCAAATGGTCGTTTATCTGGCACGCCGTGGTAATCCAGTCATGGGTCGCCATCAGAAGGGCGTTTTTGGCCCAGACGGCATGGTATGCCTGAGTCTCATAGTTGATTACCTTCTGGACAAAACGGATGGCCTCTTCGAGTGTAGAGACAGGAGCCCGACCCACTCCGACAACGGGATCAAGACTCACTTGGTCAATGCTGATCGGTCCTGTATGGGTCTCCCCGTGAAGCTCGCCGTAGTATCCATTACCATTACCATCCCAGTTGTCAAAGCTGTCATCGTTCTTGTGTATCGCGGCATAATACAAGTCTGTTGCGTAGAACGCGGTGTTTTTCGCGGCGGCATCACCGCGGTCTGTCTTGGTGAACCGCACCGGAAAGACATCCGAGTCCCCCATCAGCAATACATATCGAATTCCTTGCTCATGAACGCGCTGGTGAATGCAGCGCTTGACCTTCTCTGCCTCATCGGAACCGGAATAATCTTGATAGACCTTTTCCAGAGTGATGACAGTCGTCAGCAGGCCGTGCTTTTCCTTATGTACTCTCAGGGAATCCAGCGCGGGTGCGAATAGAGATGGAGTTATGACAAGCAGCATGTTGAGTTACCTCCTTTCCGAAGACACACATGTAGGCTTCGATGATTTTTTACCGAGTTATCTGTTAGAGGACGCCAACGAGTCTTCTGAACAGCAGTGAGAGAATCCAAGTCCTGTGACACAGCCACGGCACGGCGATAACTAAATATCGATCCGCCCGGAAAATGACGGTAATGTCCGACTTGATATTGACAAACCCGTTCATCACCGATGGTGATTATTGCCTAGTACAGCGTATATTTTAAAGTTTCGGATATAGCCGTTTCAGTTTAATTCGCGCATCATTCGTGGTGAACTGCCAATCGACCTTGGTTTGACGATTATTCCGATCAGTATTCCATGCCATTACTTCAGATCGCATTT
>VMSP01000055.1 GCA_013792135.1 Desulfocapsa sp. | reverse complement strand
TCACAGAACCACTGGGGCTGATTGAACCGTTTGCCCCGGCAGAGGCCTCAATGGTGTAAGTGTTGAGGGCGAAACTTGCTTCGATGATATGGGCAGTAGTGACACTGGTAAAGGTGTACTCTGTTACCGGCCCCACTGATGTGCCATCAACCACGACATCAGCTATATGGTAGTTGGCATCAGCAGTGATAACGAAGGTTTGATCGCTTTCATTAAAGACTGGCACAGATCCGTTGGGACTAATTGCACCATGTTCCAATGCTGTGGCTGTAATAGTGTGCGTTTGTAAAGGTAACGAATCGTATATCCCAACATTTTCATAGTAAATTTCATTGGTTCCTGTATTCCCGGCCGTTAAGTGCAGTTGAGTCGGAGCAAGAGTCGGGTGCATGCTGATCGCTGTGCCAACTTGTGATCCATTGATATAAACGTTGTAGGTTCTAGCTGAGATGTCATGCTCCAATGTAACCTTGTACCAATGGTCATCTGTATACGTTCCTAATTCTATTTTGCTGCCGTCATCGCCGTCTTGCAGGGCCAAGATTTTGCCATTTTCAAATAAGACCGCCGAGATTCTCGTCCCCCAGGATCCTTCTGGACTTCTCAGGCCAAAGCGACCGGGCCATGCACCACTGACTGGTTTGATATAGGCATCGATGACAAGGGTAGACGGGAGCTCAGCAGGTAACGCCCTGATATGCTCAGATGCCCAGTAGTTGACGCCTTGAAGGCGAAACACTTTTGTACTGGTTGTATCGGGACCTGCGGTGGTTATTACTTTCTGCTCTGCATTACCGCTCCCGTTATAAATTAGTGTAAACGAGTCCGGATAACTGTTTTCAGCATAGCCTTCAAAGTCTTCATAAAAAAACGACTGTGTAAATGTGAAGGTGACGGTACAATCATCCGTTACGCTGCCGGTTGTATAAGTTGCACCATTCCAGCTTCCCACTAGGCAAGTGCCACCAACAACCTTGTTTGTAAGGTAACCAGAATCAGGGGTTACGGTAAACGACGCTGTAGCACCGGAGTTCACATCCTGACTTGCAGGATTGACGGTGCCACCGGTGCCAGTGGTGGCTGTGGCATGAAAGATATCGCATGTTCCAGTGCTTCCAGTATTGTAAAGAGTGGCAATCTCATTGGCTGAAAGGGCACGGTTGAAGATCATGACCTCATCAATCTTGCCGCTGTAGTATTCATCCGGTGGTGTTGGCCAACTGCTTTTACCAATATAATTGATGGTTCGTGTCACGTTAGCGGGTACATCAACAGTGCTTGAATCAACCGCCATTGTCAAAGGTGCCCCGTCTTTGTAGAGTTGGACATTGCCATCTGTGTCCATGGTGGCGGCATAATAGTGCCATTCATCATTGATGATAGCGTTGAGGGCGTAAGCCGTTCCGGTGAGGACGCCTCCCGTGTAGACTTGAAATGCTAATTGGTCGTTTGTTTGTCTACGTAAGAACAAAATATTGTCATTTTGATAGCCATTGCCTAATTCAAGAAATCTTGCCCAATTGCCCGATGCGCTTGGATTGGCCCATAAACCGACAGTGAATCCTGTGGTGAAATCAGCAAATCCATCCGGCAGGTCCACATACTCATTTACCCCAAGGCTAAACGCCTGGCCTATCTTGCCAGGAGCAAATGTCGCACCAAGCATGGCGCCGTCATAGTTGCCAAGGCTGTCTTCGGCATTATTTTCGGCCCTCCACCAAGCGGTCACATCAGTCGGGACAGGGATACATGTTCGGCATATCCCGGCGCTTCCGGCGTTGTAGCTGGCTACGATTTCTTCCGGAGTCAACGCACGGTTAAACATATTAATCTCGTCAAGAAGACCGTTAAATGCTGTGCCACCAAAATTGCTTGTGTAGCCGATCCTGAAAGGATTTGTTGTTGAACTTATGGTGCTGCGAAGGCTGGTTCCTTTCAGGCCCCCATCAATATACAGGTTGACCTCTGTATCTGTTGCTGAAATTGAAATAAAATGCCAGGTGTTAGCTGTGGCTGAGGTGTCGCTTGTGATATTAAAATCCCAACCATTTATTCCAACTACCTGGATTGTATTATTGTTAAGCCTGACATCCCACCCCTGCCCTCCATCTGGATGGGATTTGCCTAACAGATAGGTGTTGCTGCCATTGTTATTGGAGTACATCCAGAAATTCACGCTGAATGCATTACTGCCAAAATCTCCTGGTTCACTCCCTGCGATTTCTACATAATCATCTACTCCGTCAAGACTGAAAGCCTGACTAACCATGCCCGCCGCATATGTCACCCCGTTGACCAGTGTGCCGTGGTTGGTGCCGACCATGTCAAGGGTATTGTTGTCTCCGCCCCACCAGGAAACCATATTAGCTGGAGGTGGGGTGCAGGCGGGCGCCTGTCCAGGGTAATCATACAGCCATTGGATTTCGGTATCGGAAAGCATATGGTTGTAGATTTGAACATCATCAACGAGTCCGCTATAGGTGCTTTGAGGACTAATCCCGTTGAAGTATCCACCGATCAGGAAGGGTGTTCCTTCTGGAGGGTTATCCAAACCGTCATCGACCCGACTGTCTTCAGCCGGTGTACCGTCCACATAGATTTTTACCTGGTTGTTCCCACGGGTGGCGATGATCTGGTGCCACTGGCCGTCATTGATGGATGTGATGGAGATGGGTTCTAATCCATTGTGGTAATTATAAAACCAGGCTTTGTCGGCAGCGCCATATGAGTTACCGCTGTTTATGCCAACAGCATAGCCGCTGGGAAAGCCGGACCAGTGTTTAGACAGGACAAAAGTGTCTGTGTCTGTGGTTGTGGTATTGACCCAGAGAACCACAGAGGCTGGTCCTGTGCCCAAAGGAAGGATATCTCCCATGTTCACATAATCTCCAGTAGTCCTGGCAAGGCTGATGGCTCCCCCCGACTTGCCGCCGCCCGGAACCCATACTGCGCTGCCTGCCAAGGTTCCGTGATAACTTCCCGCGGTGTCGTAGGCGGTGCTGCCGCTGGTCTCGTCAAAGGTCCAGTGGGCGATTAGGGCTGCGTGGATTTCGCTTGCCGGGCAGCAGCAAATAACAACAAACGTCAACCAAATCAAAAGGAAATGTTTCTTTTTCATAGGGCAACCTCTCTGATGTGATGATGAAGAATGTCTACCGCAAGCCTCTGGTTTTTGTGGGATCGAGCAATTCGATTCCAGGGAAGATGAACAATCTGTATTAACGTATAATATTAAAAACAACGTTGTCGAGTCAAGGTCATTTCTTTCAGGAAGCTTGACAGGTGATGGCGATGAATAAGGTATGCGTTTAATTACATAAACTATAAACAGATGTTGATATGGAGTTTAAGAGAATATGCGTTCGTGTACCTTTAAGTGGGGAGGCTATTCTGTCAAACAGTTGCAACCCGACTATAAGGGGTCGTACAATTAATATCAGCCAAGGAGGGGTTGCTGTCAAGACCTTCTCAGAAAAGTGTTTTGGTTCAGCGTGAATTGGACTTTTGGTTCGTTTGTGATAAACAATTACAAACGGAGGAAAATCCATGCGAAAAAAACGTCACAACTACACCCCAGAAGAAAAAGTTTCCATTTTGCGTCGCCACTTGGTTGAAC
>VMSP01000124.1 GCA_013792135.1 Desulfocapsa sp. | reverse complement strand
ATGATACCTTCGCACTGTGGGAGAAATCCCATATTGCCCTCCTTTATTATGGTTAGTTTGCCAAAACTATTATTACCATAAAGGGGAGGGCATTTTTTACTCTCACATCGTCAAGGTCTCTCTTTTTCTACGCTACCAAAAGATTTACCAGTGGAAACATAAGACTAAACTCACACTGAGACGCAGAGAAAGACAAAAAGACAAGACAAGAAACAACCTTGAAAAATGTTTTTCTCAGCGCCTCTGCGCGAAAAATAATAAATTTACAGGATAAAGCGACTCAAATCCTGATCCTGAGCGATGGCTTCAAGCTGGGCGCGCACATAATCAGCGCTGACCACGAATTGCCCCTCACCTCGTTCCGAAGCATCATAGGAGAGCTCATCGAGTACCCGCTCCATAACTGTATGCAGCCGTCTGGCTCCGATCTCCTCGGTGTTCTGATTCACCTCTACGGCAATCCTGGCCATTTCCTGGATTGCTTCCGGATCAAAGACCAACTCCACTCCTTCAGTCGCCATCAGGGCAATGTATTGTTTGATCAGGGCATTTTCAGGCTCAGTGAGGATACGGACGAACTCATCCTGGCCTAGCGAGTGCAATTCAACACGAATAGGGAAACGTCCCTGCAGCTCAGGGATCAGATCAGAGGGTTTGCTCATATGAAAGGCGCCGCTGGCAATAAAGAGGATATGATCTGTTTTGACCATACCATGTTTGGTGGGCACGGTTGAACCTTCTACAATTGGCAGAAGATCGCGTTGCACCCCCTCACGTGATACTTCCGGGCCATGACCACCCGAACTCTTTGACACGATTTTGTCAATCTCGTCAAGAAAGATGATCCCGGATTCTTCGGTCCGACGCAGGGCCTCTTTCATCACCTTATCCATGTCAACCAGACGCTCCATCTCCTCCTTGATCAAGGCTTTCATCGCCTCTGGCATCTTGAGTTTCCTCTTCTTTTTCTTCTTGGAAAAGATCTTGCTGAAGGCATCCTGCAGATTAGACTGCATGTCCTCCATCCCGGAAGTGGTCATGATCTCCACCATGGGAGCCCCATGAGACTCGGTGAGATCCAGCTCCAGCTCGCGCTCGTCAAGCCTTCCATCCCGCAACATTTCTCGAAATTTTTCGCGGGTTGAGGATTCACCTTCCCTTCGTCCGAGAGTTACGGCCCGCTCCTGCTCTTTATCACCCTGCAACAGAAATGAATAACTGCCATCCGGACCTGCGCCTATTGGTGCTGATGGTGGCACCGGCAGCAGGATGTCGAGGATTCGCTCCTCGGCATTGACCTCGGCCAGGCCATGGGTCATCTCTTTTTGTTCTTCCTTGACCATGCTGATCGCAATCTCAACCAGATCACGGATCATGGACTCCACATCACGTCCGACATAGCCGACTTCAGTGAATTTGGAGGCCTCAACCTTAAAAAATGGCGACTGGGCAAGGGTGGCAAGACGCCGGGCGATCTCAGTCTTGCCGACCCCGGTAGGCCCGATCATGATGATATTCTTGGGGGCAATCTCCTCGCGCAGTGGAGATTCCACCTGCCGCCTTCGCCAGCGATTTCTGAGGGCAATGGCCACAGAACGTTTTGCATCCGCCTGACCAACGATATATTTATCCAGCTCGGCTACGATCTCTTTAGGGGTCAACGATTGTATAGAATTCATATTTTTTCGATGATAATGGAATGATTGGTGAAGACACAGATAGAGGCGGCAATATCCATGGACGCTTGACAGATGGCCTCGGCATCGAGATCGCTATGGCGGATCAGGGCCAGAGCCGCTGATTGGGCATACGGGCCGCCGGAACCGATGGCAAGTACCCCGTTATCCGCCTCAATCACGTCACCAGTACCGGTAAGCAGCAAAGAATATTGACTATCGACGGCCACCAGCATGGCCTCCAGCTTGCGCAACATCTTATCTGTTCGCCACTCCTTAGCCAGCTCTACGGACGCCCGCATCAGATTACCGTTATACTGCTCCAGCTTCTGCTCCAGTTTATCAAAAAGGGTAAAAGCATCGGCTGTGGCTCCGGCAAAACCGGTGATAACTTTGTCATGATAGAGTCGACGTACCTTGCGGGCCTCATGTTTCATAATCGTATTCCCGAGTGAGACCTGACCGTCACCGGCAAGGGCCACCTGACCTTTATGGCGTACCGCCAGAATTGTCGTTGATCGTATCTTCATATTTCAGTATCCAATAAACGTTATGTTTTTCTATTATTCAAACATCTATGCACAAAACGACGCAGCGCAGAGATCTCAAACTATCTACTTATTTTTCGCCATAGGATGGGCCTTATCATACACCTCTGCCAGATGATCAAGGGTCAGATGGGTGTAACGTTGGGTCGTTGACAGGCTAGCATGTCCCAGTAGTTCCTGTACCGAACGGAGATCCGCGCCCATTTCCAGCAAATGGGTGGCAAAAGAGTGGCGGAGGGCATGTGGTGTCACCGTTTGCGGGATCCCTGCCCGCTCTCCATAAGCCCGAACAATTCGCTCGACGCTTCTCGTGGTCAGACGGCTGCCACGGCTATTAAGAAACAGGGCCTCTTTCTCCAGCAGAAGACCACGGCCAGCCCGTTCCTGCATCAATTGCTGCCGACTGGACAGCCATACCTGAACCGCCTCTCTGGCGGGTCGTCCCACCGGCACCAGGCGCTCCTTGTTTCCTTTGCCTCGCACCTTAAGCATCTCAGTTTCAAAATCAAGGTGTTCCAGGTTGCGTGAAACAAGCTCCGCCACTCGCACCCCCGTGGAATACAAGAGTTCCAGGATGGCCCGATCACGTGCCATAAAGCTGTCTTTTTCATTGGGAGTTTCAAGGAGCAAAAAGACCTCATCAACGGTCAGAAATACAGGGATTAATTGGGCGATCTTGGGCCCTGAAATACCGGCAAGTGGATCTGCAGTTACCACCTTCTGTCGCTGGAGAAAGCGAAAAAAAGTGCGCAAGGCCGAAAGCTTCCTGGCAACCGTTGCCGCATTATTTTTACCATGCAGACTGACCACAAATTGACGGATAGAAGTTGCATCTGTGGCCTGGATTGGTACTGTGTCAGCAAGGGTCACAGCAAACTCCAGCAGATCGTGCTGATAACCAGCAACTGTATGTTGAGAATACCCCTTTTCATGGGTCAGCCAACGCAAAAAATCCTTAATCAGCTCTTTCATGCCATAATTAAGTTTTAAGTTTTAAAGGTTAGGTGTTAAGATTAAAATTTAAAGTCGTCTCTTATTGCACTGATTCTGATTTCATCTTGCAATTGAAAATATTTTTTCCAACTTTTAAGCTCATTTTCACCTTGAAATCTGCTGGCGAGACGTCTTTTCTTGATTACAGACTAAAAACAAATCATTGCATGATCACATTTTTATACAAACTTAAGGCTTAACACTAATACTTTTTTACTTATTATGGCAAAACAAACATTTGAACATGCTCTGGCCCGCCTTGAACAGCTCACAGAAGAACTGGAAGATGGAGATCTCAGCCTGGATAAAAGTCTCAAAAAATTTGATGAGGGAATCAAACTCGCCGCATTCTGTAACAGTAGCCTGACCGATGCAAGGGCCAAAGTGGAACTCCTTCTGAGTAAAGATGGTCAGCTTGAACCAATCCCTTTTAATGAGATCGACAATGGAGATCAAGACATATCTGAATAAACAGAGGTTGGTGATCGAAGACGCCCTGCAGCAATACATGCTTAAAACTGACATGGAACATGTTGCCTTTGCCCATCATATTGAGGCCATGCGCTACAGCTTGTTTGCCGGCGGGAAACGCATTCGCCCTATTCTCTGTCTGGCCGCAGGACAGGCCATTGGTAAGCGGCCAGATCCCGACACAGACCTGCTTCCCATCGCCTGCGCCCTGGAATGTATCCATACCTATTCCCTTATCCATGACGATTTACCGGCCATGGATAATGATGATTTGCGTCGTGGCAAGCCCACGAACCATACCCTCTTTGGAGAGGCCGGTGCCATCCTTGCCGGAGACGGTCTTCTGACCTGGACTTTTGACTTGCTCAGCAACAACGGGCAGAACACACTGTCACCGGGCCAACAACTGAAAATCATCCACCTCATTGCCCGGGCCGCAGGCTCACTGGGCATGGTTGGTGGCCAGGCGCTGGATATTGACAATGAAAACAAAGAATTCCCCTTTGAAACCCTGCGTGTCATCCATCGCAGCAAGACCGGCGCCCTGATTACCGCCTCGATTCTTGCCGGGGCCATTGCTGCCGGGGCAGACCAGACCCAGCAAGAGGCCTTGAGCAGATACGGCGAGCAGATTGGCCTGGCCTTCCAGATTGTCGATGACCTGCTTAATGTTACCGGAACCACTGAACAACTTGGAAAGACTGCCGGCAGCGATGCCACCAGAGGGAAGGCTACTTACCCTGCTTTTTTTGGAATTGATGCCACCCGGCAAAAGGCGAGAACGGCAGTTGAAGAGGCCCAAAAGGCCTTGGGTCTCTTTGATGAAAAGGCTGACCCATTGCGGGCCATTGCCCAATACATTCATACCCGGTCGCATTAAAGATCTCTTAAAAAAAAGCGAATTTATTTAAGAGATCCTCAATCGTTCACTCATAAAACTTAACGCTCTTATTTCTGTCATGTTAACAAGCCCTCACCTTGATCCAAAAAGCACCCGGCTCAAAGACATTCACTCACCCAAAGATCTGCGTGCTCTCTCTATCCCTGAACTTGAGGTCATTGCCCAGGATATCCGGCAGACCATTATCAATACTGTAGCTGAGACCGGCGGCCATCTGGCGCCCAGTCTCGGTGTTGTTGAGCTGACCCTGGCCCTGCACCATGTCTTCAATACCCCTGAGGATAAACTGATCTGGGATGTCGGTCATCAATGTTATGCCCATAAACTTGTCACCGGCAGACAGGATCAATTCCACACCCTGCGCCAGTATAAGGGATTGAGCGGCTTCCCCAAGTTTGAGGAAAGTAAATATGATGCTTTGGAAACCGGCCATGCCGGCACCTCCATCTCAGCCGCACTTGGCATGTCTCTAGCCAAAGACCTGAAAGGTGACCACAGTCGGGTACTTGCCGTGATTGGCGATGGCTCCATGACCACCGGCATGGCCTTTGAGGCCCTCAATCAGGCAGGTCATCTGGATAAAAATCTCATTGTTATTCTCAATGACAATGAGATGTCCATCTCGCCAAACGTCGGGGCCCTTTCCAGCTTTCTTAACCGCAAAATGACCGGCAAGACCATCAGTCAGATCCGCAATCATATCGCCACCAGATTACGCGAAATGCCGGGTATAGGGGACAACATCCTCGGTTTCCTTAAAAAAAGTGAAGAGAATTTTAAATGTTTTTTTACCCCCGGTATGCTCTTTGAGGCGCTGAAATTTTACTATGTGGGCCCCATTCTTGGTCACGAACTCACAGACCTGATTGCAACTCTTGAGAATGTCCGCGACAACCTCGATGGCCCAGTGCTGGTTCATGTCCTGACCACAAAAGGCAAGGGATATAAGCCGGCGGAAGAAAATCCCGGTAATTATCACGGAGTTGGACCTTTTGAGGTGAAAACAGGCATTCCCAAGCCATCAGGCGAATCCATCAGTTACACCAGGGTCTTTGGTGAGACCATGGTCAAGATGGCCCGGACTGATCGAAGGATTGCCGCCATTTCCGCTGCCATGCCTGCCGGCACAGGGCTGAGCAGTTTTGCCAAAGAATTTCCCGACCGTTTTTTTGATGTGGGGATTGCTGAGCAACATGCAGTCACCTTTGCGGCAGGCCTTGCACTTGAAGGTATACTGCCGGTTGTGGCGATCTACTCTTCTTTTTTTCAACGCTCTCTTGATCAGATCATCCATGACGTCTGCCTGCCAAACCTGCCGGTCACGCTCGCCATTGACCGGGGCGGGGTTGTTGGCGATGATGGCCCTACCCATCACGGTGTTTTCGACATTTCATTTCTTCGTTTTATACCCAATCTCAGCTATATGGCCCCAAAGGATGAGGACGAGCTTCAACATATGCTCTACACCGCCATATTCCACCACACACCCTGCGCAGTGCGCTATCCACGAGGATCGGGTGAGGGCGTTACCTTAGCAGGTGATTTGAAAAAACTGGAATTTGGTAAGGGCGAAGTCCTGCGGGAAGGAAAAGATATCCTCCTGCTACCCATTGGCAACCGGGTTTATCCGGCGTTGCGTGCCGCCGAAGGACTGAATAAACTCGGCATTGACGCAGCAGTCATTAATCCGCGATTCATAAAACCATTGGATGGTGACCTCATTTCTTTCTGGGCTGAACAGACCGGACGGATAATCACCATTGAAGACAATGTCAGACAAGGCGGATGGGGCAGTTCTATTCTGGAGCTCCTTTCTGCACGCCACCTCTTTCATATCAAAACAATGATCCTGGCCCACCCCGATCATTTCATTGAACATGGCCCCCAGAAAACCTTATGGAAGAACAGTGGACTGGACTCTCCTGCCATTATCAGCGCAGCCATGGAACTGATGAAAAGATAATAAAAGGTACCCTATAGTTTTGAACAATCCACTTTCGAGTTCCGGATCCCGGCACGAAGAGAATCAACTTTTTCCCGGTCAGCCTCACTCATCTCCCGTGTCAACTGCATCATGGCCTCTTTGGCTCCCGGATAATCCTGTTCTTCCGCCAAGCCATACCAGGCAAGGGCCAGTAAATTGTCTTTTTTTACTCCTTTGCCCTTTTTATATAACTCTGCCAAAAAAAATTGGGCCATAGCCCATCCTTTTTGGGCAGCACAACAATACCAGTTCCCAGCCATGGTAAGATTCCTGACAACGTCACTGCCATTTTCATATTTGATCCCCAGATAGAGACAGGCAGTCGGTATTCCTGCCTCAGCGGCCTGCATAAACAAGGCGACCGCTTTGTCTGGATCAGGAGCCACGCCCTGCCCGCCATACTCATAGAGCAGGGCAAGGGCAAACTGGGACTCACCATCGTCCTGACCTGCTAAGTCCTGAAGTTGCCGGATATATGGATCATCATCGGCAAGACAGAAATTCGGAAGAGCAATCAAAACCACCATCAAGCACAACAACAACAACCTTCCCATGACATTCCCCCACATCCTCTGAACCCGCCAACAAGCGTTTTCATATAAGCCTCCTATCAAAAACAAATCATAGCATGATATCCAACAAGAAACGTGCATTTCTGCCTTCATCGTAATGACCAGGTTGACACAAGGGACGTTTCTAGGGTACAAATCAGAATTCTATTCTCCACAGCTTCACGAAGATAACAAAAGGAAAAACAGAAAAATAGCATTTTGATCACAAATGCGAATATTGTAAAAAATCAACTTGAGAAAATTTTGAAGATAGAAGACAGATCGATGAATCGACGTAAATTTCTTACGCGGGCAATGGCCATGGCCCCCCTGCTTTTACTTTCTTCCCCCAGTGCCTTACTGGCGAGCATTGAAGAAAAGACTCTTTCATTTTATCACACCCATACCTTAAAAGAGTTATCTGTCGTCTATTTCAGGAATGGTCGTTATATCCCCCGAGCCCTGACAAAAGTCAATAATTTCATGAAAGATTTCAGGACGGGAGAAATTCATCCCATTGACCCGGCCCTTCTTGACCTTCTCCATGACCTGCGACAGACTACGGGCAGCAAAGATTTTTTTGAAGTAATCTCCGGATACAGATCACCTCAAACCAATTCGAAGCTGCGGGGCAGAAGCAGTGGCGTGGCCAGTCACAGCCTGCACATGTCCGGCAAGGCCATAGATATCCGATTACCCTCTGTCAACACCGGCCATCTACACCAGATCGCCTTGGCGTCTCAGCGGGGTGGAGTTGGCTATTATCCTCAATCTGATTTTATCCACCTGGACACAGGCCGTATCCGTGCCTGGTAGCGGGCTCATTGTTTGCAGATCACAGGAGAAAGCAGATATGGATTCCTGGTATGTCTATATCGTCCAGTGCGGTGACAACAGCCTCTATACCGGCATCACCAAAGACCTGGAGAAACGTATCCTGGAACATAACTCCGGGCCAAAGGGCGCGAAATATACCAGATCTCGCCGACCGGTTGCACTTGTTTATAGCGAAGAGGCTACATCCAGATCTGCCGCAACCAGCCGTGAACACCATATCAAAAAGCTCAAGAGATGGCGGAAAGGCCAACTGGTGGCACAAGGCAATAGACAGTGCAGTGATCACCCATGACATCAATCCTGATTGTTGATGATGAACAGAGCATGCGTGATTTTCTCGAAATCCTGCTGCAGAAAGAAGGGTACCAAGTCGAAACGAGAGGTGATGGCGCAGGCGCCCTCCGCTGCCTGGAGGAAAACAGCTTCGATCTTGTCATCAGTGATATCCGTATGCCCGGCATCGGTGGCCTTGACCTGCTGCACAGCATCAAAGGAAAGTACCCGACCTTACCCGTGATCCTGATCACCGCCTTTGTCTCCCCGGATGATGCTGTTTCCGCCATGAAAGACGGGGCCTTTGACTATATCAGCAAACCGTTCAATGTGGCCGAGATCAAGAACATTATCCGCTCAGCCACTGCCCGTAACAGAACCGAATCCCTTGGCCCGTCTGCCGCCGATGCCTTTCCGGGTATCATTGGCAAGAGTCAGGAAATGGTCAAAATCTTCGACTTGATCCAACGCGTTGCCCCGACACCTGCCAATGTTATAATCTATGGCGAATCAGGAACCGGTAAAGAACTTGTTGCCCAGGCAATCCACCAGCGCAGCAAGGTGGCCGACCATCCCTTTGTACCGATAACCTGCAGTGCCATCCCTGAAGACCTCATGGAAAGTGAGCTTTTTGGCCATGTCAAGGGCTCTTTCACTGGGGCCATCAACGATAAACCAGGTCTTTTTCAACTGGCCAACAACGGCACGGCCTTCCTTGATGAAATCGGTGAACTGACCCCCATTATCCAGACCAAGCTTCTCAGAGTCCTTCAGGAACGGGAGGTCAAACCCGTAGGTTCAACCAGGATTGAAAGGGTGAATGTCCGTATTATCGCAGCCACCAACCGTGTGCTTGAAGAGGAGACCATCGCCGGACGCTTCCGCGAGGACCTTTTCTATCGTCTGGCTGTAGTACCCATCCGTATGCCCCCTTTACGTGAACGCAAGGGCGATGTGCCACTGCTGGTAAACCATTTTCTGCAAAAGCATTCACGGTTACTGGGGAAAGAGGTCCAGGAGATCTCCTCTTACGGGATGCAGGTCCTTATGGACTACGATTTCCCCGGCAATGTTCGTGAACTGGAAAACATCATTGAGCGGGGGGTCGCACTCGAGAACTCCAACATCATCCTGCCGGAGAGCCTGACCCTTTCTGCACACCGATCAGAGAAGAGAAACAAGAGCGAGACCGACCCTCTGTTTCAGGCCGTGGCTAACAAGGAAGAACTCTTTGAACGCGGCCTGGAAGAGGTTATCAATGACCTGGAAAAAAGAATTATCATTTTTGCCCTGGAAAAAAGCAGCCACTCCAAGATGCGGGCAGCAGAACTGTTGCGCATCAGTTTTCGTTCTTTACGCTATAAGGTCAAAAAATATGGCATTGAAGACATGTAGACAGATCGCATAATCAGATTTTCAAGATCTCCACCCAAGCAGTTACTATGGACCTCAAGGCCATCATCACCCAGCCGCACCAGACCGGGACATCCCCAGACAATTTACTGAAAGGTCAACTGTTATGGATGCTCCTGCTCCGGGTCATTCTCTATACCCTGCTCCTTGGAATCAGTGTCTTTCTCCAAAGCGATCAGCTTGAAATTATCCTGCCCCCCTACTACTGGCTTCTATCCTTTATCTGCTGTGTGTATCTCTCAACCATCGGCTCTGCGTTTTTTCTGCTGACCAGCAAGAAAGAACTCTACCATTTTGCTTTCCTCCAGAATCAACTTGATATTTTTCTTGTTACCCTCCTTGTTTATTACACTGGTTCCTCACTCTCAGCATTCTCTCCTCTCTACTTTTTCCCCATTATTGCCGGGGGCCTGATTCTCCCTCGCAAAGGCGGCCTGGTAGCGGCAGCTGCGGCAACCCTGCAATTCGGTCTGGTCCTTGGGCTTGAGCAAATGAGAATCACCCCCGCCTTTCTCAACCGCTACGAGTTTTTTAAAGAGCAGAATCTGCTCACCAGTATTAACCATTTTGCCGTGTTAGGACTGACATTTTTTCTGGCCGCTATTCTTAGTGCCATATTTGCACGCCGACTGCTGAAGACTGAGGCCGCGCTTTCTGATACAGTCAGAAGCTTTGACAGCCTGTCCCTTCTCTATAAACAGATTTTTGATGACATCGCTACCGGCATTATCACCATCGACAACAACAACCGGATCACCTCGGCCAACAATGCTATTGCCCGCATCACCGGTTACTCGCCCACTGTTCTTCCTGGGCAGGTACTCTTTCAGGTATTTCCAACCTTGGATCTGGATAACAAAGGATCACGCCTCACTGCCGATCTTTTGCGCCAGGATGGAGTAGAAATCAGAGTAGGTTACTCCTGTGCCAAGCTGCAACTCCCTGTTGACACTGAACTTCATGAACATAAAAAGCCTCAGTGTCAGAACTGCAGAGTTCTGACCATTCAAGATATCAGTGAAGTAGAACGTCTGGAACAGCAGATGCGCCAGGCCGAAAAACTGGCTGCCATAGGACGAATCAGCGCCGGCATTGCCCATGATTTCAGAAATCCCCTCACCGCCATCTCAGGATCTGCCCAGATTCTGATCAATGAGTTTTCCCTGCACAATTCCCCCGAGCAACGAACCAACCGGGCGCTCATCAATATCATCCTCCGCGAATCAAACCGCCTGAGCCACACTATCTCCGACTTTCTTAAATTTGCCAAACCGGAAACAACAGAGCGTGAATGGTTTTCCCTGAAAAAATGTCTGGATGAAGTTCTTCAGGTCAGCCAAGCGGATCCCTTATGGCCAGCCAGTTGCACCCTCCAGATCAAAGTAGATCCCAGATATTCACTCTGGGCAGACCAGCACCAGATTTTCACTATTCTCATCCATCTTATTCAGAACGCCCTGGCCTTCTGTCCACATGGAGCAGAGCTCATCAAGATAGAAGCGGAAGAGCTAAATGTTTCCGAGAACCAAGGGGAAATCATCCTGCAGGTTGGTGATAATGGAAAAGGCATTGAAGAAGAAAACCGAGAAAAGATATTCGAACCTTTTTTTACCAGACGGGTCGATGGAACCGGGCTCGGATTAGCCATTGTCAAACAAATAGTCATGGCTCATCATGGCACCATTGAGGTAGGAAAATCAGAGTTTGGTGGTGCCCTGTTCACCGTGCACCTGCCCCTGCCCTAATCGTATTTCTTTAGTATTTTCCGTAATCCCCATGATCCTTGAAACAGACACAAAGGGTTTATACGAATATGCCGCTTATCCTCATTACCAATGACGATGGAATCCATAGCCCTGGCCTCCATATCCTCGCATCCGCCCTGCGTCCCTTGGCACATTGTGTGGTGATTGCCCCTGATCGGGATAATTCTGCGGTATCGCACTCACTGACCATGAATCGTCCTCTGAAGGTCACCAAGATTCAGGATAATCACTATTCCTTGGACGGCACCCCCACCGACTGCGTGGCCATCGGTTTAAAGAAAATTTTGGAGCAACAGCCAGATCTTCTGGTCTCAGGAATCAATCCCGGTCCCAATCTGGGTGATGACATTGCCTATTCAGGCACAGTCTCCGCGGCAGTGGAAGGAACCATGTACGGGATTCCATCCCTTGCGGTCTCCTTGGCAGGAAGTCACCCTTATGATTTTACTGTTGCTGGACAGGTGGCCGCCTGGCTTGCCGGTATCATCATGGAACAGGGTTTGCCCGAAAACACCCTTCTCAATGCCAATGTCCCGGCAATCGAGACAATACGCGGGGTGAAAGTTACCCGCCAGGGACGAAGGCTCTGGGAAAATGCCATTCAGGAGACATTTGACCCCTGGGGGCGTAAACATTACTGGATAGGAGGCGGTACACCTCATCTGGATCCGGACGAGGATACGGACGCAAATGCCATCAATGCCGGCTATATCTCAGTCACTCCGATTCATCTTGACCTGACCAATCACGCTGGATTGGACTATCTGAAAAGCAAGTGTGCTTTGGAACGAAAGAGTGACAAAGGAAAATGGGAATGGCAAGCAGACTTTCAAAAGAACAGAAATAAGGAATAAACTCAGCCCCGAATCGTCATTTTCAGGAAAATGACACACATATACACCAGATCAATCATGCATCCTTGAACTGGTGGAATTTTCGACTTATCCCACCAGTTCAAGGATGGGTACTAACTGATTTGCTCAAAGATATGACTTTTAGCACCACAGATAGGGCATTTTTCCGGGGGCGCTCCGAATTCTATGTAACCACAAACCGGGCAGAGGTAAAAACCGGTCACATCTAAATCCACCCTTTTTTTCACGGCCTCCATGGCCTTGCTGTATAAATCGGCATGAACCGCCTCGGCCTTGACCGCAAACTTAAACATGACCTTGGCCTTGTGCCCCTCGGCTTCTGCCTGGGTAATCATGGGCGGGTACATATTCTGAAATTCATGGGTCTCGCCATTGATGGCTTCCTGCAGGTTATCAACGGTAGAACCGATTTTATCCAAGGCTTTCAAATGACCTTCGGCATGGATCCTCTCGGCCTCTGCCGTGGTACGGAACAATCGGGCGATATTAACAAAGCCTTCCTTTTCCGCTTTTTTGGCAAAGGCCCTGTATTTTTGATTCGCCTGACTTTCACCAGCAAAAGCAGCCATAAGATTCTCTATGGTTGTTGACATTATTTCCTCCTCAACAGTTTATTTGTGACTACAAACGATGAATAGTTACAAGAAAAATGCAGAATACTATACATCACCTTTCTGTTTCCTGGCAAAATTAGCTGCCTCCATTCCGGCGACACAGCCCTCACCAACTGCCTTGGCCATCTGATAGGGATGGCCAGTGATATCTCCAGCACCATAAACACCAGGGACATTTGTTTCTGCAAGTTTATTGGTTTCAATGTGGGTCATGGTATCCATATCCAGCTGAACCCCTATTTCAAGAGCCAACTCCATGGCCCCTTTAGCCCCAAGTTCGATAAAAATGCCATCGACTATCACCTCTTTACCGTTTTCAAGAAGAATAGATTGCACGGCCTTCTCGCCCTGAATCTCCTTGACCCAAGTTCCTGACAGGTGTTCGACTGTGGAGCTGTGCAGCTTCTTCAGGAGATCTGCTGAAGCTACAAGCTCCTGACTTACTAGATAGACCTTTGAGGCATAACCAGTAAGGGTTAAGGCCCCGTCAATGGCGGCACTGGCATTTCCTACGACTGCTACCGTGGCCTTTCGATAAAAATTAGCGTCACAATCGACGCAATAGGAAACCCCTCGACCAGAAAGTTCCTTTTCGCCTGACACCTTCAGTTTTTTTCTGGCTGTACCTGTGGCAAAGATAACTGTGCGGCTGATAATCGTTGTACCACCTTCCAGCTCAAGATCAAAGAAAGCCTCTCTCTGATGAATCTTCAACACATCATCATCCATCAACTCGGCACCAAAGTTTTTGGCTTGAGTGATCCCCACCTCCAGCAGCTCCTGACCTGTCTTCACACCTTCCACGCAAGCATAATTTTCCACATGGGCAGAATAGAGCGAACTCCGTTCAATCCGTCCCAGCAGCAAGACCCTGCTTTTTTTTCGAACGGCATGGATCGCGGCCTGAATTCCAGCTGGACCTGCACCAATAATCACCACATCATAGACTAAATCATCCGTTCCAGTATCCATTTTTCTCTCCCAAAAACCTAATTTTCATCTCCAACAAAATCCACTTTTTCTATATTGCCCTGCATTCCTCTTGAATTCTCAATCAATATATCCTAAAGATAAAGAGTTTCAGCTTAATCTTTCAACAAAAATTTCATTTCTAAATCAAGATTGCATCGCAAAGGCCAGCAAACAGCAACGAACCAGTACGGGTAATACGGTGAAGAGCCGCGTAGTACCGCCGACAGAGTGAACTCTTAATTTAAAAATAAAATAACTTAACCCAGTTATAATAAGTCAACTTCCATTCGTCAATCAACCATCATGGATAGCAATCAGCAAAGAATCGTCATAACAGGGGTCGGCCTGGCCGCACCCAACGCTGACAATCTCAAGGAGTTTCGTAAGAAACTCCTTGCCGGGATCAGTGAAATAAAAGAGATCGATCTCCGTTATTTTGGCCCGGCACCTGCAGGCATCTGCACCTTTGACGAAACGAAATACCGTAAGAAAAAAGACAACAAACGAGGCACCCGCGCCGGCTGCCTTGGAGTTTATTGCGCCCACGAGGCCATGGCCGATGCAACCCTTGATATTAACTACTATGACCGCTCGCGCATTGGTGTTTATGTCGGTCTCACCGAACATGGAACCGTTGAGACAGAAAATGAGATCTTTAATATCAGCCAGTACAACTATGACGTAAATTACTGGACTCACCACCATAACCCCCGAACTGTTCTCAACAATCCCCCGGGTGAGATCACCATGAGCCTCGGGATCACCGGACCCCATTACGCCATAGGAGCTGCCTGCGCGGCCGGCAATGCTTCCCTGATTCAGGGCGTCCAGATGCTGCGCCTGGGCGAGGTTGATATGGCGCTCGCTGGTGGCATATCCGAATCAACTGGCTCCTTCGGGATCTTCGCAAGCTTCAAGGCCCAGGGGGCACTCGCAGAGGCAGCAGATCCGCGTAAGGCCTGCAGACCTTTTGATATGGGAAGAAACGGGATTGTGGTCTCAGAAGGGGGCTGCATCTACGTCCTGGAACGTCTGGAAAAGGCCATTGAACGCGAGGCCAGGATCTATGGAGAGATTGTTGGTTACTGCATCAACTCCGATGCCCGTGATTTTGTGCTCCCTTATGACAAGAGACAGGCAGAGTGCATGCAGCAGGCCCTGAATCGAGCCGGGCTCAACGCTGCCGATATTGATATTATCAATACCCATGCCACCGGCACCAGGCAGGGAGACATTGAAGAGTGCAAAGCCATCCGCCAGGTCTTTGGGGAGGCGCCATCCACCTATATCAATAACACCAAATCCATCATTGGTCATGCCATGGGGGCCGCCGGTGTCCTTGAGCTTGCCGGTAATCTTTCTGCCTTTGAAGATAATATGGTCCACCCCACTATCAATGTCACCAACCTTGATCCGGAATGTGCCCTGCCCAACATGGTCCTCAATAAACCAACGCAACTGAAGTCCGTATCCACCATTCTCAATAACTCCTTTGGCATGGTCGGGATCAATTCCGTTATTATTGTTAAAAAATACGAAGATTAAAGGTATTTCTCAAAAAATATATAAAAAAGAGTGGCAAGGTATGGTATAAAGAATGTTTTGCTTGGGAAAATACTCTCATTCATACCAAACTATGCACAATAATATAGACAAAAGTCACTCTTTTTCATAAGAGATCGAACCTGGAGAAAACATGACACGTGATGATATTAAAGATCTCATTCTGGAGATTATCAAAGACATAGATGAAGATGCTGATTTTGACGCGTTGCAATCCGACCAACCGCTACGTGACCAACTGGATCTTGACTCCATGGATTTTCTTGATATCGTAATGGAGCTCCGCAAACGGCATAAATTACAGATTCCAGAAGAAGACTATCCTCAA
Organism: Desulfocapsa sp.; assembly: GCA_013792135.1. Lineage (GTDB taxonomy): Bacteria > Desulfobacterota > Desulfobulbia > Desulfobulbales > Desulfocapsaceae > UBA2270. The sequence goes on along the minus strand of VMSP01000124.1, from coordinate 84,794 downwards.
CTGGCCTCCCTTGACAGCTGCGTCAACTACCTGGAACCACTACTCAAGAACGCCTAAAGGTGCACATACCTCTGCTGGTCATCGGCGGCGGTCTCTCGGGGCTGGCCGCCGCAATTCGTTTCGCCCGTTTTAATCCAGGAGTCCTGATCCTGGAAAAGCACTCCCGTGTCGGTGGTCTCAACTCCTATTATTACCGCAACAATTCACTGTTTGAGACCGGTCTCCACGCCATCACCAATTTTGCCCAACCCCACGATAAAACTGCCCCCCTCAACCGGTTGCTCCGCCAACTGAAACTAAGGCGCAAAGACTTCACCTTTCATGAACAGATCAAGAGCGAGATCTTCTTTGTCAACCAGGAGATACTGAGCTTCACTAATGATTTCGATCTACTGCACCATGAGATAGTGACAAAGTTCCCCTACAGCGCTCCGGGATTCACCAGACTCCTTCAGACCATCTCAGAATATGACCCATTCCAGGCCGCGCCCTTTCGTTCAGCCAGAACCTTACTGGCCACGACACTCGACAACCCGCTCCTGGTGGACATGTTGCTTTGTCCGTTGATGTATTACGGCTCAAGCGTGGAAAATGACATGGACTTGGGCCAGTTCGTTATCATGTTCCGGGCGATCTTTCTGGAAGGAATGTTCCGGCCTGATGGCAGCATCAAGGATTTTCTGGATATCCTGCTCAAACAGTATCAGGAATTTGGCGGTAAGATTCGTTTAAAAGCTCCTGTTGCCAAAATCATCCATGAGAACAAAAAGGTGCTAGGCGTGGAACTGACCGACGGCGAGGTGATCACCTGCGACGCTCTGCTCTCAACTATTGGCTATGAGGAGACCATGGCCTGTCTCACTGTCCCGCCTGTGCAAAAGAATCGCCCCCGGCTTGGCTTTGTCGAATCGATTTTCCGACTGCCCGCCAGTTGTAAAAAAAACCTCCCACAAGACAAAACTATTATTTTTTACAACACGAACAAACAATTTCGCTACCAGCGCCCTGAAAATCGCGTTGATTATAATAGTGGTGTTATCTGCTTTCCTGGTAGTTTTCAAGGGCTTGACGCACAGCCTTATTTTGAGCTTCGCGCCACCCATCTTGCCGATTATACCAGTTGGAAGTCTCTTGCTGCCGACAGGCCCGCCTACCTTGCCGCAAAAAGTGACACCGCCAGCCTGTCAAAACAGGCTCTCGAGAAAATCATTGGTAATTTCAGGCAGGATATTGTATATGAGGATACCTTTACACCTCTTACCATAGAACGCTTTACTGCCAAAAAAGAAGGCGCTATTTATGGTTGTCCTGACAAAATCAAGAATGGCGACATAGGCTATCACAATCTCTTTCTTGCCGGCACCGACCAGGGTTTCTTAGGTATTGTAGGATCCATGCTGAGTGGTGTCTCCATGGTCAATCAACACATTCTGTCCCGACTTTAGAAAAGTCTGTAAGCAAATAACAATACAAACGACTCAATGCCCTTTTCTTTAGACAAAGCTGCTGACAGCTACGATGTAATTGTAATTGGTTCCGGCCTGGGCGGCCTGACCACGGCCAAACGTCTCTCTTATTGCAGCCACAAGGTCCTGCTCCTGGAATTTCATCACCAGCTTGGAGGTCTTGCTACCTGGTTCAAACGCAAAGGCCATATCTTCGACATCTCCCTGCATGGCTTTCCCTACGGCATGGTCAAGACCTGCAGAAAATATTGGACGAAAGAAATCACAGAGTCTATTGTCCAGCTTAAGAATATTGTCTTTGACAACCCCCAGTTTTCTCTGAAAACCACCTTTGACAGGGTTGATTTCACCACACTGTTGAACAAAAAATTTAAGATTCCCCAGACAATCATTGACCGATTCTTTGTCACTGTGGCCGGGATGAACTTTTATGATGACCAGACCATGACTACCCGGGAACTCTTTGAAGAATTTTTCCCCGGTAGAACTGATGTGCATCGCCTGCTCATGGAACCCATCACCTACGCCAACGGCTCCACCCTTGACGACCCGGCCATCACCTATGGCATCGTCTTTTCCAACTTCATGAACAAGGGAGTCTTCACCTTCGAAGGTGGCACGGATAAGCTCATCCAGATGATGACCGAAGACCTTGAAAAAAACGGGGTGATGATCTGCACCAATGCCAAGGTTGACAGGATTCTTGTGGAAAAAGGAAAGGTACGCGGCGTTGAAGTGAACGGAAGGGCGATTACCGCCCCGGCCGTTGTCTCAAACAGCGGCATTACCAATACAATCTATAATCTGGCTGGTCGCGATGTCTTTTCAGGCGACTTCCTGGAAAAAGCCGATGCGATTCGCGTTAACAATTCCAGTTGTCAGGTCTATATAGGGCTGAAAAAAGATGCTGTCATTGAGGATAAGGGAGATCTCCTTTTCACCTCGACTGCGCCCGTCTTCGACTCTTCCGAGTTGCTCGATATGCATACCCGCTCCAAGACATTCTCGGTCTATTATCCAAAAACACGACCGGGCCACGATCGATATGCCATTGTCGCTTCCATGAACAGCCGCTATGATGACTGGAACACTCTCAGCCCAGTCGCCTATGAAACCGAAAAAAAGGCACTTATCGAGCGGACTCTGGTGGATCTGAACCGTTATTTTCCTGAGATAAATGAGAAAATTGACTGGCTGGAGGCGGCAACGCCAAAGACCTTTAACCGCTACACCCTCCATACCCACGGCACCTCCTTTGGCACCAAATTCGAGGGCCTTGCAGTGTCCAGATCCATCTTCAAAGAAGTTCCCGGGCTCTTTCATGTCGGCTCAGTGGGGATTATCATGTCCGGCTGGCTCGGGGCAATCAATTACGGGGTTATCGTCTCCAATGATGTTGACAGCTATATCCGCAGCATATAATCAAAGAAAATGACTACCTTTACTAATCAGAAAGTTGTTGTCACCGGAGCAAGCCGGGGCTTGGGGCGGGCCATCAGCCTGGCCTTTCTCAGTGCCGGCGCCCAAGTAATCGGGATTTATGGCAGCAACAGTGATGCGGCCAGGGACTTTGCTGAAGAATGCAAACAGTTTGGTGACAGACTGCAACTTCACCAGTGCGATGTTTCCGACAGCAAGCAGGTTGAGAAGTTTTTCCGTCAGGTGGAAGAGGAGTTTGATACTATTGATGTCCTGATCAACAATGCTGGAATACGCCGCGATGGGCTCATGGCCCTCATGGACAGCAAGGATTGGCAACAGGTTATCGACATCAACCTCACCGGTACCTTTAACATGTCCAAACAGGCTGTATTGCTGATGATGAAAGAGAAATATGGACGTATCATCAATATAACCTCTCCTGTTGCCCATCTCGGTTTTGCCGGTCAGGCCAACTATGCGGCCTCTAAAGCGGGACAAATCGGCATGACAAAGAGCCTGGCCAAGGAAACAGCACGCAAGAAGATCACTGTCAACTGTGTCTCCCCAGGATTTATCGCCACCGACCTCCTCAATGATCTCAGTGCCGAGCAAGTGGCTGCCTATAAAAAACTGGTCCCCATGCGCCGTTTTGGCACCGCGAAAGAAGTGGCATATGCGGTTCTATTTCTTGCTGGCCCACAGGCTTCCTACATCACTGGCACTGTGCTGGAAGTCAACGGAGGCTTATAAAAATGAGCATGTCCATTGACCCACTCATCGCTGAGCTGATTCCACACCGGCCTCCCTTCCTCTGGATTGACAGAATTATCAGCTATGAGGAAGGAACTATGGTTACTGAAAAAGTCATCTCTGAAGACCTGGACATCTTCAAAGGGCATTATCCCGATCATCCTATCCTGCCAGGCGTGATTCTCTGCGAGGCCCTGTTTCAAACCGGAGCCCTGCTTATTGCCAAGATGTTGCAGGATGAGCAGAAGACACAACACGGCATCCCTGTTCTCACCCGGATTGGCGTGGCCCGTTTCAAACGTCCCGTGGAACCGGGCAGCACCCTCCAGATGCAGGTGCACCTGAAAGAGAAAGTAGCTGGTTCCTGGTTCATGAAAGGTATCCTGCGCGTCAAAGAAAAAATAGCCGTCCAGGTTGATTTTTCCTGTACCATCACCTCCGCCTTGCAGCCGTGAACAATTCTGCTATGCAATCACCAGATATGAGCGACAGAGAACCTGCTTTTATCTGCACCTATTGTGATCAGAAGAAAATGCACCTGCAAGGGCGCTGACACAACGTCAAGGCCATCTGCACGGGATGCGGAATGATCTCTTCAGTCGATGAGTATACAGAGCAGTTAGAGGTATGGCAGGAAAGAATATGCACTGAAGCGACAGTTGACTTTTTACCCAAATAAAGTATTTTTTCATTAATAAAATCTACTACCTTACATTTTATTAAATAATACAAAGACAAACACTTAAAGGAATACACACGTGCAGCTATCTATCGCCAATATGATTTTACATGCCGGTCCAATTGGACAACTGGTCATGCTTGTTCTCCTTCTGTTTTCTGTTATCTCCTGGTCCATTGTCTTTATTAAGGCACGCTTGTTCAAAAAAATTTCTACCGACACTCAGGATTTCCTTGAGGCTTTCTGGTCTTCAAGCAAACTCAGCGATGCCTATGACACTGCCCAGGACTATGAATACAGTCCTGAGGCGACTATCTTTTCAGCAGGATTTACCGAGCTGCAAAAGATCAACAAGATTCGCAGCCGTAAGGATGGAAGCAATCAGCCGGAAACTCTTGATATGCAAATGGCCACCATGGATAATCTGAAACGGGCCATCCGCAAGGCAGAATCCCAGGAGATTACTGAAATGGGAAAATACCTGCCTTTTCTCGCTACCACCGGTAGCGCCGCCCCCTTTATTGGTCTTTTTGGTACGGTCTGGGGTATCATGGCCTCATTTCACGATATCGGCATGCGTGGCTCCGCTTCCCTGGCCGTTGTCGCCCCTGGTATATCCGAGGCATTGATCGCAACAGCCGCAGGTCTTGCTGTTGCCATTCCAGCAGTTATCTTCTATAATTATTTCGCCAACAAACTGACCTATATTGACGGCGAAATGCAGAATTTCTCCACCGATTTTCTCAACCTTGTTGAACGCGACATGATAAGCCGCGGATAGCGAACTAATTAGGAATTACGAATTAGAAATTACGAATTACAATTCGTCTTTTTTAAATTCGTAATTCGTAATTCGTAATTTTTTTAAACTGGATACAAATCAAATGGGAATGGGATCAAGCAGGGGAAATGGCACGAGAGGATTGGTCGCCGATATTAACGTCACACCTCTGGTAGATGTTATGCTGGTGCTGCTCATCATCTTCATGATAACCGCGCCGATGATGACTCAGGGGTTAGATGTTGATCTGCCTGAGACCACAGCCAATTCGCTGCGGCAGAAAGAAGATCCCCAGGTGGTAAGCGTTGACAAGGACGGCAAGATCATGCTGGGAAAAATCGAATACACTCAGCCTGTCCTTCGCGATCAACTGGCCAAGATATTTGCTGAAAAGGGAAAAGAAGAACTCATTTTGCTCAAGGCGGACAAAAATATCACCTATGGAGAGGTAGCCTCAATTATGGCTGACATTAAAGCCGCAGGGTTTACCAAACTGGGGATGGTCACTAAACCCTCGGATGAAAAAAAGTAACGTGCCTGCGAATCAAGCATTCTTCCACGCCCGGCCCAACGAATGGAAACTGCCGATTAACCTGGCAATCGGTCTCCATCTTCTGGCCCTGTTTTGCGCCATGGTGCTTCCTGGCCTGTTGGATCAACGAACCATCCTCCCGGAAATTACCACCATTGATCTGGTCAGCATGGGGGAACCGGCTGCCCCAAGTAAACCTGCTGCTCCTACGGCCATAAAGCAGGAATCAAAAAAGGCAATAGCCCCATCACCGCCGCCTAAACCGGCGGAGACTATCAAACCGGTAGAAACGAAGCAGATTCCTCTCCCCCCTGAAACGCCGGATGCAGTTCCCATTCCAGAACCAACGGCTACTCCTGAACCGGTTGCACCCCCGGCACCAGCCGAGGCCATTTCGATTAAGCCGTTAAAGCAAAAGCTGAAAAAAATAATCAAAGATATCCCTGACACCAAGGTTGAAGATGCCAAGATTCGTAAAGATGAGTTGAAAAGCATTACCAATAAACTCCAGGAAGAGGCAAAAAAAGAAACTGCGGCACAGGAAACCATCAAACGTCAGCGACAGCTGGCTGCAGCCCGCGAGGAGGCCAGACGTGCGGAGCTGGAGGCCAGAATGTTGGCAGCAGACGCCAAGAATGCCCTGCGAGATCAGCTCCGGGCTTCAACCCCTACCAGTACATCACAAACGTCCTCACAGACTGGAACCAGTAATGCACAAAGCATGGGCATACTTGAACAGCAATATTATGCGACAATCATGGGCCATATTCAACAATACTGGCAGCCACCCGATGTCAAGACCTGGGATCCCAATATTTTAGCGGTGGTCAGCATCACCATTGCCAGCGATGGTCAGATCGTCAGCCAGAACTTTGAGCAGGGATCCGGGGATAACCTCTTTGATCAGTTTGTGCTCAAGACCCTGGAGGCGGCCAATCCCCTACCCGCACCACCACCAGCCCTGCAAAAACAGCGCATTGAAATAGGGCTCCGCTTCAAACCAAGCGGAATTCAGTGATTTTTTCATCTATAAGTGGTACACTCTGTGAATATTCGAATCATTCCTTTTTTCCTTTTACCCTTCATCACATTATGAATCCGATACGCTTTTTAGTTACGCTCCTCGTGGGTCTTCTTCTGATCCTTGGCAATACCACTAATTTCGCACAAGCAGATACCAAGGTCTATCTTGACATTACCGCGTCAGGAACACGGAAGATCAACATGGCCGTACCCTGGTTTACCAACACGGCAAAGTCCGGTGAGTTACAGGCCTTTGGCCGTGAACTGGCCAATACTCTTGAAAAAGCGCTGGAATTCCATGGGATCATCTCTATTATTCCTAATCAAAATTACTCCGGGTCATCATCTCCTGATTGGAAACAGGTTGGCGCCGACTATACCATCCTGGGAAGTTACACCATATCACCAGCAGGGATCAATTATGAGATGCGCCTTCTGGATGTGGGAGGTGGCGACATGGTCCTCGGTAAAAAATATACGGGAACGACAGAGCAGAAACAGGAAATAATCTTTAAATTCTGCGACAGTGTCATCAAGGAGCTCACCGGTGAACCAGGAATTGCTTCCAGCCAGATAGCTTTTATTTCAGACAACACAGGTGCTAAAGAGGCCTACGTGACAAATATCCTCGGTGATAAGACAAGACAAATAACCCGTCATCGAAATCTGGTGATCTCTCCCCGTTTTACCCCTGATGGTCAGAGCCTCAGCTATACCTCCTACCACAAGGGCAATCAGAATCTTTACATTACCGATCTCAATCAAAGTACCTCGACCCAAGTCCTTTCCCGGAGAAAAGGGATGAATCTGGGACCTGCCTGGTCACCGGATGGACAGAGGATGATTCTAACCATGAGCAAAGACGGAAATCCTGATCTCTATATGCTTGACCGTAAAGGGAACGTTCTGGAACAACTGACTAAACGCTCAGGCATCAATGTCTCGGCAGCATGGTCACCGAATGGTAATACAATTGCCTTTGTCTCAGACCGCAGTGGCAAGCCACAGATCTATCTTATGGACCTCGGTAGTAAAAATGTTCAGAGACTCACATTTAAAGGAACAGAAAATGCTGAACCCTCGTGGTCTCCAAAGGGGGATCTTCTGGCCTACTCGAGTCTGACCAATGGCTCATACCAGATTTGCACCATCACTCCCCAACAAGGTGCCACACCTTTCCAGGTTACAAAAGATGCAAATCAGCACGAATCACCAGACTGGTCACCTGACGGCAAACAACTGATCTACTCACAACGTGAAGGTGGTGCGCGAAAAATTTATGCCATTCTGAAAAACGGCACTTTTCAGCGACAAATTTTTTCGTTAAAAGGCAACCAGACCTATCCCCGCTGGTCCTCTAAAAAATAATATTTATAAAAAATATCATTGAACAGGTAAATGCCATGAATAAATCTTTCCTTACCCTCCTTGTCCTTCTCTCCTTAACCCCTTTTCTTGTCCAGTGCGCAAGTCAGGATGAGGTCAGAACCCTCTCCTATCAGTTACGGGCGGTGAATAAAAAACTTGAGGACATGCAGGCCAATACCGTAGACAAGATGCAGAAGAAACAGGCCAGTTCAGCCGGACAGTTAACTGAAATGCAACAGGAACTTCTGGCCCTGAAAGGTGAGCTTGAGACAACAGCGATGACCAATCGCCAGCTTCAGGAGCAGAACAAAGAGCTTGAAACCTCACTTCAGGAAATAGTTTCCAAGCAATCTTCTGAAACCGATATTAAGATTACGCAGCTTAATGAGCAGCTCAAGCAACAACAGGATAGCGTGGCTTCCCTGCAGGCAGCTCGTGCACTCGAGGCAGAGCGGAAAGCGCGCGCTGCAGCCGAGGCAGCTGATGCCGCAAGGCTAAAGGTGAAAATGGCAAGCAGCAATCAGGGCATTGCTCAAATTCAGGCTCAACGTAAAAAACAGCTCAAAAGGCAGGAACCGGCATCGGTGAAACAGAATACCGCCGCAACCACAACCGTTTCTGAAGAACCAAAGCCGACAGCAGAACCAGTATCTCCTGAGGATACCAGCTCAGCAGTTTTAGCCGCATCCGTAACTGAACAGGCTCCCAAAACGGCACAAGAATCACCAGTTGCAAATGCAACACCAACTGATGATCTATTCAATCAGGCACAAAAGAAATACGAAGCAGGAAATTACCAGAATGCCTATGAGATGTTTGAGTCCTATATTGACAAAAACGGCAGTAGCACCAATGCCATCCAGGCCCGCTACATGATGGGTGAATGTCTCTATCAGCAGAAAGAATACGATCAGGCGATCCTCCAGTATCAAAAGATCATCGCCAGTCAGCCCAAACATGCGAAAACACCTGCCGCCCTCTTGAAACAGGGCATGGCCTTTGAACAACTCTCGGACAAAGATACCGCCAAGATCATTTACCAGAAGATTATAAGCTCTTATGGTTCCAGCCCCGAGGCAGGACAGGCCAAAAGTAAACTCTCTTCTTTGTAAGGACGTCCAACGTATCCAGTGAAACAACGACTTGACGAGCTCCTTGTCACCTTTGGCTTGGCCGACACCTTGGTCAAGGCCAGAGCACTGATAGGTGCCGGGCATGTTCTGGTCAATGAGCAGCTGGCTGACAAAGCGGGGTGTTTGTTCGCCCAGGATATCAGGATTCAGGTCAAGCCAAGTTGTCTCTATGTTTCTCGAGGCGGCTTAAAATTGAAAGGCGGGCTTGATGCCTTCGATTACGATCCAACAGGACAGATTTGTGCTGACATTGGCGCTTCAAGTGGTGGCTTTACCGACTGCCTGCTCCAACATGGAGCCAGCAAGGTCTACGCTGTCGATGTTGGTTATGGCCAACTTGACTGGAAACTGCGTCAGGATCCCAGGGTGGTGGTGATTGAACGCTTTAACGCCCGTAAGATCACAAAAACTCAGATCCCGGAAATCATTGATCTGGCTGTCATTGACTCCTCTTTTATCTCCCTTACCAAACTGATTCCGCCACTTCTTCCCCTTTTTGGCAAACAAAGCCACTTGATTGCCCTGATAAAACCCCAGTTTGAACTCCCCAGAGAGAAGGTCCCCAAGGGCGGGGTCGTTCTCGACCCGCCCCTCCACGAAGAGGCCATAAACAAGATCCAGCTCTTCTGCCAGAAACTTGGAATGAAAAGCCGGGGAGTAGTCCGCTCCCCCATTGTCGGCCCCAAGGGAAACAGCGAATTTCTGATTTATCTGACCCTTGAGACATAAGATCCGGCCATCACTCTCAAAATGGCACCAGCCTCCGATCTCTCCTTACCTCCTCCTCTTTCCTTTTCTTTTCTTCTTCCTGTTCTTTTTTTGAACCCGGACCTTCCTCCAGACGTTCTATCGTCTCCAGTTGCACCTTAGCATTGTCACGAATATCACGAGAAAGCGATTGATCCTTGAGGACCCGCTCAAAATTTTCTTTGGCAAGTTCAATACGCCCCTCATACAGATAATGTTTTCCCAGATAATAGGAAGCCTCACCCTTCTTGCCCTGGCTTGACCTCAGTTTCCCGATCTCATAATAGACCTTAGAATATTCGGGAATCTCTCGGGCCACAGTAAAGAGATTTACTTCTGCCTCTTTCAGCTTGCCAAGCTCAAGATAGACCTTTGCAAGCTGAAAGACAGCCCACAGATCTGCCGGATTCTGTTTGAAAGCCTGTTGGGTCAGCTCCAAAGCCTTTTCTTTATTTCCGGCCGCAAGTTCTACGCGGCCCAGATCAACCAGCAGGATTGATCTGTTGGGATATGCTGCAATCACTTCAAGCAACAAGGCACGACCGCGTTCGTAATTATTTGCCTCTCTCTCTACCTGCGATAAGCCATACTTGGCCATGGTTCTGTCAGGAGGAGAGGACTTTGGATCAGAAATCTTCGTGGCCAGAAAATTGCGAAACTGGCCATCATCTTCAATCTGGGAGAGAATCCGGTATTTGAAACGTAAAAAAGCAAAATTATCAGTCTGCTGACTGACATTACTTAAAGGCGCCTTCTCAATGGCAATAAGAGATTGCACATAGCCAAGACGGGCCTCGGGATCAGGGTGGGTGAGCAGATACGGGGGAACATCACCCATACGATACCTGGTGATCCGCCGCATGGTCTTCAACATCTTTTCCATGGCCACCGGATCTCTTTCGAGCTTTTTCATCCAGCCATAGGAGAGGAGATCTGCCTCTTCCTCATCCTGACGACTGAAATGCAGATTCAAGGCCTGATTGGCTGCCATCGAGCCTGCCACCAGGGCCTGACCGGCAGCACCTCCACCGCCAAGGGCCAGCCCGGCAATGGCCAGGGCAAGTGCACCAATGCCCACCTTCATTCCTTTATCCATGCGGGAGGCAATATGGCGGCTGACCACATGACCAACCTCATGGGCCATGACCGAAATCAGTTCATCCTCGCTGCCCATGGTCTCAATGAGACCGGAATGAAAAAAGATCAAGCCGGAGGGGGCGGCAAAGGCATTAAACTCCTTGTTTTTTATCACAAAAAAATGATAATCAAAATATTGAGCTCCCGCCACCTGCAGCACCTCAGCGCCGAGTTCATTAATATATTGAGAGACATCAGGGTCATCAACAAGGGAAAAGGCCAACCGTATCTGATGCAAAAGAATTTCTCCCACCTCTCGCTCCTCGCCAACAGTGAAAGCGGCAACAGGCCGGGCGCAGGAAAGATGCAAGAAGGAGAAGACCAGAACAATGGCCCAGATTTTCTGAAAATTATTTTTCATTTTTTCATGAGTGATGCGAGTAAACGCTCCATCCCCTCTTCTGTTGAGACAATTGGTTGATAGCCAAGGTCACGTCTGGCCTGGGCAATGGAAAAATAGTGCGATTTGGCAAGTTGCTGCGCCAGAAAACGGGTCATCTGCGGTTCCCTCTGACAGCCTGACAAACGATAGCCCCACTCAAGCAGGGCACCAAGCCCATAGGCAACCGGATATGAAATCTTAGATCGTATTGGTGCAATGTCAAGTCGGGAAAAAAGCTCGTTAATCCACTGCCACAAATTCATCGGTTCTCCCTGGCTGATACAATAAGCCCGCCCCGAGGCCGTCCCGACTCCAGCCAGATTATCCGCGGCCAGCAGGTGGGCGTGAGCCACATTATCAATATAGGAGATATCCACAAGATTCTGCCCATCTCCCACCCGCCTGAGTTGTCCTTTCCGCCCCCTGTCAATAAGCCTTGGAATCAGATGAGGATCACCTGGCCCCCACACCAGATGTGGACGAATTGCACAGGTGTGCAGGTCATAATCAGATTCAGCCAGGACCAACTGCTCCGCCATGACCTTACTCCTGGCGTAATGACAGAGAAAGTGATCGGCATAGGGCAGCTTCTCGTCACCATTGCAGATGGAATGTTGGTTGAACACTACCGACGGAGTTGAGGTATAGACCAGATGCCTGACACCTTCCGCCCTGCAGCCGGCAAGGACATTCTCAGTACCCAGGACGTTGGTGGCATAATAATCCCGCCACCTCCCCCAGATCCCCGCCAGGGCAGCCACATGGAAAACGGTGTCCACTCCCTGACAGCACTCCCGTATGAATCCACAGTCAATGATATCACCCTGCCGACACGTCACCCCAAGGGATTCAAGCTCCGGGTACGCATGGCGGCCGACCACCAGACACTGGACACCATGCGCCAGTAACTGACGGACAATAGCCTTGCCGACAAACCCCCCGCCGCCGGTAATCAGCGCCTTGTTCATGCACCGCCCTCTATCTTTTTCTGTGCCCAGTCACTCAATTTCTCACGGAATATCTTGGCATTGTGACGGATATCTACTGGGAAATCAGGATGGGTCAAAATGAGCTGGATGGAATCTGTCAAGGCAGAGTCTGCTGCCAGCTTCCTCACCTCTGCAAGCAGCCTATCTCTGTTTATTTTCCTGGTCTTGACAGTTTCAACAATCATGACCGGGAGCTGCCAACCAGGATGAAGAGGATCAGGAATCCCGACCAGGGCTGATCTTGAAACATCTGGATGCTCATTGATAATAGCCTCGCAGGGGATGGTAAATAGGGTTCCGGCTATAGTCCTTACGCGATGAGCACGTCTGCCGCAGAACCAAAGACGGCCCTGCTGATCAAGATATCCAAGATCCCCCATCCGGTGCCAGAAGGAAGCATTGTCCTTGATCTTTGCCAGCCTGTTTTCTTCGGTATTATTTTCATAGGCCCGTGTCACCACATCACCACGCACCACGATTTCACCGATTTCACCATCAGGCAGGCAAACAGCATCGTCCCAGAAAGGAATAGGGACATCAGAGAGGGCAATCACCCGAATTTCAATTCCCGGCAGTGGTCTCCCCACACAGATTCCATTACCCTTGCGACTAAGAGGCCAAGTCGACTCAACGATCTCTTTTCCCTCCATGGAGACGATGGGAAGGCTCTCGGTGGCACCATAGGGGGTATGAATCCTGGCCCCAATTGGTAAAACAGCCTGCATTCGAGTTATCAGGTCGCCAGGAATAGGAGCCCCGGCCATGAGTACCTGCTGCAAACTCTCGAGGACAATCCCCTGCTCCTGACAATAGCGGCTGACCACATTCCAGATGGCAGGTGAGCCAAAGGAATAGGTCACCTGCTGCTCACGCAGAGAGCGGACAAATTTTCGCGGATCAACCATGGCAGGTCTGGTCGGATCCATATCAGGGATAACAGCCCTGGCCCCGAGGGCCGTTGAAAACAGGGCAAAGAGCGGAAATCCAGGCTGATCAATCTGACCCGGACCAATATGATAATAATCTCGAATCAACCTTAGCTGGGCATTAAAAACTCCATGCTCGTAACGCACACCCTTAGGTGGGCCAGTAGAACCGGTGGTGAAGATAATGGCGGCCAGTTCATCAGGCCGAGCCGGATAAACGGGGAATGGTTGAGAGGATATTCCTGCCTCTTTGCATATGTCCGGACCTAAGAGCCCCCAAGAGGAGCCACAGCAGAAGGAAGACCTGACAGAACGAAAGGGAGCACGAAAGAGCTTACGAAACAGATGGGCCACTGGAATGCCGATAAAGACCTGCGGCTGCACCCCGGCAATACAACGTAGCAGATTCCTGTATCCCATGCCCGGATCAATGAGAATGACCACTGCCCCCAGCTTGAACAAGGCAAAGGTCAGACAGATAAAATCAGCAGAGGGCTTGACCATGAGCATCACCCGCTCGCCTGCCATCACTCCTTTTGCCTGCAGATAGAAGGCAAGGGCATCAGCCCGACCATTGAGTTCATGAAAGCTCAGAGTCTTGCCCGTGGCCGCCTCTACCAGACCGATCTCATCGGCCTGGTCGTGCGCCCGCTCAGCCAGAAGCTCGCCGATATTCACATTCACCCACCATTTCCTGACACTGAACTGCTGTCAGCAAAAAAATTCACCAACAGTGGCTTGATCTCGGACAGCGCATCCTCCAGCACATAATGACCGGCGTCCTTGAAATAATGACACTCAGCCCGTGGGAAACGTCGGCGCCACTCCTCATAGAAGTGATCATTAAAACAAAAATCCATGCCTCCCCAGCAAATACATACCGGGACATCTCTTGCAGCCAGAGCCTGTAGTCCCTCCTCAACCTTTTGCAGAGTAGCATACGAAGGATGTGCAGTGGTAAGGGGGATATCCCGGACGAAACCATAGACGGCCACCCGATTCTGCCAGGAATCATAGGGTGCCAGATAGGCTCTGGCCACATCCGGACGCAGGCGGCGGGTCACAGCCATAAAGACCGCGGGACCGGCAAATCCATTCAGCCCGCGCACCAAAAGGCTACCGATAAACGGCCAGCGACAGAGGCGGATACGCCATGGAATCCGTTGTGAGTGAAAGGCGGCGGTATTGAGGATCACCAGCTTTTCAATGGCGGCAGGATACCTACCCGCCACACCCAAACCAATGGCCCCACCCCAGTCATGGACAATCAGGGAATAGGAATTGATCCGGAGTTGACGCAACAGGGCCTGCAGATTATCTATATGATTTTTTAATTGATATGGATACTTCTGCGGCTTATCGGAAAGTCCGCAGCCAAGATGATCAATGGCAATCACCCGATACGTCTTGGAGAGCAGAGCAATAAGATGCCTATAATAATAAGACCAGGTGGGGTTGCCATGAACCATGACAATGACCCGTCCAGCCCCTTCGTCAATATAATGAAGGAGGTGACCATCAATGGTGGCAAAATGCGAAGGAAAAGGATATTCTGGATACAAGTGAGTTTATTTGATCATAAAAGGTTAGGAACTGCCTGATAGCCTGAATAATCTCAAGAATAGTCGACCCAAAACCGGTGTCAACCTTTTTCACAACTCTTCCAATGAGTGATTTGACAACAGAGGAGCGTTAACAGATGCCTGCCAACCTGACCACAGAAGCACTCCTGCTCAAGGTTAAAGAACTGGAGATGGAAAATCACGGGCTCGTCCAAAAAAGTGAGAAACTCAGTGCAGAACTGGATCAATACCGCTTACTCATTGACAGCGCCAGTGACCTTATCCACAGCGTGACTCCAGATGGGGCCTTTCTCTATACCAATCAGGCCTGGCGCGACACACTCGGCTACACGGAAGAAGATATTCGAAATTTGTCACTCATAGATATTGTCGATAATAAATGCAAGGGGGAATGCGCCCTTATCTTCAAAAACCTGATGAAAGGCGAAAAGATTGACCGCAACGCCACCACCTTTATTGCCAAAAATGGCGACAGAGTGATCGTGGAAGGTCGTTGTTCCACTCATTTTGAAAATGGTAAGCCACTCTTCATGACCGGTATTTTCCGAGACATGAGCGATCTGACCCGTAGCGAACTGGCTCGGAGGGAGAGTGAAATAAAATACAAAAATCTCTTTGAAAACTCCTCCGACCTGATCCAGATCGTCATGCCTAACGGCAATTTCAAGTATGTGAACCGGGCTTGGCGGGAGACATTCGGCTACAGCGAAGAGGAGATTTCCACCCTTTCCATTTTTGATCTGATCTCCACTGACTGTCAGGGGCATTGTCAAGCCACCTTTCAACAGATCATCAGCGAACCAAAACTTCATCATCTCGACACGGTTTTTACCACCAAAGACGGCAGGCAGGTCATCATTGAAGGCAATGCCATCTGTAAATTTGAGGACGGAAAGCCCGTCTCCACCCAATGTATCTTTAATGATGTCACCGAAAAAAGGCATATGGTTGAAGAGCTGATCAAGGCCCAGAAGTTGGAATCACTCGGAGTTTTGGCTGGTGGTATTGCCCACGATTTCAACAACCTGCTCACCGCGATCATTGGCAATATCTCTTTGGCCAAGATGTATACCAATCCGCATGATATTATTAGCGGATATCTGGATAATACAGAAAAAGCTTCCATCAGGGCCCAGGGCCTGACCAAACAGTTACTCACCTTTTCCAAAGGTGGCGCACCCATCAAAACTGTCACCACAATCACGGAACTGATCAAGGATGCCACCAGTTTTGTCCTCAGAGGATCAAAAGTCAAATGCGATTACCATTTCGATGAAAGTCTCTGGGACATTGAAGCTGACGAAGGACAATTGAGTCAGGTTAGCCAGAATCTGGTCATCAACGCCAGTCAGGCTATGCCAAAAGGCGGCACCATAACAATTCAGGGAACTAACAAAACTCTTTCTCTGGATGAGCATCCAACCCTGCCACCAGGCAAGTACATAGAACTCCTTTTTCAAGACACCGGCACAGGGATTCCCCCGGAACACATCTCCAGGATCTTTGATCCTTACTTTTCCAGTAAAAGCACAGGGTCTGGCTTGGGACTGGCCATTTCCTATTCCATCATCAAAAACCATGATGGAATGATTACTGTGAGTTCCAAACTGGGACAGGGCACTATTTTTTCCATTCTCCTTCCGGCAACCCTGAATAAAAACACAAATCAACCCGGAAAACAGGATGAATTCACAAAAATTGCAGCTCACAAAATACTGATCATGGATGACGACATAACCGTTCGAGAAATTATGACGGCAATGCTCAATTTTATCGGATGCAGTGTAGATCAGGCTTGTGATGGAAAGGAGGCAATCGCGCTTTACATTCAGGCAAAAAATGAAGGCGTCCCTTTTGATCTTGTTATTATGGATCTTACCATACCAGGAGGAATGGGTGGCAAGGAGGCTATTGCCGCCTTACTCCCTCTCGATCACACAGCTAAGGCCGTTGTCTCCAGTGGATACGCCAACGATCCCATTATGGCAAGCTACCAGGAATATGGCTTTTGCGCCGTTCTTTCCAAGCCTTTCAAGATTGATGAATTAATCAAAGTCATCACCAGCGCAATCCCCACCACTACAAACTAACTGCATTGATCATGCTCCTTGAAATTGACAAACTTAATGTAAGCTTTACTCTTGACACCGGCCGACAGCAACCCGAGGTAAATCAGGTTCTGTATGACGTGTCCCTTTCAGTTGACCAGGGGGAAACCGTGGCCTTGGTCGGGGAATCAGGATCGGGTAAATCGGTAACCGCCCTCTCGATTCTGCGGTTGCTTGAAGAGGGGAGCCAAGTGCACAGCTCAGGTCAGATAAATTTCGAGGGAAAGAATATTCTGACCTTGGATGACCGACAGTTACGGGCCATTCGTGGCAATCGTATCGCCATGATATTTCAGGAACCGATGACCTCGCTCAATCCGGTATACACCATTGGTAACCAGCTTATTGAGCCCCTGCTTCTGCACCGATCCCTGACCAAGAAAGAGGCAGAGAAGGAAGCTGTCCGCCTCCTTGACCGTACCGGTATCGACACTCCGGCAGCCCGCCTTCACACCTATCCCCATCAGCTTTCCGGCGGACAGCGGCAACGGGTGATGATCGCCATGGCCCTTGCCTGCCGCCCCTCCCTGCTCATTGCCGATGAACCGACAACCGCACTCGATGTGACCATCCAGGCCCAGATCCTTGACCTGATCCGTGATCTGCAGGATGAGTTTAAAATGGCACTGCTCCTGATCACCCACGACCTGGCCATGGTAAGACAGATTGCGGATCATGTCCATATCATGCAAGAAGGGAGGATTGTCGAACATGGGTCGACTAAAGGTCTATTGGACAAGCCGCAACACCCATACACCATCCACCTCTTGCAATCAATTCCCCAGGGTAACCCTGATGAGAATCAAGGGCAAAACCCCCTGCTCAGCCTCAAGGGCCTCGATTGCCATTTTCATCTCAAGGATGGCTGGAGTACTTTTTTCAAGAGGAAGATCAAGACTATCAAGGCTGTTGACAATGTCAACCTGACACTCAATCAGGGTACAACCTGCGGGGTAGTGGGTGAATCAGGATCGGGGAAAACTACACTCGGCATGGCTATTCTCAAGCTGACCAAAAGCCATGGAACGATTAACTTTGACGGCCGGGATCTGCAACAGCTCACAAGCCGCCAGATGCGTCCCCTCCGCCGCGAACTCCAGGTGGTATTTCAGGACCCCTTTTCCTCACTCTCCCCCCGGATGACCGTGGAGCAGATTGTGGAAGAAGGAATGCGGGTGCACAATATGGGCGGTACCGCGCATCAACGCCATGAAATCGTTGCCGAGACCCTAACGGAGGTAGGACTCAGTCCGGAGATGGCCTATCGCTATCCCCACGAATTTTCCGGCGGTCAACGTCAGCGCATCGCCATTGCCCGCGCCATCGTCTTGAAACCCCGGCTCCTGATCCTTGATGAGCCGACCTCGGCACTTGACATGACCATCCAGAAGCAGATCATCGACCTGCTCCTGGATCTGCAGCAACGTTACGGAATGACCTACCTCTTTATCTCTCATGACCTACGAGTGATCCGGGCCATGGCTGATCAGGTGGCAGTGATGCAGCATGGCCGCATTGTTGAGGCAGGACCGGCCCGGGAGGTCTTTGCCGCCCCCAAACATGCCTACACCCGGAGATTGTTCGAGGCAGCTCTGCACTAAACAAAAAACACCTTGAGGTCAAGAAGAGGACTGCTCAATGAAGCATCGCCCTCACCCCCAATGACTCCTGTTATCTGCAGCCTAACGTCTTCTTATCCCCCTTGATATCATCCTGAAAAAGAGAAAGTCCCCGTTCCATGGCACAAAAATCACCGCACATGGTGCAGGTGCCAATATTTTCTGGGGTACGACTATCTCTCACCTCCTGGGCCTTGTCGGGAAACATCAGTAAGGGAAAATGTTCCTTCCAGTTGGTATCACGCCGGGAAAGGGCGACCTTTTTTTCCTGTTCACGACGGTCCGGATACTTTGCAATATCGCCAATCCTGGCGGCCAGTCTCGTAGCCCGAACCCCCTCCCGAACATCATCTTCATTGGGCAGGGCCAGATGTTCGGCTGGCGTTATATAGCAGATAAGATCGGCACCAAAACGGGCCGAGCTAGCCGCACCGATGGCTGCAGTGATGTGATCATAGCCAGCTCCTGAATCAGCGGGAAGTGGTCCGAGCACATAGTATGGTGCGCCACCGCTCATCCGTTTTTCCAGCATAATATTACCTTCAATCTCATCGAGGGGCACATGGCCAGGTCCCTCCACCATCATCTGACAGCCCATGTCACGGCCGATCTCAGCCAGTTCGCAGTTGATCACCATCTCTGCCATCTGGGCCCGGTCATGGCTGTCATGAATGGCCCCGGCCCTGATCCCGTTACCAAGCGAGAGAACCGCGTCATACTTTTTCATGAGGGAGCATACCCGATCAAACTGCTCATAGAGGGGATTTTCCCGGTTATTATACTCCATCCACGAGACCATAAATGTTCCACCCTTAGAGACCAAGCCACCATAACGATAGCCCTGCTTGCGCAACCGCTCGATGGAAAAACGGTTGATCCCGCAATGGATGGCCATAAAAGATATCCCGTCTGATAGCTGCCGCTCTATCAGCTCAAAAAGATACTCGCTATCCAGCTTATTGGGATTATGATATTTGCGGCTGGCCTCGGAAAAAGCCTGATAGAGGGGTACATTGCCGACAGGCAGGTTACAGGCTCCAAGGACCCGCTGCCGCACCAGATTAAGATCACCGCCGGTGGAAAGCTCCATAAGGGTGTCTGCCTGTTCCGCCTCAGCCACCTTGGCCTTGCGTACCTCCAGCTCAATATCCGAGATATCGGAGGAGGTGCCGATGGAGGCATTCACCTTGGTCCGCAGTCCCTTGCCGATCCCCACCACCTTCTGTAAAGGCCGGTTGGGATGGACGGCAATGACAATATGACCATCCGCCACCCGCTGACGGATGGTCTCCGGATCAAGGCCAAAGCCCTCATCCATGGCTACTTTTTTCATCGCCTCGGTAATGATGCCCTCGCGTGCCAGTTCTATCTGTGTCTTCATGGTCAACCTTCCTTTTCTTATTTTTCGTCCGAGCATAAAAAAAGTCCGTACCGCGCCTCAGGGATCAACCCTCAGGGCGCAATACGGACTTCCATGGACAAGAATTCCTTTTTTCTTCCGGCAGGTCTTCTGACTCACGGATCAGCCTCAGACCACGCCTTCCCACCCATCATCCGGTTACCCGGATCACAGACAGTGACATCATGCAGTCCTTGTCCCCGCTCACAGCGTTGGCCCAACGTTACGGTTTTGCACCGTATTCCCTTTTCACCGACCTGAAAATCAGGACGACACCGGAAGAATTCCTTTAGAAAATATCATTTAATAATCGACAGCACTTTAGCCAATGATCAGCAAAATGTAAAGCAAAGGAAAGACCATTCTTGCAATCAAATGGCAGGAAAGCTATACATGACTAGAGGAAAGAATTACGCACCATTTTCATTAGCCATAAAGTCGTTTATAAAAATTCCAGATGCATCTGATAAAATAATGTTCCCCCCCGACCTTCTCGCCTCTATCCCCCATTCTCCAGGGGTTTATCTGATGCTGGATAAAAAATCTGGTGTCATCTACGTTGGCAAGGCCAAGGATTTGCGCAAGCGGCTGGCCTCCTACACGCGGCTTGCTGAGTCAACACAGGGCAAGACGGCCGTCATGCTCTCCCATGTCCACAAGGTGGATACTCTGCTCACCCGAACTGAAAAAGAGGCCCTCATCCTTGAGGCCTCGCTGATCAAAAAGCATCGTCCCAGATACAATATTGTCCTCCGTGATGACAAGAATTATCCACTGCTCAAGGTCACGATCCAGGAAGAATGGCCGAGGGTGTTGATGACCAGACGGAGGAAAAAAGACGGTGCCCGCTATTTCGGTCCCTACTCCTCCTCTTCGGCCATGTGGGCAACCCTCAAACTGCTCTCCTCAATTTTTCCATTGAGAAGATGCAAAACCAGTCAGGTCCAAGCCAGGACACGGCCCTGTCTCAACGGACAGATGCACAACTGCCTGGCCCCCTGCATGGGCCTGACCGAACGAGCCGAATATCAGAAGATGGTGGCCAGGATCATCATGGTACTGGAAGGTCATAACCGGGAGCTGATCACTTCCATGGGCCAGCAGATGACCGAGGCCGCACACGACTTGGAATTTGAGCGGGCCGCCCTCATCCGTGACCAGATCCAGGCCCTGTCCCGAACCCTGGAAAAACAGGTAATCGTAGCTGCACACTCCCGGGATCAGGACATCTTTGGCCTGGCCAGAAAAGATGCATCTTTGGCCCTTGCTATCCTCTTGGTCAGAAACGGGACAATCAGCGGCAGCCGCACATTTTTCCTCTCTGACCCCATTGGCGATGACGCGAGCATCCTCTCCCAGGTTCTGAATCAGTACTATGACCAGGGTGACAACCTACCCCAAGAGATCCTCCTCCCCTGTGAGCCCGAGGATAAAGAACTTTTGAGTGAGCGTCTGAGCGACTTGCGTGGAGAGCTAGTTCATCTCCAAATCCCACAGCGCGGCGATCGCCTGCAGCTCATCACCATGGCCAATGCAAATGCCGAGCAGGTTTTTGCCGAACGTGACAAAAAAGATCAATCTTGGCAGTCACTCGCGAACGCCTTGGTTAAAAGCTTGCACCTGAGTCGCCCCCCTGAGACTATTGAATGTCTGGATATCTCCAACACCTCCGGTCAGCAGGCAGTAGGCTCACTGGTCTGCTTTAAACAGGGGGAACCAGACAGGCGTCATTTCCGGCACTACAAGATCCGTACCGTTGATGGACCCGATGATTACGCAATGATGGAAGAAGTGCTGCAACGAAGGCTTAGACGTGGGCTCGCGGAAAATGACCTGCCTGATCTTCTGATGGTGGATGGCGGACGAGGCCAGTTGGGAATCGCCATGCGCGTGGCCCGCGAACTAGGAGTTGAAGACGCCCAGGACATCGACTGGCTCGGGATTGCCAAGGAAAAAGAGGCTGAAGGGGAAAAGTTGTATAAACCTGGCCGCAAAAATCCCATTATCTTGCCGGCCCACAATCCAGTGTTACTCTATCTCATGCGGATACGGGATGAATCACATCGCTACGGGGTAACCTTTCACCGCAAGCTGCGCAATAAATCGACTCTGGCCTCTGAACTTGACACCATTAACGGTATTGGGCCCAAAAAAAAACAAACCCTGCTCAAGACCCTCGGAAGCCTTAAACAAATCAAACTGGCCTCTGAAGAAGAGCTGGCCGGAGTTCAAGGAATCGGCCCGGAACTGGCACGGGATATCCACCGACATTTTCATCAAGATGCCCAACAATCTTGGCAACCGCTGCAAAAACCATAAATGGCCACTGAAGAAGAAATCCTCGCCCGAATGAAACCCGGGTGCATCTGTAGAGGAATCAAACTGTACCGAATTATTGAGGCTATTGAACAGGGGGCCACAAGCTTTGAGCAGATTGCTAAGGAAACAGGTATCGGCGGAGGATCCTGCGGATCAAAACGTTGCGGACAAAAAGTTGCGGCGCTATTTAAAAAAAAAACTGCCATCACACCTGAAGGGGCATAATAGCAGTTCACAATACAACCTGACTCTAGCCGGTAATTCAGACTCTGCCCGGCAAAGACAGGACAACAGTCATCACATCAATTACCACCGGAACCGGCGGACACATCTTCAGCCACATAAACAGCCGCATACGTTGAACCTAATGACCCACCGAAGCCCTCTTCCAGGACCACAGTGCAGGATTTGTTAGGTTTAGTGAAGGCCAAGAGAACACTGTCATACGAGACCTCACCAGCACGTTTCCATTTATTCTTCTGCATGGAAGCAAGAATGAAATTTTTCAATGAATCGCGCTCTACCTTGCCGCTAAAATAGAATACCCCGCCGGTAAAGGAGTCCGTACGAACGACCATGCTTTTTTTATGGTTATATTTCATATCAATGGGAAGCTCAATATCACGATACTCCCCTACAAAATTTGATAATGGCGGAAGATTCTCCATCGGGGGCGGGGAATCGCTACGACTTCCCATGGATGCACAACCATTCAACACCAGCATAAAAGCTACAAGTAGAAATAAACCTGCATTCTTCTTCATATATTGCATAATAAAATCCCCCTTTTTTAGAATAAAATAATTATTTATACTCTAACCATAAAGTACAATTAGTTTAAAGAGCTTAGTTTGTCGAGAATATTATTGATCCCAGGTCACCACCAAACAAGATAGAAACTGCTACCTATGAATCAATCCCGCCAATGCACATATATTTGATCTCAAGATACTCATCAATACCATATTTTGATCCTTCACGGCCTATGCCTGATTCCTTCATCCCGCCAAAGGGAGCGGCTTCAGAGGAAAGGACTCCGGTATTTACACCGACCATACCATATTCCAAGGCCTCAGTTACACGCCAAGCCCTGCCGATATCACGGCTATAGAAATAAGAGGCCAACCCATATTCGGAATCATTGGCCATTCTCACCGCATCCGCCTCTTCTTTAAAGACAAAGAGCGGCGCCACCGGACCAAAGGTCTCTTCCCGAGCTATCTTCATCTCACTGGTCACATCAACAAGCACTGTTGGTTCAAAGAAAAAGCCCTTTCCTCCAACCCTCTTGCCACCAGCTAGCAGTCTGGCCCCCTTCTTCAGGGCATCCTGAACCTGCTCCTCAACCTTGATCACCGCATTCAGGTCGATAAGAGGCCCCTGATTATTTCCTCTTTCCACCCCTGGTCCCACCCGGAAATCAGAACGGACTGCGGCTGCCAGTTTAGAGGCAAAAAGTTCATAGACCCCTTCCTGCACCAGAAAACGATTAGCGCAGACACAAGTCTGTCCTGAATTCCGATATTTGGAAGCCAAGGCCCCAGCCACTGCCTGATCGAGATCCGCATCATCAAAAACGATAAATGGAGCATGTCCACCAAGCTCCAGGGAAATCTTTTTGACCGTATCGGCACAGGCAGCCATGAGGAGTTTTCCTACAGCCGTGGAACCTGTAAAACTCAGTTTACGCACCAAAGGATTACGCGTCAGCTCGCCTCCAATCTCCGCTGCAGGACCGGTGATCACATTAAATACGCCAGGGGGAAAACCAGCCCGGCCAGCAAGCTCGGCCAAGGCCAAGGCAGAAAAAGGCGTCTGGGCCGCAGGCTTGACAATCACCGGACAACCTGCAGCCAAGGCTGGCGCAGCCTTACGGCTGATCATGGCTGAGGGGAAATTCCAGGGAGTAATGGCGGCGCAGACCCCCACCGGTTCCTTAAGGACAATAATACGTTTTCCTTTCTGGGTCGTGGGAATCGTATCACCATAAACCCGTTTAGCCTCTTCCGCAAACCACTCGATATAGGATGCGCCGTACAACACCTCTCCCGCGGCCTCTGCCAGCGGCTTCCCTTGTTCTCTGGTCATGATCATGGCCAGATCGTTTTGATGTTCAACAATCAGGGCGTACCAACGTTTCATAATCGCGGAACGCTCTTTGGCAGTCAGAGCCTTCCATGCAGGATAGGCGGCACTGGCCGCAGCAATGGTCTGTCTAGTTGCCTCCTGACCAAGGGACGGAACCCTCCCGACTATCCGCCCATCGGCTGGATCAACAACCTCAAAGGATTCTTGCGCCGTGACCCAGGCGCCATCAATATAACATTCCTGCCTGAACAAAGCAGGATCTTTCAATTCCATTGTTCTCACCTCACACTGAAAACACCATCAATAAAACCATTTTTTTCATCCGGCTGATACTCATTATGACTGCGATATGTGAAGACAGGCACTCAGCAGTGAAAAAGAGTAAAAAATGCGTCATTACTCATGTATTGTTCATTGATAAGTCAATATCACTATATCATATTTTTGAACGATAACATTTTTTCCATTGAAACTCTCTTTTACCACCATCTACACTTTCCTGAAATTAAAAGGTACGGTAAATTCAATATTTTTCAGTTAGTAATAGAGTACGAATCAATACTTGTGGTTTCCTGGAAATATCAAAGATATAATTATCAAGGATATCCCAATATTTTATTAAAGATATCCAGACAAGCACTTGTCTCTCAGACCATAAAGTTACTCTTGTCGGCAAGGTAGTTAACAGTTAGCATTATGGAATGGAGTTTATTCAAATGCGGCAGGAATGGCAGCAGAGGAGAACTCACGAAACAACCATCTATCACAACCCACAAATCTAAACACACATCGTGTCCATCATGACCTCAAAACAAAACATTATCACCATCACTGAAGAACCTATTCGCCTTGGACAATTCTTAAAATTAGCCAACCTGGTTCAAGATGGATTTGAGGCAAAAGTTCAGATACAAAATGGTCAAATATGGGTGAATGGTGTTCAGGAAACAAGACGGGGCAGAAAGCTGGTCCATGGGGACCAAGTCATGATGGGAGACACACTATCAGTAATAGATTACAAAAAAAACGCATAACAAATATCGGCGACGAAGGACAGACCTTCAAACAAAGATTTTCCTAAGGGATAATTGAATAAAGTTGGATCTTTTTCTCCACCCCTCGAAGCAATCTGGTCTTTTCCCCCTGAATTGAGACTTTGCCTACCACATCACAATAAACTGACTCAGTAATAAGAATCTGCCCAGCTGCCGTCTCCGAGGCAAGGCGTTGCGCAATATTAACATCAGCTCCAACAACCGTATAGTCAAGACGACGACCAGATCCCACGTTTCCCAAAAACATCTTCCCACGACTTATCCCGATCCCCAGACCAATCTGCATAAAAAGTTCCGATTTCAGGGCCCAGCGGGCACGCAACACTTCAAACTTTTTTTGGATTTCCAGCGCTGCAGACACGGCAGACAGATTAGGTGAGTCATGAGGCATCGGTGCGCCAAAGATAGCCAAGGCAGCATCACCAATAAATTTATCAAGAATTCCCTGCCATGAGGAGACAACATCTGCCACAATATCAAAAAACTCCGTCAAAAAATCCCGCGATTCCTGTAATGGTAGATATTGAACTAGAAATGTAAAATTTCTAATATCAGCAAAGAGAACGGTAATTTCCTGAACCTTGCCTACAACTTCAGACATGGACTCTTGTTTATTCAGCAGGATAGCAGCCACCTCCGGAGCCATATACTGCTCAAAGAGAGTTTGTAACTTCAAAACACGTTCATTCAGACGGATATTTTCTTCTCGCAGCTCTGATTCTCCCACAGCTGCCTGAACAGCCCGGAGCAAAGACCCTGTTTGTACAGGTTTTACAAGTACCCTGCTGAACCCTTTATCCATGGCCTCCAAGGTCATGTCCATCGTCAGGTCTCCACTCACCAGGATTCCTTTCATATGAGGGCAGCTTTGCCTGACAACCTCAAAAGTCTCGATACCATTCATACCCGGCAACATGGCATCAATAATAGCAAGATCAAAACGCAGAGCCATGGCCATCTCCACAGCTTGTTCTCCACTATAGGCGCAAAAGACTTGGTGGCCGGCATATGTAAGAGTACTTCTGCTTACATCTGCAACCATAACCTCATCGTCAATCACTAAGATTTTTCGAGACTGCATCTAACTTTCCCTTACTCAAATACTTCCATTCTAATAAATTATATCAAACAGTTAAGCCAAGAAAGCCACTGGCTGGCAAGCAAACATGCGAGACTGTCAGCGAAGTGAAAAATCTTTCACTTCGCTTTCGCTTATTCATTCAAAGTTTCAACCGTTCTTCCACAAGGCAATCATGAAATAAAAAAACTATTGCTTGCAAGAAGCTTAATCAATATTTTTAAAAAGTTACAAAAGGATAGTACCATCCTGAACTTCTCGTTTCAAGGGAAAGAAAGGTCCAAAAATCGAAAAAATAAAAATGATTCCTCTCCCTTATTAGTCATAAGGATTCCACTATGACTGCATTTTTCGTTTATAAAAAGCCATATGCCATCCGGGTTGCGACAATAAACAATACAATGGCAAAGACACGCTTTAATCGATCAACCGGCAGACTATGAGCTAAACGTACTCCTAAGGGTGCGGTCAAGACACTGGCACAAACCAGACCAGCCAGAGCTGGAAGGTACACAAATCCCACTGAATATTCTGGGAGCCCCGGAACATTCAGTCCATTATAAATATACCCAAAAGTTCCAGCAATAGCGATGGGGAAGCCGATGGCTGCAGATGTTCCAATAGCCGCATGTACTGAAAGATTACACCAGATCATAAAAGGCACAGAAAGAGTTCCACCACCAATACCAACCAGACTGGAAAAAGCACCAATCACACTCCCCACCCCAAACATCCCGGACGATCCTGGAATCTGACGGGAGGGTTTTGGTTTGCGGTTCACCAACATCTGAGCACCGACGTAATAAAGGAAGATCACAAAAAATCCTTTCAGAAAACTCGTGGATAGCCTGGCAGCAAAACAAGAGCCAAGAAAGGTCCCCACCAAAATTCCCGGTACAATGCGGCGAACCACAATCCACTGTACTGCCCCACGTTTATGATGGGCCCAAAAACTGGACACCGAGGTAAAAATAATACTGGCCATGGATGTCCCAAGGGCCAGATGCATGATCACAGGATCAGGAAAATGCTGCCAACCGAAAGCAAAGACCAACATGGGGACAATAACCAGCCCACCACCAATACCAAGCATTCCGGCCAGAATTCCAGCCACCGCACCGAGCGCAGAATAAATCAAAATGATGGAATACACTCAATGACACTCCTTCTTTGAAAGATATTTTCTAACAATCAACGCTGATGCAATCGCAAAGAATAATGACAATAATCAACCGACAATCAACCCGCTGTCACAATCTCTTTCATTTGGACTTTATTCTCCCTTTCGAGTATGCAATAATCAAGTTAAATCTTATTTTGATCTGATTTTTTTCCTGGAGAGATGCTATGCTGACATCCGTTACGATCTTTACCCCCTACCCTTTTGCCATTGGTGAAAAAATACATATTTCCGAGGGACCACGTCATGGGGACTGGATAGTGGCAGACCTTGATGACAAAAAAATCACCTTACACTGCCCTGTCAGTGGTAAAGAGTTTTGCTGGAACCGGTTTTGCTATATGATTGATACCAGAAAACAGGAGTGGCCGGAAGGCGAAAAGGGCAAAAAATAATCAACAAAGCAGGAGAACTTTCTCATGGAAATAGGGATGATCGGTCTAGGGCGGATGGGAATGAACATGGCGCGCAGGCTGCTCTAGGGCGGCCATCAAATTGTGGCCTTTAACCGCACTTCCGACAAGACAGAAGAGCTGGTCAAGGAAAGGGCTATAAGAGCTTTCTCCGGTGAAAAGTCTTCTCTCCCCCAAGGTTATCTGGCTAATGGGTGCCTTGAAAAATAAGGATTTTCGTCCAAGATCAAGACATGCGCAAAATTTTACCGCAGGCATATAATGAATATTACGAGGATAAAATTTTAAGCATAACGCAGAGTTTGGGTGAAAAGACTATTTTCCAAGGTAATCTAATGCCAAATGTCTTTGAAACAGAGTGCTGGCAGCACTGCGCCGTGAATTTTGCGGTCATGCCGTAAAAAAATTCGTGAATCTCAAGAATACTTTGAATTTTAAATGAAAGGCAAAGAAATGGAGCAGACTGTCATCAAAGGGAAGATCTGCGATTTGGACAATATCTGTGATTGCCTGACCGTGGGTGAACTCGCCCCCTGTGCCATTGTCATTTTCGGGGCATCAGGTGACCTGACTGCCAGAAAACTGATCCCGGCCCTGTACCGGATGTTTTTAAACGCCAGCCTGCCCGCCCCGGTCTCCATCGTCGGTTGTGCCCGTACCGGCTACAACCATGATACTTTCCGGACCTTTCTGCAAGCCGCCTGCGCAAGTGATCCAATACTGGACATGGCCCGCTGGCACGAATTTGCGGACAAGATTTATTATTCGCCTCTCAATTACGATTCACTTCCGGACTTTCTGGAGTTGGCCAGCCTTCTCAATACCCTTGACCAGCAAAGAGGAACCAGGGGAAACCGACTCTTTGATCTGGCCCTGCCGCCATCCCTCTACGAAGCAGTTGCTACCAAAATCGGCGAGGCAGGGCTTGCCAGCCAGTTTGAAGAAGGCAAAGGCTGGACCCGGATCGTCATCGAGAAACCATTTGGACGTGATCTGGACTCTGCCCTTGCCCTTGACCAGACCCTGCATCAACATTTTCATGAAAAGCAGATTTTCCGCATAGACCATTATCTGGCAAAAGAGACGGTACAAAATATCCTGACTTTTCGTTTTGCCAACACTATTTTTGAGCCCATCTGGAACCGTGGTTATATCGAATCTGTGGGAATCATAGCCGCGGAAAAACTGGGAGTGGAGCATCGGGCCGGGTATTACGAGCAATCCGGGGTCCTCCGCGACATGTTCCAGAATCACATGCTCCAGCTCCTGTCGCTCATTGCCATGGAGCCACCCTCCCATTTTGAAGCGGAAAGGGTGCGGGATGAAAAAATCAAACTATTCCGCTCAATCCGCCCCCTGCATAATCGTACAGAGGACATTGTTCTGGGACAATACGGACCAGGGGTTATAGATGGTCAGGAGGTCCCCGGCTACCGCCAGGAACCGGGGGTTTCATCCGATTCCCTGATTCCGACCTTTGCCATGCTTCCGGTATACGTGGATAACTGGCGATGGCAGGGAGTACCCTTCTACCTTGTTTCCGGCAAAAGGATGGCCCGCAAGGAGACTCGGATCGTAATTCAGTTCAAGGATGTTCCTCATTCTCTGTTCCGGGATATTCTGGGAGCCAAAGTCATTGCCAACCGTCTGGTTCTTGGAATCTACCCCAAAGAATCCATCAGCCTCACCTTTCAAACCAAAAACCCCGGGGCCAAAATGTGCATGCGCTCCATGACCATGGACTTCAAATATGATGACTTTTACACCGAGCCATCCCCAGAAGCCTACGAGAAAGTACTCCTTGATTGTATTCAGGGCGACCACATGCTTTTCTGGCGTCAGGACGGAATCGAGCTGTCCTGGTCTCTTCTCACTCCGTTGCTCAATGAATGTGAAACCTGTCAGGGCCGTTCGCAAAGACTCCACAACTATTCAGCCGGAAGCTGGGGACCGGATACGGCAAAAACTATTATTGAACGAATCGTCACATGAACGAAACACCTTCCCATAAAACAGGACGTCTCCTGAAGCGTGCGACCTATGCCTCCGTCGCCACCGCGCTGCTCCTGGTCGGGAGCAAATTCGGCGCCTGGCTCGCCACCGGTTCCCTCAGCATCCTTGCCTCATTGATCGACTCACTGATGGATGTCATGGCCTCTTTCATCAATTTAATGGCGATTCGTTATTCCTTAAATCCTGCAGACGATGACCACAGTTTCGGTCATGGCAAGGCAGAGGCGTTGGCCGGACTGGCCCAAGCAAGCTTTATCGCCGGTTCTGCTCTGATCCTTTTCATGCATGGCATAGAACGGTTGAAAACTCCTGTCCCCATTCAATCGCTGGGCTTGGGCCTGGGCATCATGGTTTTCTCTATTCTGGCCACACTCATCCTTATCGCCTTTCAGAGGTATGTAATAAAGCAGACAAATTCCACTGCTATTCGGGCCGACTCACTGCATTATGCCACAGACCTCCTGACTAATGTCTGCACCATCATTGCCCTATTACTGACCCGTTTCAGTTGGGGCCAGATCATGGATCCCATTTTTTCCATGATCATTGCTCTGATCATTTTCCGCAGTGCCTGGCAAATCGGCAGTGAAGCCGTTCAATTATTGATGGATCACCAACTACCACGGGAACAACGGGAGCTCATTCAGCAAATAGTCCATAGCCATCAACAGGTTCTGGGGATGCATGACCTGCGCACCCGACAATCCGGACAAATCGCCATCATTCAGCTCCATCTGGATCTAAACGCCGACCTCCCACTCTCCCAGGCTCATAGTATAGGCAAAGACGTGGAACAATTGATTTGGAAGAGCTTCCCAGGTGCCGATGTGACCATTCATCAGGACCCCATGCCAGCATCGGCAAGGATACAAACTTCGTAAATCTGAGAGAATTGTCCCCTTTTCCAACAATCAGGCTGAAAACGATCTGCGAATGACTAAGGTTCAGCAGAAGATATCTGGTTGTATTCGGTCAATGGAAAGTGCCAAAATATTCTGCCGCATTCACAGTTAGTTATCTACTTGCCGCAAACATGCAATCAGTGCTACAGAGGAATTACGGTTGTTGTTTGAGGGAAAATCTCCTCCATTCATGATCACCGAATAATAGCTTGCTCGCGCGCAAGGTGAATAGTTACCTCATGGGTAACACAGAGCATTGTTATCCCGGCCTGAGCCAGATCGCCCACCAATCCAAAGCATCCTTGATCATCTCAGGATCAAGGATAGAGACAGACTCATCAGTTACCTCAACCTCTTTATGCAACTATTTCAACATGTGGAAATCCAGATCTCTTTTAATTGCATCCTAAATTGACAATAAAAATCATTGATGATACCTTCACACTAAGGAATAAATTCCATAGTGTTCACTTTGCTTATGGTTAATTTACCAAAAATATTGTTATCCCAATGTGCATTCAAGCTGGCACCTTCGTCGATTGCACTGCGCGGCTCGCTTACTCAATGTCAACTTGAATGTTTTTTGGAATTACCATAAAAAAGAGTGCAATTTTTGCTAATCCATAAAAAGATTAGAAGTCTTATGGGTAAGAATCTTCTGCCTTTTTACGGGTTTGAAAAGCAATATTATCTTATAGAGGTTCCATGAATCGATACCAGGGTGTTTTTTGCATCTTTCTGTCCGGACTCATCTTCCTGCAAACGATTACTCCCTGCCAAGCCTATAATTTCAATGAACAACTCAGTATCAACGGTTTTTTATCCCAAGGCTACATTAAAAGTAGCCACAACAATTTTCTGAGCAATTCACTGGATGGTTCGTTTCAGTTGAACGAATTTGGTCTGACGGTTAACTCGGTGGTAAACGACAACCTGCGCTTAGGCCTTCAACTTCTTTCCCGTGATGTGGGAGAAGAAGGAAACAACGATGTTCTACTTGACTGGGCGGTTGCAGACTATCGCTTTCAGGACTGGCTTGGCCTGCGTCTTGGCAAGGTGAAACTTCCCATTGGTTTATACAATCAAAGCCGCGACACCGATTTTCTGCGGCCCATGGCCTTTCTACCGCAAAGTATCTACGACGAAAACAAGCGATCCCTGCTTGTTGCAGCCATGGGGGGCAGCATCTACGGCAATCTCTCATTCGGCAACAGGGGTAATCTCGATTATCAGACCTATTACGGAAAAATTGATTTCCGTGAGGATTCAGGGCAGTCGCGAGGCATGGAATATCTGGTAAACACGATGACCCGGCAGAGAGGTCTTGGGCCGGTGTCTGATTTTGAGGCTGACAACAGGTATGTGTATGGCGGCTCTCTGCTTTATTCTCCCCCGCTTGACGGGCTGCGGCTGGGAGTTTCATATTTTACGGGGCAAACCGACTTTGCTTTTAAAGTCGGGACAAAAGATGGTGCTGCCAGAGGCACTAATAAAGATCTTGTTGTCCTGTCACTGGAATACGCTCAGCCTGACTGGAAATTTGCCGTCGAGTACTCAGAATTCACCTCAGACAGGGAGGCTCTGGGCAGAGATATCCCTGACGGCCGTTCCCAGGGCGCCTATGTCCAGCTTTGCTACCATCTCTCTGAACCGTTGGCACTGTCAGCAGTTTATGATGTTTTTTATGCGGACAAAAATGATCCTGACGGCAATAATTTAGTCACCCATGGACAGCCCGATTTTCTCGGCTGGCGCAAGGATTTTGGCGTCGTACTGCGTTGGGATATCAACAACCGCTGGATTATCAAGGCGGAACAGCACTGGGTGGATGGAGCCGCTCTGCAGATGCCGATTTTTAATCCACAGGGGGTTGAAAGGCTCTGGAACTATTTTGCTCTGAAAACTTCATTCAACTTTTAGGAGAGGGGAAATGATATTGTCAAAACATCTCTCCCTTTTCTTTCTTCTCCTGACACTGCTGTCCAACCGCGTTGAGGCCGCTGATTTTGTGGTGGTGGTGAACAAAGAAAATCCGATTGAGTCTCTATACAAGTCTGAGGTCAAAAATATTTTTCTCGGCAAGAAGATTTTCTGGTCCGACGGCCATGGTATAGACGTATTACTGCAGACTGATGGCGATGTTCACCGCGGCTTTGTTCTGGAGATTCTGAGTAAGTCACCTCGTCAGCTTTCGATATACTGGCTGCAGGAACTTTTTTCCGGAAAAGCGATGCTGCCTAAGGAATATCCGGATGATCAGTCCGTAAAAAATGAAGTTGCCGCCAATCCTGCAGCAATTGGTTATATAGATATTTTGCAACTTGATGATACGGTCAGAGGGATCCAGTTGAAATAAGCCGTTATCATAAAACAATATGATTGTTTGAATATCAGCAACGGCATAAGTAGCCGCAAGGAAATGTTAAATAATGCAGAGACTATTTCGTAACGGTTCCCCCAAAACAACAAGGCAACGATGAAACTGATCAACACAATCTGCAAAAAAAATCTGGCTCTGCGTCAATGTGGCTTTTATCGGTTTTATCATGTCAATCTTAACATACGCCGAGCTAAAACTCTTTTTTTCAACACGAGACAAACTTGCCGGGGAACGAGCCAAAAGTTCCATAGCTTGGATAACAGGATGGCGGGCAACAAATACTCTGAAACTCCTTTTTTATAGTGAATAGTTACGTTAAAATAAGGCAAACAGGTATGAGTGAGCTTGCCATACCTATGAAATGTTCTCAAAATTGCACTATCTTGAACCTCCGTTTACGAGTTCTGAACTTAAAACATAAAACATTGTGGCTTTATAGAAAACTAAGCAATTACCTGTTTAAACTCCCGGATATGCGAGAGTGATGAAGCATTTAGTCAAGGGCACCCTAAATTGACAATCAAAATCAATGGTGATACCCTCGTACTGTTTTAAAAAAATAATATTATAAAAAAAAGTTCAATAAAAACAGATCGATTATTAAATGGATTTTTGAACTGTTATGAAAATATCTTCAGGACTTAACAAGCAGATCTTCCTGGCCATGGCCTTCTCCGGACTTTTCCCTCTGTTGGTTATGGCCTTTCAAAACCACTATTTTGCTCGGCAGACCATCGAGAATGTTGAAAAAGAGCATCTCGCCTTTTCCCTGCACTCCCGCGAGCTCTGGCTACGAACCTGGGTAAACCATACCCGCCGGGATTTTTATCACCTGGCCTTGGATAATAGTGACAAGAAAAACCTGAGCGACGAAGAGATATTTCTTCAAACGGCCCGGAAACTTTTCATTGGCCATCTCACCTATCGCTCCATTAGTCTCTACCGACCTGACTGGTCATTGCTCATTCGCTATCCCCAAGACTTCAAGGATGAGGTCCAATCTCCTTCAAAGACGTATCGTGCAAAACTCCAGACCCCTGGGTCTCTGTTTGTTGTTGATGATGATTATCGCAATGTTGGTAAGGAGGTCATCCTGCCGGTGGGTCAGGGACTGCTGAACCCGCAGGGTAAAATCGGAGCCTTTTTGGTTGCCGAAATCAATCTTAACCGTTCTTTGGGTCCTATTCTCGCTGACGCATCTGATCTCAACTCCGGAGGCAGCTACATTCTTGCCTCTGAAAAAGGTAAAATTCTCTATCAAATTTCGGTTACTGACCAGAAAAGGTCCCCCGCTGAACAGTGCGTTTCGGATATTGTCCCCTCGCAGATACTGACCAGTCCTCCCCGGGAAGTACATAAAATCAAGAATTGTGGAACCGAGAACTACTTCATCACTGTTCCTATCGCAGAATTTAAATGGCTTCTCATCAGTCAGTTTGAAACCGGTAGTACTCTCCAGCAATTTGAGAAGTATATCCTTTATGGTTTAGTCACGGCCGTCCTCACCTTTATAATACTTGTGTTTCTATCCCAAAAACTTTCAAAACGTCTCTCTGCCCCTCTTGATGAGCTCACAAGGGTCGCCCGACAAATTAGTGCCGGCCAACACAATGAGCGGATGCCTCCTTTTAAAGAAGAATATGCCCAGGAGGTGGGCCTGGCTTTTAATGCCATGATGAATGCTTTGGAAAAACAGCAGCAAATTATCATCCAAAGCACCACCCTCAGCACGATAGGCAAGATGAGTTCAAGCCTGGTGCATGAGATGCGCAACCCTCTCTCGTCTATTAAGATCAACCTTCAAGCCATCGCCAGAAAGCTCCGGGATGACAAAGATTATAGCGAGATGGCAACTATTTCGCTTATACAGGTCAGTCGCCTTGACGGAATGTTTGAGGATCTACTCCAGTTCAGCAAGCCCATTGAAATTCACATGGAATCAATCACTTTTGCTAAGCTGATGGATGAGTTTTTAACCACTGTAAAGCCTGAAGCAGAAAAGAAGAATGTAGACCTTCGAGTGGAAGACAAACTCCAGGATTTCCTTTTCCAAGCTGATAAGGAAAGCACTTGCCGAGCCTTGATTAATCTGGTGGGCAATGCCATCCAGTGGTCTGAACCCGGCAGCGTTGTCACCATAAGCGGCAGGCGTCCTACTGGAAACGAAGGGGTGGCATTGATTAAAGTAGCTGATTCAGGACCTGGCTTGCGACCGGAACAGATGGAAAGAGTGTTTCAGCCTTTTTTCACTACCCGTCCATTGGGTACAGGTCTTGGGCTGGCAAATGTGAAAAAAATAATGGACTACCAGGGTGGATCGGTTCTTGCTGCAAACAATCCCGATGGGGGGGCAAGCTTTTCACTTATTTTTAAGGATTAAGGGGTAATGATTAAAATTCTTATCATCGATGACGATCAGGCCTTGGCCAGATCTCTGGAAATTCAACTCAAGGCAGAAGGTCATCAAGTCGTCGTGGCCCATAATGTCTCGGACGGCATGACGGCTCTGGGAGAGTTGCTCCCCGACTTGGTATTATTGGATCTTAATCTTCCTGATGAGCACGGCCTGAAAGCGTTGCCTGGTATTTTCACCAATCTGCCCGGCGTGACAGTGGTCATTATGACCGGGAATACGGAAAATAGTGAGGCCGTTGATGCCATGCGTGACGGTGCCTTTGACTATCTACGAAAGCCATTGGACCTTGACGAACTATTACAGATGACGGTCAAGGTGGAATCGCTAAAGGGGAAAAATGTTTCCGCTGATAATGACCAAGAAGTGCCTCTTCCCAAAGTAGTCCCTTTGCAAATGATTGGTTCTGATCGGAAGATTATTGATATCCATAAGCAGATCGGTCTCCTGGCTCGCAGCAGAGTAACGGTACTTGTTACAGGGGAGTCCGGCACCGGTAAAGAGTTGGTGGCCAATATTCTCCATGAGGCCTCAGCCCCCGATCAACCATTTGTTGCTATCAACTGTTCAGCTTTTGTCTCCACTCTCCTTGAAAGCGAACTTTTCGGCTATGAGAAAGGGGCCTTTACCGGTGCGGATCAGGTCAAGAAAGGGAAGCTGGAATTTGCTGGTAAGGGTACGGTTTTTCTCGATGAAATTGGTGATATGTCTCTAGATCTGCAGAGTAAACTGCTGCGGGTTCTCCAGGAGGATGAATTTGTCCGGGTGGGAGGGCTCAAAACCATGATTTTTGAGGCTCGGATTGTGGCGGCAACCCACCGCAATCTTCAGGAAATGGTGGGTAAAGGGACCTTCCGGCAGGATCTCTTTTACCGGCTTAATGTGGTGAGCATTGAAGTCCCCCCCCTACGCGAGCGACGGGGTGACATCGACCATCTTGCCGAGTATCTTCTTGCCAAAATTGCCTATAAGATGGGGCGTCAACCATTGCGTCTCAGCACTGCCGGTCGTCTGAAACTGCGGGCTGGAAATTGGCCCGGCAACGTCCGTGAACTCGAAAACACCCTGACTCGGGCCATGGTTCTGGCCCATGGTAAGGAGATCGATGCCGAGGACCTGAACATGCGGCAGAATGACAATCAGGAGCAGGCAGCCCGTCCGGCAACCGGCACCTTGGCAGCCACCGAAAGAAAATATATACGCCAGGCACTCGCTGAGCATAACTGGAATATTACCCATACCGCTCTCACCCTGGATGTCTCACCCACCACTCTCCGCAAAAAAATCACTGATTATAACTTAAAGCGAGCTGAATCCTGATGTCTTCTTTTTTTCCATCTGCAAGGTCACAGATTTTATTCCTTACGACCATTTTCTGTCTGTTGTTGCCGACATCACTCTGGGCCATAGATTTAGCTGGTAACAAGGTGCAGTTGCACGGCTTTTTGACCCAGGGATACATGGAGAGCGTAGAGAATAATTTTCTCGGGGATACCATGGATGGCACCTTTCGGCTCACGGAAATAGGCATCAATATCAATGCCCAGCTTACAGATAAATTTCGTTTGGGCGGGCAGGCCC
This sequence comes from Desulfocapsa sp., assembly GCA_013792135.1. GTDB lineage: Bacteria > Desulfobacterota > Desulfobulbia > Desulfobulbales > Desulfocapsaceae > UBA2270. The sequence continues at coordinate 47,328 of VMSP01000124.1, read as the reverse complement.
TTTATTGTAATTTACCGGCAGCAAGCACAGATAAAGTCCGCGCCGACTGGCTGGTGGCCGATTATCATTTTTCCGACCCCTTTGGGGTAAGGCTGGGCAAGGTAAAGATGCCCATGGGCCTTTATAATATGGAGCGTGATTCTGACTTCCTGCGTCCTCTCATCTTTCTTCCTCAATCCATTTATGACGAGACCCTTCGTGATTCCTGGCAGTCCCTTTGGGGCGGTGATATGTATGGCAATCTGTTCTTGAGTAAATGGGGGGACATCGATTACCAGCTCTTTGGCGGCCGTATTCAGTATGAAGATGATTCTCTGGCTACCCTTGCTTCCACAGAGTTTGTTAACCGTTACAATCAACAATATTCGTTGTTTCTCAGCACCGAGGATCTGGATCGACAAAATAATTATGTCTATGGTGCTGCCCTGTTTTTTAATCCCTCACTTAAAGGACTACGCGGGTCCTTGACTTTGTTGGTTTTGGATGACGACTCGTGGCTCAATGAATACCAGGTGAGCAGCCTGCGAATAAAAAGCAAGATTGTCGCCTCTCTCGAATATTCCTGGAAAAAATTTAGTTTTACTACCGAATATTGTGAGACTGACCGCCGGCAGGAGCAGTTCCATGTCACGACATTGGATACCCCTTCCCAAGCCTGGTATATGCTCCTGAGCTACTCCCCCACTCAAGTATTGACCCTTTCCCTGCTCTATGATGAGTATTTCCGACTTAAAAACAATCATTATGAATCAACATCCCTGAACCCCTACCCCTGGCGCAAGGACCTGGCCGTATCTCTGCGTTATGATATTACTGAGAATTGGACCTTTAAGGCCGAATGGCATACCGTAGATGGTACTGCCCTCTACTCGGGGTATTTCAATCCACAGGGAGCTGAGCGATACTGGCAGTATGGTACTCTGAAACTCTCTTTTAATTTCTAATCATGATGATAACGCTGAATAAGAGAACAGGTGGCCTTATTCTGGTTATATGGCTTTTTGCCGTAGGGGCAGGGGGTGCAGAGCCACAGGGTGATTTTGTGATGGTGGTCAATGCTGATAATGAGGTGACCACCATCAACCGCAAAGATGCAGAACTCATTTTCTTGAACAAACAACGAAGCTGGCCTGATGGAAAAAATATTAGTGTGGTGATTAACGAAAATCCAAAGATTTATGATTCTTTCAGCCATACCGTCCTGAGACGATCATCACAGCAGTTTTTAGTCTTCCGCAAGCAAATGTTGTTTCGCGGCCAGGGTATGCCGCCCCCCACACTCAAAACGGACAAAGATGTTGTTGCATTTGTGGGTGAGCACGTGGGTGGCATCAGCTATGTCAGCCCTGATGCGGTAACTCAGGCAGTAAAGGTTGTCTCAATTCTCCAGTAGGTCTTGGCATGAATATCCTCTGCAGTATTCGCTGTAAAATTTGGGCCTGTGGAAGCGTGGCCCTCCTGAGTTATCTTGCTGCCACTCTGGCTACCACCTGGGTGAATAACGAGACTAAAATTTTCATCACTCACGCACAAAGGATCGATCTGCCTCTCCTTTCTAAAGGGGATCTTGCTAACAGCCTGTTTAACACCCAGAGTCAAGAGTATGAAAACGGCCTCCTCGCCGGTGAGCAGGTAGAGGTACACCAGGCCAATATCCTTCATAACCAGATAGCTCCCCTGCTGGATGAGATGGTACAATTGTCTGATATCAATAATAATAATGATTTATCTCCTCGCATCCTTTCCTTACGGGATGAATACAACAATTATTACGTTATGGCCTCTCAGTATTACTTAGAGGCGGTGCAAAAGAATGATATCTTTGCCTTCCGTAACGAGATACATCAGCTTGGAAAACTACAGGCAAGCCTTTCTGTCGACTTTAAAGAAGTAGCCGGGAGGCTGCAGGAGATTATTAATGAGGATTTTGAGAAAAATAAGCAGCGTATTGATTTCCTCACCCGCTTCCTTGCTATCGTTTTTACCCTGTCTCTCCTTATAGCTATTGTGGTGGTTAACTGGCTCGCAAATAGGGAAATTATTGATCCTCTTGGGAAATTAAAACTGATGATTGATAATTTTGGTCGCGGAAGAACTATCGAAAAACCGCAGAGCAGTCGAAGAGGAGATGAGATTCAGGAGTTGGCAAGCTCATTCTGGCAAATGACTTCCGATCTTCAGCTCATAACTGTCTCTCGGAACTATGTTGATAATATTATCAACAATATGTCAGATTCACTCATTGTCTTAACCCCCGACCTGACTGTTCAAACCACCAATCACGCAACCCTAAGTCTCCTGCGTTTCTCTAAGGAGGAATTAGAAGGCCGTCCCTTCCGGACTATTTTCAGCCATGATGAAAAGTCCATTGTCGATTCCCTCTTCCATGGGTTTCTCGAAGGCAAAGTCGTTGCCAATATTGAGGCCTTTTATACTGGTTATAATGAACTGCCCATCCCGGTGTTGTTTTCAGCAAGCCCCATCTATCTTCCTGACGGCACCCTGCAAGGTATTTCCTGTATGGCCCGTGATATCAGCGAACTCAAAGAACAACGTGACAACCTGGAATTTCTGGCAAATTTTGACAAACTCACCGGTCTGCCCAACCGTAATCTCTTTTTTGACCGCCTGACCGTGACCATAACTGAGGCCAGGCGGTATAACCATCTCTTTGCCCTGTTGTATCTTGATCTCGACAACTTCAAACCCCTCAATGACAAGTATGGTCATCCAACCGGAGACCTTGCCCTGCAAGAAGTGGCAAGACGTCTGAAAGAGACAGTGCGTGACTCTGACACCGTGTCCAGGCTTGGTGGTGACGAGTTCGCCATCCTGCTGAGCAGGATAAAAGATGCCGGTGAAGCCACAATGGTGGCCACCAAAATTCTGGACATTATAGGTAAGCCATTCCTTATCCGTGGAGACCAGAGCACCTTAGGGATCAGTATCGGTATTTGTCTTTCCTCGACTGAGATTAGCAATGCGAATGACCTGGTAAAAAATGCCGACATGGCTATGTACGCCGCCAAGGCTCAGGGCCGTAACCGTTTTGTCTTGTTCGTCCAAGATCAAATATAAACTCTCAACCACCCTTCCATGCAAAATACTTTTCCTTTCTTGACTTTCTACCTCCAGAATTTCCTTTTCACATACTTGATTTCCAAACTTGTTTTCTCCTGAAAATCGCTCCCCATATTCTAGTGAGCTGATGAGCAGTTTCTGGTCATTGAAACAATGAGCCCCATTTTTTAATATAGAAACTGCATTTTGCTGTTGCTATGAGAGAAGTGCTTTGCCATTGACGTCGGGGAAACCTTTTCTCCGACGGTGTTGAAAAAATTACTTGTCCTGGAGGGGCGGCAATGCTGACGAGCTCCTGAAGTGACGGCCTATGTGGCACTTGTCTCGACCGATATGAGCAAATCAATCAATGGCCTGTCATTACTGGCCGGAAAACAGTTTAGCATTGATCTGTTTTTCGGCAGTCTCTTCGCGTTTTACCATCGGACAACAAAACACCGGATGAGGCATATTGGCAAAGACCCCGGTACGGCTACGCCGGACCGATCTTTAAACTGGCGGCATAAACATGAAGGCTATCCACCTTATTCTCGTCGCTCACCTGTCCTAATGACCGGGTCACCTCTCGGACCAGCCCCCTATACAACTGGCAACCCCAGTGCGCAGCCAATTTCCTATCTCCAGAATTCTCATTTCACAAACTTGATCTCCAAACTTGTTTTGTCCTGAAAATCGCTCACCAGATTCTAGTGAGCTGATGATCAGTTTCTGGTTATTGAAACAATGGGCCCCGTTTTTTGATAAATACTTTATTTTTGTTAAAAACAAAAATACATATTTACAAGAAGTTAACTGTTACTCCCTCCTTAATGTTTTACTGCATCGTTATGGTACATTTTCTGCATGAAATAGTTTCAAACATTTACTTTTCATCATAAATGGAAAACTTGTTTTTCGTTTACTCACCTGAAACCGTGAGGAGCGGCAATCTTGGCTACGACTGAGTAATGGCAGATGTTTTTATAACATCAATTTAATGGTAGGTATTTTAAAAATCAATTCTATCAGGAGGAGGGGTAATCTAAGCTACGTCGTAGTAATGGCAGGTATTTTTTTAGCATCTTTTTAATGGTAGGTATTTTAAAAATCAATTCTATCAGGATGAAAAAATGAAAAAGAAATTTAATAAATCAGCCGTATTTCTTCTCACCGCCTTCGGTACATGTGCCGCAGCTTCCATTGTCAATGCCGGCACTATCACCGGGTGGAACATGAGTAATGTAACCGTAACTCCCCCCCCCTATATTGAATGGGTTAGTTATCCCAGCACGCTCTACACCACTGCTGCCAAGACTGCAACCAACGGCGCGATCACCTGGAAAGAGACCGATGTCAAGGCTCCGGGCATGAAGATTGTTAATGCTGACGATGTCAGCGGTCTCAAGTGCATCATGACCACTGGCTACAACCCTTATGACTTTAGTGACAAAATGTGCACCGACCCGTTAAAGTCCAGTAAGCGCTGGAAGGTCAAGGGAACCAACGGCCAGCCGATCGACGTGTACTTCACCACTGCAATCGACACAAATGTCAGCATCTACAACTCCATGCAGAAGCTGACCGATGGCGATATCAGAAAGTGGAAAGGCTTCAGGGCTGAACTGGGCTTCATGGTCAACGGCGTGTTCACCAAATCCAAGTCTCTTGACGGCCTTGGATTCTCCACCAACAAGGGTAAATATTTCACCACGACCACCTCTACTGTTCAGTCTGCCGATGTGCTTTCTGCTGTCTACGCTCAAGGATTGGCCGGGCCTGCCGATGCCAATCATCCAACTACCGGCTACTTTGACCCGCTCTACCGCATGGGTTACCTGCTCAACGCAACGGAAGACACGATTTCCACCGGTCTGATCACTTCCAACTACTATGCAATGTTCGGCGACTGGAACAACCTGGCCAGTGTCCCTTGGGCTTATTACTATGACGATGATGACAACGTTAACACCGACAACATCTTGATGGCTAACTGCGACGGCAATTTCGTGGTGACCGACGCGATCGCGGAAACTGGCTACTGCGATGGTACCTGGGTAACCTACCGCAGTCAGGCTGGGCTTGATGCCAACGGCCTTCCCTATCCCTCTGACGGAATCAAGAAGCCTGTTCCTGAAGACGAACTGGCAGCCTGGCAGTCGAACTATCTGTACTTGAACGGCCCGATCGAAGACCTTGCCAATCTTGGCTTGAACTACTACATCACGGTTGGCAAAACTAACTCCAAATGGCCGACCCCGACCCAGTTCGTAATGCGCTTTTATCCGATATATTAATAATGGCCAGAGCGGCAGGCCTATTACACCGGCACATCGGTTGTGTCAATAACAAGCCCTGCAGATACACTTCACACCTGTGATATTTCGCATCAATAGCGGGAGGAGTTCAAACTCCTCCTACTTGTAAGGATCTCCCGTCTGACCTGATCTTGACTCTTATTGCACTTGATGCAGCCTGATAAGTTGCGTTGAAGAAGATAACAGAACATTTACGGACGTCGACAAACAACAATAAATATGACCTGGGTCAGGAAGCGGGTTCAACCGTGACAATCCAACAATCAAAGAGGCGGTTGAGATTTTTATCTTAACCGCCTTTACTTCTTCCGGGACGGTGGCTTAAGCCCGAGCACGTCAAACCACCTGCGGCCTGTCATCCCCGCACACAGCAAGAATACCCACTGTGGAATCTTCTGGATAGACATTTCAAAGAATTCACGTATGCTTATAATGAACGATTCGCCAAAGTTCACCTTGCCTTTCTTAATTTTTTTACCTCCATCATTCCCTTTTCACATACTTGATTTCCAAACTTTTTTCTCCTGAAAATCACTCCCCAGATTCTAGTGAGCTGATGAGCAGCTTCTAATCACTGAGAGTGATGTTCCCCTCTGTTTTTTTCTAGTAACAACATTTTTTTAAGAATAACATCGTCATCACGTATAGTTGACAGTTTTTTACTGCCAAAAATATTTCCTTGTGTCTTTCTGGTACGTGTTATGCATTCCCAAGGATTAAGCAAAGGGTAGTATCCTTATTAATCTTGGAGGAGGAAAAGCTATGAAACGAAGTAGAAAATTGATGGCCGCTGCTGCGGCACTGGGGATGGTGAGCGCAGTTGGCGTTGCTCAAGCGGATGTTGTCAGCCAGTGGGATATGTCTCTGACATCTCCGGCGCCGACGACCCAGGAGGTTGCTGCAGCGACCGGTGTCCCTTTTACCTTTGACATCTTTAACTATGTGGAACCGGGCAGTCTGACGGACCCAAACACCGGTGCCGTTGCCAGTGGCGGTTTCATGCCCAGCGGCTGGTCTCTCTTTGCCGGAGGTAAGACGAATATCTTTACCGATAGCACCAAGACCACCCAGAACGGTGCCATGACCTGGAAAGAGAGAGATACGCAGGGGCCAGGAATAAACGTGGTCACCGGTGATGATGTCAAGAACGAAAACTGTATTATGTCGGCAGGATGGATGCCTGAATCGCCCTGGGGTACTGATATCAAGCAATGTTCCGATCCCTTCCAATCCAGTAAGCGCTTCAAGATGGTGAGTTATGTGCTGGATGGCCCCGTTGATTTGACCTTTAATGTCAGCGCCAACGGCAACACAGATATATATCGTCTCCTGCAGAAATATGGCAACCAGACTGGTCAACGGGTCACCGGTTATACCCAGGAAATCGGTTTTATCGTTAATGGTCAATTCCAAAAAGCCACCCCCGGCACAGGTATTGCCTTCTGTGCCAAAAACGGCACTATCTATGATGATTACGACCCCACCCCAAGCACGATGATGAATCAGGGAGAACTTGATTCCCTCATGGCCCACGGCCTGTTCGGCGCCGCTGACAAGCATCACGCCGGTACCGGTTATTTCAACCCCTATGTCCGGGGTACCTTCGGCCTGCTGGCCGGAGAAACCTCAATCACCACCACAGAACTCGGTGCAGTTCATCGTGATCTGTTCGGTGAATGGCTGCCATCCAACCAGATGAAGGGTGCTTTCTACTACGATGACGATGGCAATCCTTACACTGATAATTTAATCGTTGCCAACTGCGACGGTGATTTTGATAAAGTAGCTGGCCAGGCTGGTGCCGCCAATGGTGGTTGTACAGGCCAGTGGATGACTTACCGCGAGGATTATCAGCTTCATGATAACGATGGCGACGGAATTGCTAAAGAACTCGCGCCTTCCGTGGGTACCGATGTCCGACCCCCAATTCCGGTTGATGCTGACACCATCCTTGCCTGGATGGCTGATCCCTTGATGATCCCCGGAGATATCGACGATCTGGCTAACGTCAACATTAATGCCTTCATCTCTGTAGCCAACGCCCAGAATTGGCCCACCGCAGATGGTAACGGCAATGCCAGCTTTACCATCAGGGCGACTCCGACCTTTGACGCTACTGTGGCCCAGGCCGAGCCAGGCATTACTGATCCTGCAGCATTCGTGGTCAGTATCAATGCCCCGAACACCGTTCTCTAACGTAAGGTTCTTTAACAAAATGATTATTCTGAATATTGGAGGAATAGAATGAAAATCGTACAAATAATTCTTTTGGCGATGGTAGTCGCCTTAGCAAGCACCAGTATGGGCATGGCCGCCGGCTCAGTGCAGATGAATGAGTCCGTGTATGTGTCTGCGAATGTTAAAAATACAACAAGCAACGCCCTGAAAGCTGCTGTTAAACTTACAGCTTATGACGATGCCGGCACTGTGGTGGGTAAGGTCTGCAGCGAGCAGTACCTGCGCGCAAATTCCACCAAGACAGTGACCTTTCGCTGGCAGGCTCCGAACTATAAGACCGGCCTTTACTGGAGCTCCAAGGTCGTTGTCGCCGGTACCTGCATCAATCAAGTAGTCGGTGATGACAGTGATCATCATGATGATGGTGATGACAGTGATGATAGCGACGATGATGAAGATCATGATGATGATGATGATGACAGTGATGATGCTGTAGTTGTCAAAGTTTATGGCGATAGTGACGATAGTGGACTTGAAGAAGATTAATCAAGGTCGTTCCATAATAATGGGTCTTGTTAGTCTGTAATCCAAGAGCTCCCCACATATTTACCCTTTTCCGGTCTTGAGTGGCCGGAAAAGGGGGTTTTCGTTTTCTGCTTATCACCTACTATTATTACAGTGTGTTAAAAGGATAGAGATCAAATGGATGGTGTATCTGAAAATATTGGTTTGGTAGTTTTGGTTATAATTGGCTTTATGGCTATCAGTATAGCTGGTCAGTTGATCAAAAGCCTGCGCTGCAGATTCAGAAGAGGTAGAATAATTTAAGTGAAAGGAGAATGTCATGAGTGACCCTCAGGGAAATACTATGATTTCTGCGAGAAATACTGCAGGGATAACAGCAACCATTCTTTTTGTTGGGGTTGTGTCCCTCTTTGTTATTCTGGCAGTTAAGTTTCCGCAGCTCTACATCCTTGCCACCTATGAGGATCTGCTCGGGGAATGGACCCAGGTCTTCTTTTTTGCGGCAACCCTTATTGGTTCCCTTCTCCTGACACGGTACACACATCCCTACCGTCTCTTTTTTGCTATCCTGGCCCTTGCCTGCTTCTATGTGGTAGGCGAGGAAATTTCCTGGGGCCAACGTCTTTTTTCCTTTGCAAGCCCGGAGTTTTTTCAGCGCCATAATCTTCAGCAGGAGGTCAACCTCCACAACTTTCTCACCGGCCCAACAGCAACCTGGCAAAAGAAAATCATTGAGATTGGTCTTGTTGCCGGTTTGATAGGATATGGTCTGATCTACCCTCTCTTGCAGAGGAACGGTAATAGATTGGCGCAATGGTTGGCAGACCACGGACTGCCTGTCCCGCCGCTCTACCTCAGCCCCTACTTTATCACAGGGGCGCTGTGTGAAGTTCGTCTTTTTTTATTTAACGAGGCTGAGATCGCAGAGCTCCTTATTGCCATGGCTCTGGCCTTCCTGACCCTTCACTATCTCCTGCTGAGCCAGGGAAAACGGGCACATGCAACTCCCTGGGGTCCGGCTATAGCAATGGTCGGAGTAGTTCTTGTCTGTTTCGCTGGAGCAGGATCGGCGAGTTGGTATTGCTGGAAATCTCCGGAGCTGCATGGCCAAATGGTAAAGCGCATCACGGCTGGGGAGAAAAAATTTGCCAAGCGCTATTGCAGTTATGGAGATTGGCAGAATGCGGCCTATCTCTATGAAGACCTTCTTGGAAAAAGTCCTGAAAACAGGGTTCTGTTACGCAGCTTGGCCCGAACTTATAAAGAGATGGGGGATGAGCAGAGGTTTCTTGCCACCAATGGTAAAGCCATTCGCCTTGACATGATTCATTATAGTCGGGATCCTCACCAGATAGCGGTTAATCTCTCGTTATTTCATAGCTTTCAGCAAAACGGCAAGAAGGAAAAAGCCCGAATTCATTTGGAAAAAGCCATTGAGGAAAGCCATAACAAGGTATTATTAGAGCCATCTAAGGCCGATAATTATTATTGGTATGGCAAATGCTTACAGGCCAAAGGTGACACAACTGCAGCCAAAGAACAGTTTGCCTGCGCCGTGTCTATGAAACCCGCATCAAAAAAGTATCTCCAAGCCTATCGCAGAAGTCTGCAAAATGAAAAGAAAAGTTAATATAAGGTTCTTGCAAAATGACTAAGATGTCATCCAGAGTGTTTTTATCTTGAATTCATTTTGCAAATTCAGCACGTTATACATTCAAGCCTGCGCGAGTATCTCAGTTTTTGGACTTAATTCTTCATTTTGCAATAGGTTCGACATCTGTGGAGAATACCTATGATAACCATACAAAAAAATGATTAATTTATGAACGAATTCTAAACCGAAGATGAATTTCTGTTGAAACTCCACATAAACTATCCCCCTATTTGCAAGAGACGTATTTTTTGCTATACTTACAATATAAGCTTTAAGTTCCGGGCAAATACCAGGGCCTGCTCTTCTCTGTATTAACCTATGTCTTACAGCACTACTTACTCTTGTGACTATTATCTTTATCTTGTTTTAGTTAAGACGTGTTTTCGGTTCATTATAGCACTTTTCTAACCATCTTGATAAAATGAGTGGGCATTTGACTCCCTAGGAGTCTGTCGGATTTTGGTGATTCAGTTTTCGTAACTTGCTGATATTTAAAGAATTACTAGAAATGTTACGCAACTTGCAATTTGTATTATATGTAGCAATATCAATATGTTATCTTTTTTAAATTCGGATAATCCGACAGACTCCTAGGTAATTCAGTTTCTTCACATCGATCCACAGCAGATGGTGGTAAATGATTTTAATATTATGACAGCATTTTTGGAAAAAAAAATTACAGCAGCACTGGCTTACCTTCAGCAGGCGATGGATGGTCTTCACGAGTTACGTGTATCTCATACTACGGATAGTAAAATTTTATTTAAAAATTTCAATGAGATTCAACATCACCTGATTGCCGCAATAAAAGAAATAAAGGCATAAGATGATGTTAGGGAAAATCAGATTAATACAGGGCAAGGCGTTCCTCAGCCTCTTGCTCTTAGTTTCCATATACTCACTTGCCAACTATTTCATTATTAAGCTGATTGTCTCCCCCCACCATCTTCAACTTGAACATCACCTGGCTCAACAAGAGATGGAACGTCTTATTGAAGCGCTACTACGAGAAGAAGAGGGTTTGGTAACCATCGCCCATGACTGGTCGGCCTGGGATGATACCTATAATTTTGTACAGAACGTAAACCCCGAATATATCACCTCCAATCTAGGAAATACAACCTTTACAAATATCAAATTAAATCTGTTGTACATATTTCGCCTCGACGGATCGCTGGTATTGAGTCGACTGCTCAACCTTGAGACAGAAGAGGAAATGGGCCTCTCTGAGCTGCCGCCGACCGGACTGGCCAGAAATCATTCCCTGCTGCACCATCCAGGAGTGGACAGTTCAATCAGTGGAATTCTCAAAACAGCTCACGGCCCACTCTTGATCGCATCCCACCCTATTATCACCAGTGAAAACACCGGGCCCATTGTCGGAACGCTGATGCTGGGTCGCTTGCTCACCAAGGAGTTAATGGCAAAATTAAAAAAACAGACCAAGGTCAATTACCGACTTCTTGATCTCGATGAACAAGAGCCTCTTTCCAAGATTCCTGCCGATATATCCACACTTGGCCCAGAGACACCCTTTGTCTTTTATGATACAGAAAACAGAATCACCGTATACAGCCTCCTTTCCGATTATCTGGAGAAACCCAAGTGGCTTCTTGAGGTTCAGGCCGATCGCCCTATCACCAACCAATCCAGTAAGACCCTTCGTTATGTCCTATTCTCAAACATTGGCATAGGCCTTATTACCCTCCTTCTCCTCCTCATCGTTTACAGAAATCAGCTCAGGACTGCAACCTCGACATTCCGAGACCTTATCGATAAAGCCTTCCCGTCTCGAATAAAAGTACAACCAGAAAATCCACTATCGATAGGCTTCAACACCGATGAATTTTCCAGATTAAGTGATGACCTCCGCTCCATGATCGCCGATTTTGCACAAACCAGCGAACATCAAAAAAATATCATTAATGAACATACAACTTCACGTCGTCAACTGAATGACCAGATGATCAAAGAGATCAAGGAGAGGCTGAAGATTGAAAAAGACTTGCACGAGGTCCAGAGAAACCTTGAAGAACAGGTCGAAAAACGTACCAGAGAGCTCCGTCAGGCTAACAGGGTAATGCAGATCGAAATTGTAACCCGCAAAGGGAAGGAAGAAGAACTGATCAACCACAGGAAGCGTCTTCGCGCCCTCTCATCGGAACTCATGCAGATAGAAGACAATGAAAGACGCCAACTTGCCACTGACCTCCACGACCAGGTAGGGCAGTCCCTCTCGGTTGTGAAGATGTATGTGGATGGACTCATTTCCTCCACATCAAACGATGTCAGCCAGGAGAGACTTCAGCTCATAGCAAGCATCATTGAGCAAACAGTACAGGATGTCCGCACCCTCACCTTTGAACTCAGTCCGCCCATTTTGTATGAGCTTGGTCTTAAGGCCGCGCTGGAATGGCTCGCTGAAGATTTTCAAAAAAAATACGCCCTCACAATCAAGTCCGCATGTGATGCGTGTCCCAAATGCACCACTCCCGCCTTCCTGGCCCTTATTTACCGTACAATTCGTGAATTACTGATAAATGTCGTCCGTCATGCCCATGCTGATACTGCCGAGGTAGAAGTTCGATGTACAAGCAAAGGTGTCCGTATAACCGTAAGGGACAATGGCTGCGGCATGAAAGACGGGAATCAAAAAGACGGAGAAAACACAAGCGGAGGCTTTGGCCTGTTCAGCGTCCGTGAGCGGGTAGTCAACATCGGCGGCACAGTGGTGATTAATTCGCCAAAAGGTCAAGGAACAACCATAATCATTACAATTCCAATAAAAGAGGCCTGCACGGAATCCGGCAGTGAACGAGTATGATACTAAAAATTATTGTGGTTGATGACCATAAAATTGTCAGGGACGGGCTCTGTTCACTCATCGAAGGACTCTCCGGTTACACCATCGTCGGCCGGGCGGAAAACGGTAGGCAAGCCATCGAGGTGGCACGTCGGGAAAAACCTGATATCATCATCATGGATGTCAGCATGCCGGAGATGAACGGTATTGATGCCACCAGTTCGATCATGGAAGAAATCCCCTCTTGTAAGATCATTGTCCTGTCCATGCATTCGGATAAACGCTTCATTACCGGTGCTCTTCAGGCCGGAGCATCAGGCTTCCTGCTCAAGGAGTGCGCCTTCCAGGAACTCAACCAGGCCCTTGACGCAGTCCGTAGCGGGCAGACCTATCTCAGTCCCAAAATTGCCGGTATGGTTGTTCACGATTACCGACGTCGCCTGCTCTCCGAGGCCAAGGAAGAAAACCTCACAACCAAAGAACGTGAAGTGCTGCAACTGATTGCCGAGGGCCGTTCGACCAAAGAAATTGCCGAAAGACTCTTTGTCAGCGTCAAGGCCATTGAAGGACGGCGAGGGCGGCTCATGGAAAAACTGCAGATTAACTCCGTGGCCGGACTTGTCAAATATGCCATCCGAGAAGGGCTGACAGAGCTGTAACCCTGAGAGAGTCGCCCGCAGGGTACCTTAAAAATGAACTGAATGTAACCTTACAGAAAGACGAAGACTCCAGGAAATATCGAATTTCGCATATCTCCTTGTCATTCTGCAGTTCGGAATTGCCTGTTTTTTGATATTCAACTTTTTCCTGTAAAGAGATTAATGAATCCCCAGTAACGACATTGACGTTCTTGGGGCAATCTCCCACTGCATCAAAAAAAAACCTTTTCCCTCATCCATTCCCCTGCCTTCCCTGTTTTCTTGCCCTACCCCGCTTCTCCCCCTCATCTGCACACACCTAAAACCACAATAAGGGATTTCGAGGTCTACAAATAGGGGAAACCCCCTTCCAAAGTATCTTACATGATGCTACCATCTGACACCATCAAATAATCCAACAAAGATCCTTCCATTCATGAAGGTAACCATATTGATTAAAAAGGAAAGTTGACTTTTGAGGACAATAAAAAAAACAACATATATCTCCTTGTTTCTCCTCTCTGTCAGCAGCATAACATTGGCAAATAACGACAGCCAACAGGATCTTCTTTTCATTAACCCCGGCGTGACAACAGAAACCAATGTCCATTTCAACGAACACTACTGCACTGAGTGTCATCTGCAAAGACCAAACAAAGGTGATGCCGTTCAGCTGAGATATGAAAACTATACACTGGCCTGCAGGTGTCATGGATATACTTCCGACACTTATACCCATCCTGTCGACATACCACTCTCAGCCGAAAAATTGGCCACTATCCCGGCAGAATTCCCCCTTACAAACAACAAAATCACCTGTACCACCTGCCACAACATGGCGTTGCAATGCGAGCCGAAATTTGAATTCAAACGCCACAATAAGGCATTTTTACGAACGGACCCCTCCTTGGGCAGAACCTTCCTCTGTTTTCAATGCCATCAGGAAAAGCAGTACAAGATGCTTGACCCGCACAAACAGCTGGACGCCTCAGGGGCGATAAACTCAGAGTCATGCCTCTATTGCCACGAAACCAAGCCTGACGTGGAGTCTGCGACACTGGAATCGCGAGAAAACGGAGAAGATACTGTCCATCTTGTCGGTGATCTTGAAGTGCTTTGCCTGCGATGTCACAATAACAAAGCCGGAAACCACCCCCTCAGCACAAACCATCGCGTCAAACCATCCGAAAAGGTGTCCACCAGAATGCACTGGTCCGAGAAAAATCTCTCGATCATACTGCCACTGAACGATGAGGGGAAAATCACCTGTATTACCTGCCACAACCCCCATGAACTCGGGGTTATCCCCACTGAAAAAGCAGCATCTGCCGGTGCAAGCGACAAGGGTCGGCTGAGAAAAGCATGGGGAGGGGGCAGTATCTGTGTGGCATGCCATAACATGTAAAAATTGAACAATAACTTCGCACCACTGCGAAACCTATACCAGTACAGTTGTTTACATAACGGAGTAGATCTTACGAAAGTGTTACAAAAAAAGGAGAGGAGATGAGATTGAAGTCACGTTTCGGACCATTTGGTTACATTGGTATTTTTGTACTGCTTACCATCTATTTCATGCCAGCAAGGGTCTTTGGGGCAGATGCAGGCAACTGTCTTGTCTGTCACAAGTACCCGGGATTAAGCAGGGTTGACGAGAATGGCGAGATGCGGCTTCTCTTTGTCAATGAGGAAATTCACAACAAGGGCGTCCATGGCAAGGTCAAGTGCGAGGGATGTCATACTGATATAACCAAAATTCCCCATGAACCAGCCAAGCCTGTCGATTGCCTCGTGCTTTGCCATATCATAGAACCGACTTCAGAGCAGAAGTTCTCCCATAAGAGTGTTGCAACCTCCCTGGAAGACAGTGTTCACAGCAAGAAGGGCAAGGACGGCAAGGAAAAACCGTTCAGCGAGGATATGCCCACCTGCAAGGACTGTCATGATGACCCATTGTTCAGACCCCTTGCCTTTGTTAAAAAAGTCAGACCCGGTGTCGCCGAGGATGCTCTGGGGCGCTGCCGAGTCTGTCACACACAAGAAGAATTTATCACCAGGTTTTA
Organism: Desulfocapsa sp.; assembly: GCA_013792135.1. GTDB lineage: Bacteria > Desulfobacterota > Desulfobulbia > Desulfobulbales > Desulfocapsaceae > UBA2270. The sequence continues at coordinate 32,092 of VMSP01000124.1, read as the reverse complement.
CAATCATATCACCACCAGGCTGCACAAGAGCAGAAGCCCCCTAAATATTGCAGAGTCGTGCGCTCGATGCCATGATGACCCGGAGCTGGTCGCCAGGCACAATCTTTCCACCAGTGCTGGAGGTTCCTATGGTCAGACCTTTCACGGCAAGGCAGCCAACCTTCTCGACGAATCGGTGCCAGATTGCCTTGACTGTCATGTGCCCAAGGGAAAATCCGTACACCAGATGTATGAGAACAAGGACCCTCGCGCCACAACCCATAAAGACAACAGAGGGAAAATTTGCAACTCCGTGGACTGTCATCCAGGAGCCTCCGCAGACTTTGCGAATTACAAGGTCCATGCCGAATTCGATAAGAAAAGCAACCCGGTAATATACTGGTTTACCACCTTCTTCATCGTTCTCACCGGCGGTACCCTGTTGCCTCTGATGGCGATCCTGTTTCTTGACCTGCTTCGCCGCCTGTTTCCCAATGCATCTTTTAGTCGGAGGAAAGAGAAATAATGAAACGATATCCAGCTATAAAAAGAAAAGACGGAAAGAAATATTTTTTCAGATTCGACCTGGACCAAAGGATCCAGCACATCATCCTGGCGCTAACGGTCATTATCCTGGTACTGACAGGGATGCCTCTCAAATTCAGCGATGCAAGCTGGGCCCCGTATCTTTATACTATTTTCGGTGGAAGTAAGATGGCGCCGACAATACATAAAATAACCGGTGCCATTATGCTCATCCTCTTTGTGTACCATGTCATCCGTGTTATCAGCCAAATCGTGACTAAACAGATTTTACCCCTCAAAAAAGAGGGAAAGATGAGTGTTGGTCGAGTCTCCATGATACTGGTTAAGCAGCCGATGATCCCCAACATGAAGGACGCCTATGATATCATAGGGCTGATGAAGTATCTCCTCTATTTTACCACTGTACGGCCTGATGGAGATGAATTTACCTGGAAGGAAAAATTTGATTACTGGGCACCGTTCTGGGGTATGTTTGTCATTGGTCTTACCGGCCTCGTTATCTGGAACAAAGTGCTTGCCACCCAGGTCATACCAGGGGAGCTCATCAACCTCTGCCTGATAGCCCACAGCGACGAGGCACTGCTGGCCGCCCTTTTTCTCTTTATATGGCACTGGTACAATGTCCATTTTTCCACATCCGTCTTCCCAATGGGCACGGTTTTTTTGACGGGTTATCTCCCAGAGGATTTGATGGCTGAAGAGCACTATGAACATTATGTCAGGGTAATGAAACAAGAGGGACTGGAGGATGAAATCCTCCCACCTCATGGTGGCCACAAGCCCTTCTGTGGTAAACCGTTATCGGACGAAAACAGTCCATCAACCACTACCGATGCCGAACAGCCGAATGATACCATGCAGCAGGGAGGGATCAGCTCATGAAATGTTTTTTTACCAAGTTATACATCCTTGCTTTTATGGGGCTGGTTGTTTTTTTCGGTGTGCTCATCTGGAACTTGACCTTTGCCCATCTTATCCATGAATACCACGCCCGGAAGGGAGATGTCTCCATTCAGCATGAGGGAGAAGCAGGCAAAAAGGAGAAAGGAAAACAGACATTTGATACGATGATCCTTGAAAGCGAAGATCGGGTTAAGCACTATCTCGGCTACCGTGTGCTCGAAGAGCAACGAATAGAGGGCCATTTTCACCATATCGGTTTTGATATAGGCCCGGATAACAGGTCCTATTGCCGATCCTGCCACGGTGACATGCCGCACGATAAAGTAAAGGATGTTCGTGCTTTTTTGAATATGCACGCCTTCTTTGTCGCCTGTCAGACCTGCCATGTCAAACTCGAAGAAAAGGATAAGACAAACGTCTATAAATGGTATGACCGCAAAACCGGCGATATTGTTGACAGCCCGGTTAATGGGGCTGCGCCAGGAACCTATCAGGCAAAAATCATCCCCTTTGTTCGTGATGAGAACGGTAAACTCGTCCGTATCGACAGTGAAGAAAAGATACAATTTGCTCTTGATTACAAGAACAATGAAAAGGTCTTGAGCGAAGGCCAGAAGTCCAAGGCAAAGAAGCTTATCCATAAGATTATCAGTAAGACCCCGGTGACCTGTGAAGCATGCCATACAAAGAATAAACCGCTCCTCCCCCTGGCTGAGCTTGGGTATCCCCAGACACGGATTGACTCTATCACCAGTACAGAGGTGGTGGGAATGATAAGAAACTATACAGAATTTCATATGCCGAAAATGTTGAGTCCTGGTGAAAAACCGGCCTTGCCGCAACTGCAGCCTGAACCACTGCTGAAACAGCAGTCGGAACTACAGCCGAAACAGCAGCCGGAACTTCCGCCAAAACAGCACTAACCACCTGGAACAAGTGAATAAAGATATTATGCTTGGATGGCGTACAATCCTCGTGAAGTGCAGATGGCAACGGAGCAGCATATTTTCCGTTGCCATCCTCCTCTGGCTCACTGCCTATGGCTCGGCTGCCTATGGACTCGAACTGACCATGGCAAAACACCTCTTTGATATAAAGGGTACATTTAACCAGCCAAGCGATGTGGCCGTTGCCAAGAATGGTACCATCTATGTGGTTGACGGAGTCAATGGCAGGATACAGGCATTTTCTCCATCAGGAAGTTATCTTTTCACCATCGGACGCCCAGGAACCGGACCCGGCGAATTTGCCTTTCCCCTGGGTATGGATATTGACGAATCAGGCAGGATCTATGTTGCCGATTCCAGAAACCACAGGATCCAGATATTCACAGCCAAGGGAGATTTTATATCTGAGATCCCGGTTCCGGACGATAACGGTAACAAGGCAGATCCAACGGATGTGGCCGTAAATGATTCCGGCAAGTGGTTCTTTGTGGCAGACAACAATAATCACCGTATTCTCAAATTTGATATTGGCTCAAAAAAGCTTGTCAACAGCTATGGAAAACCAGGGGCTGAGAAGTGGGAGTTCCGTTATCCCTTTCTCATGCATCTGCATCATAACAAAGATCTCTACATCGTCGATGTGATCAACACCAGGGTACAGGTGGTGAACACAGAGGGCAAGTTTGTTACCTTTGTCGGAGGCTGGGGTGTGGAAAAGGGACAATTCTTCAGGCCCAAAGGGGTCACTGTTGATAAAAAAGGCCTCGCCTATGTCAGCGACAGCTACATGGGAGTGATTCAGCTCTTTAATATCACAGGAACATTTCATTCTGTCCTCGGTGATCCTGTAAGCGGTGGGGTGAGAAAATTTACTACCCCGGTGGGACTCTTTGTTGACGACTCAATGCGCCTCTATGTTGTGGAAATGCTTCCAGGTCGACTCAGCGTCTTCAGCCTGGACAATGCACAATAATAGTGCATCACCAAACAAACAGTTTGCTATGAACAGATCCTCAACCTACCTCCTTTTCCTCCTTTTCCTCCTTTTCAGCACCATATTCTTGCACCATACGTCCTCTCTCGCCGATCAGCCCCCTCCCCGCAACCCGAACTCAGCCAAAGAGTGTGCGATCTGTCACTATCGATGGATCGATACCTTTTTCATCGATGGCAAGGGAACAGACCTGGTTCCCTATGAGGAGACAACAAAGGCTGTCGCCTCACAGGAAATGTGCTTTTCCTGCCATGACGGCAGTGTGGCTGACTCAAGAGGAAAGGTCTACAACGATCATCGTCATCCCATCAACAAACCTCCGCCCCCAGGCATGGAAATCCCGGCCATCTTCCCCCTGGACGATAAGGGAAACATGCAGTGTTTTACCTGCCATACCGCCCACGGCGTATCCAGCGAGATGGGGATAGAGAGGGCGGTCTTTATCCGTGCCTCAAACGATAACTCTTCCATGTGCATGATGTGTCACAAGGGCAAGGAAGGCGGCCCTGCTGCCGGTAACCATCCCATTGGCACAATCAAACGTCCAATCCCCGAGAAGATGCTCAGCCGAGGCAGTGTCGAGGGCTCTGACAAGAAGCAACTCATCTGCCAGACCTGTCATACGGTCCATGGTTCACCGTATGACAATTTCCTCGTGGACAACAACCGCGATTCGGCCCAGCTCTGCCTCGACTGTCATGAGGAGAAGGGCGGCGTCCTGAACACCGGGCATGACCTGCGACGCTCAGCAGCAAATTCAAAAAACAGCAAGGGACAGAACCCGGAAAAGTCAGGAATATGCGGTGCCTGTCATTTGGTACACGGGGCAAAGAAAGTGGCACTCTGGGCAAGAGAGCTTCCAGACAAGAGCGAAAACAGGATCCAGGACCTCTGTATAAGTTGCCATAACAGGCAGGGACTGGCCCCTGAAAAACTCCTCAAGGGGTATGCTCATCCCGTCAATATCTCACTCAAAGACAAGGGGATGACGCCTGATTTGCCAGTTTATGATCTCAAGGGAAAACAGATCCCCTTCAAGTCAAAGGAGGCACTCTTAACCTGCCTCACCTGCCATGACCCGCACCAGAAAGGAACAGACAGACAGGCGAAGATGACGCCTCCAAGTTCCAGTTTTCTCCGGGTAGAAGGTGGTCAGCCGGAGAGGCTGTGCAGGCAATGCCATGTTCAACAGGCCCGCATTGTCGGGAGTGATCATGATCTGCGGAATACGGGACCCACAACGAAAAATGATCGGGGCCAGTCGGCTCTGGAGTCTGACGTGTGCGGCGTTTGCCATCTGGTGCACGGAGCGCAGACAGAGAATTTGTGGGCCAGAAATGTTCCTGGCAAGAGTACCTTTCCGGCCCAGGACCTCTGCCTCACCTGTCATAAGAGCAAAGGGGAGGCCGATAAAAAGGTGATCGGGGGTCATTCCCATCCCGTTGATATTGATCCTGCCAAAAAGGGTATCAATACCAAGCTTCCCCTCTATGACAAGCAGGGAAAAAAGGCTGGTAACGGTGTGATCGCCTGTCTTACCTGTCACAATCCCCATCAATGGAATCCTCAAAAACCAGAAGATCATGGCGGTAACAATCCAGAAGGCAACGCCAAAAACAGCTTTCTCCGTCTTGAGGTCGCACCAAGACCCGTCTTGTGTGGTAATTGCCATGGGGCAAAGGCATATGTAGAAAAGACAGACCACGATCTCACCATAACCGCTCCGAAAGCCAAAAACATGCAGGGCCAGACACCAGCAGAATCCGGAGTCTGCGGCGCCTGCCATATCATCCATAATGGGAAAAACAAGGTGCGCCTCTGGGCTCGTGACTACGGCATCGGTAAAGGTATCATGGACAGGATGTGTAACAGCTGCCATAGTGAGACAGGATCGGGTCGCAATAAGGTGCCCAAAGTATCCACTCACCCGGAAAAACAACTGATTGCCAATCCAGGAAGAAACAGCAAGGACCAGGCAAACTACTTTCCCCTGTTTGACAATGCCACAGGGGCCTTCAAAACTGTTGGCGATATTGCCTGCTCCTCATGCCATGATGTCCATCAATGGGATCCGAAACAGGCATCACAGGGCACCGGCAATAATCTCGAAGGCAAGGCCACCAACAGCTTTTTACGGATACAGACCTACAATATGATATGCAAGGATTGTCACGGCCTTGATTCGCTGTTTCGATTTAAATATTACCATGACAGCAAAAAAAGAAAACCCATGCCGGCACCTTGATATAGACAGCAGTGCAATAATATTGATACGAGACGGTACTAACAGCAATAAAAAATGAATTTCAATTCATTTTTTATTGCTGTTAGTAAGAAAACTTTATATATTAAAAAGATATCATAATGTGTAGTAAGAATGTGACAAGATTTTTCCATTCACCAATATGAAATAAAGCCAAACCTGTTGTGAAGCAGGGACGGAATGCCTCGGGATTCAGAAGTGAATTAGCCGGGCTGCCATATCAAAGAGGCAGTTCGGCTTTTTTTGTCCAGCGCTATGTCACTTTGGCTGTCAGGTGAAGCTATCAAGTCTGGTAATGGGATCACTGCTGACTTATAAATTTTTCCAGATCAATTTCTTTGGAGAAAACACATGTTGATTGCATGGAGATTTAAATCGTTCGTTGAACGGGCGACGGTCAAACAGGTTCATCTAGGCCATTTATGATTGATCTTTTATGAGACAGCAGTAATATAGATTATAATGGTTTCTGGATATGTAGAGAAGATTCGAAATCCAGCACTATAATTAGACGAGACGTGACTAACGATTTTCTTAACCGCCTCACAAACGTCTCTGTACACAGTCAGGACGGATTCTGCATCCTGACAAAAAAAACAGAGGTTTTTAGCATCTCAGAAATAGGGAAAACCCTCTTTTTTGTTCATGAGGGCTACAGTACTATTAAATAAAAGAAATGCAGGGAGAGAGTAAGGTCCGTTTAAGGTTTTGTCTGTGATTTTTTTCATTTGCCTGCGAAAACTGTTGTGTTGTCGTTGTGATTTTAGAGGGTTAGTTGCTGGCAAGGCGCATGGCTGGGTTGCGTGACAAAGGTACATGGAGAATGGATATTCAGGGACGCATTAAAAAATAAATTTTTATCTCCTCTGTTCGACTTTGCTGAAGAACTGCGGAGGTGATCCTTACGTCCAGCCAATGGAAGTATTTTAAAATATTCAGGGAAAGGGGAAGAGAAATGAAAAAACTACTGGTTGCATCATTAACACTTATTGGTGGTCTAGGTATCTGCTCGACAGCTCCTGCAGTCATCACTGGGTCAGCCCATGATTTCCACCTAACATCATGGGCTAATGGTCAGATCTGCATGCCGTGTCACGCCCCGCATAACAATCAAAACCTCACAGGCGACCTCCTGTGGAATCATAATCCGACTACAGCGTCCTATACTCTGTACGACAGTCCAACTTTTGATATTGCAATTCCGGGTCAACCCGCTTCTTTATCCAAGTTCTGTCTTTCCTGTCACGACGGTACTGTAGCGCTTGACGCCTATACCGACCATCCAGGCACTACTTATATCAGCGGGGCCGCCAATCTCGGAGACGGCACGAACAACTTGGGCAACGACCATCCTGTTTCGTTCCTCTATAATAACGAGCTTGTCGTTAGAGATACCCTTACCGGTAGCGGAGTCGTCGGCCTTGTGACCCCCTCCGCTGACGGAACTGTGGGAGTACAGAAACTGCCATTGTTTGCCGGCATGATGGAGTGCGCGACCTGCCATGATGTCCATAACAAACATAATACTGCTCTGGGAGCGGGACTGCTCAATGGCACCAATTTCGGATCGGCCCTTTGTATTAACTGTCACACCAAATAAGAGCATGGCCTGATTCGCCCTCTGCCTGCTGTCGCCGCCCCATACCCTAAGACATTTTCAATGTATGGGGCGGCTTTTTTTAAAAAAACTAATGACATGCGACCAAAAATATTTTACTGCTTTATTGGTGGAACTGTCCAGTTACAGTGGCATCCCCTCGCCGGGGCTCAATTTTGAAACTGTAGCCGCTTTGCAGGTAAAATATTTTTAGCATATTTTTTTAGCGGAACCATCAAAAACTACCATGCCGAAAACTCAACTCTTTATCATCAAGCAGCTGATATACACTCTGCTCTGTCTTTTCATTATCAGTGCTTGCGCCCAACACGTTGAAGAAAAAGCGCCAGCTGTCTTCTACCCTCAACCGCCGGAACAACCCAGACTGCAGTTTCTCACCACCCTCTCCTCGGAAGAGGATACGGGAAGCAAGCAAACTGGTCTGGAAAACTTTCTCCTGGGACCTAATGTATCTTTCGCCACCATAGGACGACCCTATGATGTGAGCTCATCACCAGGGAACATCTATATTACCGACAGAGAGATTAACAAGATCCTCATTTTTGACTTGGCCGCAAAGAGTTTCAAAAAGCTGGACGACAAAGGCCTCGGCACTCTCCGTACCCCTGCCGGCATCTGGGTCAGCCGGGACAATGTCAAGTATGTGGCCGACATGAATCGACAACAGATCGTGGTCTTTGATGCCAAAAATAACTTTGTCCGAGCCTATGGCAACAAAGAATTGTTTGAGAAACCTGTCGATGTTGCCGTGCACGAAAACCGCATTTTTGTCTGCGACATAAAAAAAAATCAGATTGTTGTTCTCGACAAAGATTCCGGAGAACCACTTCTCTATATTGGTAAAGGTGGCTCTGCAGAGGGACAACTCTACAAACCAACCCATATCACCGTTGACGACCAAGGCAATCTCTTTGTCAATGACGCCTTTAATTTCAGGGTCCAGCAATTCGATCCCGAGGGAAAGTTCGTCAGAGTTTTTGGCTTTCACGGCGACCATGTCGGTGGTATGGCCCGGCCCAAGGGGCTGGATATTGACCGGGAAGGACATCTGTATAGTGTCGATGCTGCCTCTGAATATGCGCAGATTTTTGACGAAAAAGCCAGGATGCTTTTATTTTTCGGTGGCCCTGGAGTCGGTCCCGGCAATATGTACCTGCCGGCAGGGGTCCATATCGATTATGACAACATTGAGTTTTTCAATAAGTTTGCCGACAAGTATTTCAAGCTGAAATATCTCATCTATGTCTGCAATCTGAGTGGGCCCAATAAAATCAATGTCTACGGTTTTGGTGACTGGACAGGTAAATAGTCCTTCAGCGAAAGATTGTATTATGAATTGGCAAAAAGGACAATAAAATGGTCAGGGGTTCAGCTCAGATAGTTATGCTAATCTTATTGACAGCCTCCCTGACCGGATGCGAGCCGCAAACCAGGCACCAGGCACTCAACTTCTTCTTTACCGGTGTTCCTCCCCTGAATGAGGAATCAGCGCCGGCTGCTGAGATCCAGGAGCCGGCGACACCTCCCCCTGCTGCCAATATTGCCAAAAAACCAGTTCCATCAGCCCCCAAGCCCCTGTTTTCCCATCCGGTTTGGGTGGCAGGCACATGCACTCCCTGTCATGAAAGTACAGGTGTATTCCGCACTCCCGGTGCTCAAAAATCATCACCTCATGTTTTCAAAACAGGCGGCGGCATGCCTGGAAAATTGACCCTTCCAAAAAATGAGCTCTGCATCCAATGCCATAAAGATAAAACCCCAAGACGGGCCATGGCCGACAATCTGTGGCTGCACAACACCGTAGCAAAGGGAGACTGTCTGTCATGCCACGATCCGCACCAGAGTAATATCGCGAACACCCTGCGTCAGGCGCCGTCCATCATCTGCCTCCCCTGTCACAAGGAAGGGAAGTTCCTGGCAACATCCGTTCATCAAAAAGGGGAAGAGTGTCTCTCCTGTCACAACCCGCATATGGGTATCGACAAAAACATTTTGACAAAAGAGTACAAAGAAATCAAGATGCCTGTGGTACTCGTCCCTGGAGACCAGGTACCTGACAGGTGAAGATGTTTAGGGGCCTTAAAAAATAACACATACTCTTAAGCCATTTCATTACGGCCACTTTGCGTTAATAACATTGAATGAGCAGATGCTTTTGAACGACGGCTTATCTGGAAGATATCTTCTCCAATGACTTAAAAACATTAACAAAGCTCGCTGTCTCACCACCTTTTTATGAAAATTTCAGACTCTTGCTTAAATTTTTTTCCGTTAGGCCTGCTTGCCCTTGCATCATTGACGCTTTTTTTTGTCGGTACTGAAGAACTTCAGGCTGAAGAAAAACAATCAGTGCCAGATGATGATGTTGCCCGGGAGACATCTGCGGTCGCAGCACTCCTTGGTAAATGGAAGACGAGTCAGACGAAAGACGGACAGCAAAGCCAATATTATTTTATCAAACGGCCTACCATGGGCGGGAAACTCATATACGAATTTCAAAATGAATCCCAAACATCAAACGGTATAACAGACACGGACACCAGCCATAAATTTAAAGAGCAAATAGAGATCAAAACAGCAGGTTGGGTCTACCACCCTGCACTTATGCAATACACGCTGATGATTGCACCAGAATTGACCCAGACTAAAGAAGAAATGAGCCCAGGGGATACAACCCGGACGAGTGCCTTTACACCGGATTATTCCATGACAGCGACCTTTCTTGAGCCAAAGCCCTATACACTCAACATCTTTGCCAACCGTCTGCAGGAACCTGTATGGGCAGCCTTTTCAGGTAACACCGAAACTATTACCGACTCCTATGGCGCCACTGGACAACTCAAATATAAAGTTCTGCCCACCACTTTTGGATATTCCCACAATAAGACCGACCAGACCGGTTTCTATATCTCCCAAGACATCCACGATGAATTTAATCTGTCATCCCGGCATCAGACCGAAACAAGCAATACCTGGCTGACCTCCACCTACAGTGATGACCAGAGAAACAGCGATGATTTTGAGACTCAAATAAAAACCCTTAGTAGTAGTCTGTTCAACAACTATAAGATCACTGAAGACAACAATATCAATTTGAACTCGTCCATGACTTACAGGAACCAGGACTCAACCTGGTATGATACGCAAAATATCAATTTCAGAGAACACCTGAACTGGCGCCATCGCCCAAATTTACAGTCTAATTACTCAGTTACCCACAACCGGCAGGAATCAGGTGATTTTAATTCCGACATGACAGATATTGAGGCCAGTTTGACGCACCTGCTTTATGAAAACCTGACCACCAATGTCGGCAGCAGAGCAAATCAGAATAATTACTCCACCGGCAACGAGAACGCATACGATGGCTTCCTTAATTTTTCCTACAAACGTCCCCTTTCCTGGACGACGCTGGGCTTGTATACCGGCTGGGACTACCTCTACACTGACCGGAGCGGATTCACCTCTTCTGATGCCCTGGTGACCAATGAGACCCATAGTCTGGGCTTCAATGAAGAAATTTATCTGAATCATTACAACGTCAACCTTGACTCCATTGTTGTCACCAACAGTGCCGGGACCATCGTTTATATTGTAAACATTGATTACACAGTTGAAAAAATCAACGATTATGTACGGATAAGCCGACTGCCTTTTGGTGCGATATCAGATGGGCAAATCGTTTCAGTCAACTACCGTTACCTTCGAGATGCAGAATATGATGATGCCTTATTGACGGAGAACTACGGAATCAATTTCGACCTCTGGCATGACTGGCTTTTTTCCTACAATTTCCTGCGGGTTACCCAGGATATCCTCTCTGGTCAGGCGCCGCAGAACCTGGTTGATGACACCGTTCATAATGCCAATATCCGCTATGATATCGGTTGGTCAAACACCTCGCTCAGCTACGAGGACAACAACCGCCAATCCACCTCATCCTATACCCGGCGAGAAATACGGGAAACGCTGTACTACAGGCCTCAGGGACAGTTTTACTTTTCTCTGACAGGTTATTTTGGTCAAACCGATTATAAAGACCATGATGAGACCAGGGATTTTTACGGCGGAGTCAGTTCCTTTGACTGGTTGTTAAGCAGATGGTGTAAACTTCGTGTCGAGGGCTATTATGACAACAGCCAGGGAGATTTTGAGGCAACCGAAAATAACGGCATCAAGGCAGGCCTTGAGTTCCGCTACCGCATCTGGACGGCGCGCCTCAGCTATGAATTCACCGACCAAAATTACAGTCTGACCGACAATCAGCGAACAGAACAACTGGCTCGTTTTGAAATCATCCGCTTTATGTGGTAGGCTTGACCTATGATAAAGATATTGATTAAAATAATGAGCAAAAACCATTTCCCTCACAGGGCCAGCCGCATATCCTTGTTGCTCGTTGTTGTTCTCGGGCTTTATGGCTGTATGTCCCCGAATATCGAACCAGTGGTGCCACCGGTCGATCTGGTTTGGCCCACAGGTGGAGAAAAACCAAGAATCCGTTTTATCAGCAGCATCTCCAAACCGGAAGATTTCCAGATCACCCCAGGGGCTTTGATGCGCTTCTGGAATTTTGTTATCGGCAAGGAAGATGATACCCTGGTAGCACCCTATGGAGTGACGGTGGATAGAGCCGGCAGAATGTATGTCGTGGACACCTATCTGCGCAGGGTTCAGCTCTTTGATACGACAGCCGGGGAATTCTCCGTTTTACCTGCTGATGACCTCCCCATGACTTCTCCTATTGGTATTGCTGTTGATAAGAGCGGCCCAATTTACGTTACAGACTCCAAGGATAATATTATCAAGGTCTTTAACGGCGCCGATGACATCTCGCCAATAACCATTGGCGAGGGCCTCTTTCAACGGCCAACCGGTATAGCTATCAATCAAACAAACAATGAACTGCTCGTGGTCGATACAAAACTGGCTCAGGTCTTCAGATTTGATCTCGACAACCACCAATTGAAGGGAACATTTGGTAGCAAGGGAGTGGAAACCGGACAATTCAATAACCCCACCAATATTGCTGTTACCGGCGATGGCACCCTTCTTATTACCGATGCCCTTAACTTCCGAATTCAAATTTTTTCCGCCCAAGGACAGTTCCAGAGGACATTTGGCAGCTCCGGTGACAGTCCCGGTCATTTTTCCCGGCCCCGCGGTATCGCCAGCGACAGTGACGGCAACATTTATGTGGCTGATGCCCTCTTTGACAACATCCAGATCTTTGACAAAACAGGGCAACTGCTTATGGACTTTGGCAGATCAGGCCAGGACTACGGTGAGTTCTGGATGCCGGCCGGGTTATGGATTGACCAGAATGACAAAATCTATGTCGCTGATTCCTATAACAAACGGGTTCAAATCTTCCAGTATCTCAAAGAGGGCAAGCCGCTGCCATGAAGAAAAGAGTAAACACTTTAATCTTGATCACCGCAATGCTGCTTGGCCAGGGAGCAGTCGCCCACGGGAAAAGCATTCTTGACAGCAAGCATAATCTTTCCGCAAGCGGGGGGAATGAAATAAGGGCGACAGGAGAAAGCGAGGTGTGTATCTTCTGCCATACTCCCCACCATGCCCGCCAGGATATCCCCTATCTGTGGAATCGGAGGGATCCAGTCACCTACACCCCCTATAAAAGTACCACTCTGTCCGCCACTGTTGGCCAGCCCACCGGCGCCTCAAGACTCTGCTTGAGCTGCCATGACGGGACCATCGCCCTGGGAGCAGTCCTTTCCAGGCCGACAGAGATACCATTCAGCTTAACTCTTGCTGGCCGGAGCAGTTTGCTTGGAACCGACCTCAGTGATGACCATCCCGTTTCCTTTAGCTATCAGAGCAGCATTACTTCGGGAAACACTGAGCTTGTTGATGCCTCGGCATTGACATCATCAGTTCAACTTGATAGCACCGGCCAACTCCAGTGCACGGCCTGTCACGATCCTCATAACGATGCCTTGGGGAAATTTCTGGTGATGACCAATCAATATTCGGCACTCTGCCTCAAGTGCCATAACAAAAGCAACTGGGAGGGAAGCACCCACGACACCTCTGATCTTACATGGAACGGCACTGCCCCTGACCCGTGGCCAAATAGCACTTACACCACGGTGAAAGAGAACGGTTGTGGTAACTGCCATAGGCCCCACACCGCGGGCATGCATCAACGGTTGCTGAAACAAAGCAATGAAGAGGATAACTGTCTTGTCTGCCATAGTGGTAATGTCGCAATAACAAGCGATATTGCAAGCGAACTTACCAAGTCGTATCGTCATTCCGTCGGCAATTACGCCGATGTGCACGATGCCGCCGAGGATTTTGGGCCCGCTGGAGTCGTAAAGGGTGACCATGTAGAGTGCGAAGACTGCCACAACCCCCACCAGGTGAAGAATACCACGGCGGTAGCACCCTACGTTTCCGGAAAGAATATTGGCGTGCAGGGGATTACTGCCGATGGAGTGATGACCCAGAATGCCCAGTATCTCTACGAAATATGTTTCAAGTGCCATGCCGCTGCTACCAAAAATGTAACAGACGTCCCTGAAATTGTCCGCTACTCCAATCAGTTGGACACCCGGCTTGAATTCAACTACATCAACAACGACATCAGCAGTTCCTCTCATCCGGTAATCCAGAAGACAGGCAGCACCTATACACCAAGTCTGAAAGCTATCTACAGAATCCCAAACAGTAATATGTACTGCACCGACTGCCATGGATCTGATAATCCCACAGTCGGGGCACAGGGGCCGCACGGTTCAATCTATCCACACCTGCTTGTGGCAAATTATAAAACCCAAGACGTGGGGACTGCATATAATGCCTTCGATCATGAGCTCTGCTACAAGTGCCATGATCAGGCAATTATTGAGGGGGGGGATTTGTTAGAGAACGGAGGTCAGGCTAAGATTTTTAGTCATGGTGGTCATCTTGCATTAGGGGGCATTAATAATGATGTAGTATCATGTGCGACCTGCCATGACCCCCACGGCTCCTCCAATTACCCCAACCTGATTAACTTTAATTCAATCGAAGTCACCGACTTTACTACATTTATTCCAGGAACCACTACTACTTCACCTGCTTGTTCGCTTACATGTCACGGGCACATTCATCATATTCCATCAGGTACTGGTGGTGGTGGTAATCGATAGTGACAACTGCAGCATGAATGCTCGGTAATCTTGTAAAACACAGATAATACAACGTATCTCTAATAGGGGTATTCCAGAGGAAACACCTACTATAAACAGTGAGGGAGCGTTGACCAAAGGCAAAGGAAAGAAAAAATACAAAATGTTAACATGGCGTAAGCTATTCCCTTTCATCTGTCTTGTAAGTTGCTTTACATTAGATGCTTATGCGGCAAAGGATAAATCAAGCAACGTGACGATAAAAACCGGCCAGTCATGTGTAACCTCCGAATGCCACCCTACAATGGGAAAAGACAAATTTGTCCATGGTCCTGTGGCCACAAGCGACTGTTCCTTTTGCCATAGGCAGGACAAAAAAGACCGGCACACATTTCAGCCGATCAAAAATGTTGAAGCACTCTGTTACGAGTGTCATGAAAAATTAAATACCAGCGTAGGAGTGCATAAGCCGGTTACAGACGGCAAGTGCACAAAATGCCACGATCCTCACCAATCTGCCAACCAGTTCCAGCTCAAAGAGGTTCAAACTGGCGGGCTTGGTTGAGGCTAATCGTTAGTAAGAATTGTAGCATGATCTGTTAATTTTGTAAGATATAGACGACAATGTATGCCTCTAACAGGAGCATAACAGAGGTAACTTCCCTACAAACAGGAGAGAGGAAACGTATGAACACAAACAAAGGAAAGAAGAAACACCTATTGTCAACATGGCTAAAGGTGTGCCCTTTTATCTGTATTTTAAGTTTTTTTGCACTGGAGGCATGTGCTGCAAAGGATAAATCCAGCAACGTATCGATAAAGGCAGGACAGTCATGCGCTACCTCTGAATGCCACACTGGCATGGGAAAAGACAAGTTTGTCCACGGGCCTGTGGCCACAGGCGACTGTTCCTTCTGCCATAAGCAGGATAAAAAGGACCAGCACATATTTCAACCGATTAAAAGTGTTGAATCTCTTTGTTACGAGTGCCATGACAAATTAAACAACGGTTCGGTTGTGCATAAACCGGTTAAAGAGGGAAAATGCACAGGTTGCCACGATCCACACCAATCCGCCAATAAGTTCCAACTCAAAGGTGCAGGCCCTGCTCTGTGCTTAAGATGCCACGATAAAAAAATCACTGGTGGCAAATTTGTTCATGGACCCGTAGCTGCTGACGGCTGCAGCGTCTGCCATTCACCCCACTCTTCCGACTCACCCAAATTGCTGATGGCCAAAGGGAACGATGTCTGCTATTCCTGCCACACCGACAAACAGGAGGAGTTTGCCGGCAAGGAATTCGTTCACGGCCCTGTTGCGGATGGTTGTATTGAGTGCCACAGCCCCCACAGCAGCAACTTTAAATTCAATCTACCGGCCGAGAGTACCCAGGACCTCTGTTTTACCTGTCATACCGACAAGAAAGATGAAATCGCAAAGGTTACGGTAAAACACGGCGGCCTTACATCAGACAAGGGCTGTCTGGCTTGTCATAACCCACACGCTTCCTCGTTTCCTCAACAGCTTGACAAGGCGCCCATGGATCTCTGTCTTAGTTGTCATGACAAAGAGTATAAACATGCAGACGGCACCTCCGTGGCGAATATGAAAATACTGCTGGAGAAAAATAAAAGCCATCACGGACCCATTTTAAAGAAAGACTGTGCTGGCTGCCATAACACACATGGATCACAAAATCGGCGCATACTCAGGGCCAATTTTTCGGAAAAGTTCTATGCCCCGTATGACCCGAAAAACTTTGCACTCTGCTTCACGTGCCATAATGATACCTTAGTAAAAGATGCCAAGACAACCACCTTGACGGGCTTTCGCAACGGTGATCAAAACCTTCACTTTGTACACGTCAACAAAACACCCAAAGGTCGTACCTGCAATGCTTGCCACGATACTCATGCCACTAATAACCCGAAGCACATCACAGACACGGTTCCCTTTGGGGCTTATCAAATGCCGGTTGGGTTTGTTAAGGCTAAAAATGGCGGCGGATGTTTGCCTGGTTGTCATCAGGAATTCAAATATGACAGAGATAATAAGGTAAAAAACAGATGAACAGCAAACCGCATTTCTTATTGTTTATCGCTCTTGTAATTGGTCCGTGCTGGGTGCATGCCGCACCCAGCAATGCGGCCACGTGCGAGAAAAATGCCTCTACTTTGGCCCATGAAGGAAAACTGGACGAGGGGCTTGCTGCCATCAGGCAGTGTATAACTGACAACCCCTCGCAAGCCAAGGCGCATATTGTTCTTGGCGACCTTCTCCTGGAAAAGGGCGACTTACAACAGGCAATGGCATCCTTTGACAAGGCGCTGGAACTGCAACCGCGCTCCAGCGCCGCCAAAACAGGGAAAGGGATTATCCTTTCGAAGAACGGAGATCTCAAGGCAGCCGAAGCCATCTTGACAGATGCGCTGAAGCTGAATCCTGATCCGGTACGGACCCATTATGAACTTGGCCTTATCTATGAAAAACTTGGTGACATTAAAGGAGCCCTTGCCCACTTCAAACAGGGCATCAGTTTATACGAAAAAGAAACAAGGTAGGTGCCTGTGAAGATAACAACATATTTCCCGTTCAGACAAAAGACATGCCTGATTATCCTTGTAATGACCTTCACCCTGCTGCAGAGCAGCATTTCCTCCCCTGCCCTGCAAAGTCTCGGGGTAGGTACGGAAGGTCCGGATTTAACACTTCAGGATTCCAGGGGAACCAAACAGAAATTTTCAACGCTCAAAGGAGATAAACTGACCATGGTCCTCTTTTGGGCATCATGGAGCAGGCAGTCGGAAATGGCTCTCAAACAGATGGAAAAACTCCACCAAAAATATAAAAATCAGGGGCTCTCTGTTGTCGGCATCAATGTAGAAAGACAAACCATTGATGCCAAGGCTCTGACGGATATTAAAGGAACAACCGACCGCCTGCAAATATCCTTTCCCACTCTGGTCGACCATGGCCTTATTACGTTTCATGACTACGGAATTATTGCCGTACCTACCACTGTCATCCTGGACAAAGATAGAAAAATCATATTTGAGATGTCCGGTTTTCCTCTGGTAGGCGCTCGGGATATGATCCACTTTCTTGCCGCAGCCATCGAGGGCAAGGCCCCCCCGGCCGAGGTAGCGAAAAAAACAGGGTATCAGCCAGACAAAAAGGCAGTGCGTGCTTGGAATATGGGAGCCAAAGCCCTTAAGTCAGAACGCACGGCCCATACCGCCGAAATGTGGTTCAAAAAAGCCATATCTGCCGACCCGGATTTTATTTTGTCACATCTCAGCCTTGGAAGCTATTACCAAGAGCAGGGCGATATTGGGAAAGCCAAGGAACAGTTCCAACAAGCCCTTACCCGCAAACCCGACAATGCTTCGGCCCTGAGCAAAATGGGTCTTTTATTGCTAAACGAAGGTTCCATCGCCGATGCAAGGACAATGCTTGAAAAAGCGATAAAGGCAGACGAGTCCTACGTGCCGAGCTACTATTATCTCGGCTATCTGACCGGCAAAGAGGGCGATATGAAAAAAGCCACTGAACTTTTTGCCAGTGCGGAAGGACTCAACCCCATGGACTACCAGATTAATGTATACCGGGGAAAAATGTTTGAGGAAAAAAACGACATAGAACAGGCTGCAACGAGTTATAAAAATGCCCTCAAGCAACTTCTGAACAGAAAATGAATCAATACATTCTCCTAACGGCGCTGGCCATAGTACTTTTCTGCACGATCGACTGCCAGGCTGAACCAGGAATTTCCGTACTATTTCCTCCTGACAACTCCTTTGTGGAAAACGAAGAGATCAGTATTGTCCTTCATTTGGAAAAACAAGCTGTCGATGGTATACAGGTCGTCACGGGAGAAAACGAGCCGACGGAGATATCCGTCCGTCCCGACAGCTCTAACACCTGCTTCGGGGTCACTTTGAGCAAGGGGATGAATACGGTTAATCTCCTTGGCCTGAAGCAGGGACAGGTTGTGGCTCGAAAAGAAGTAAAAATTTTCTTCCGCTCCGCCCTCTTTCCTAAATTTCGCGTCCCCCCTACCGACTTTAAACAATACTTTTTTCACTTTATCAATAATGAAAAGAGCTGCTCAGGATGCCATGACATGGAACCCACCCTCAGCAGCCTTCGTCCTGATAAACCTGAAAAATCACCATGTTACACTTGCCACAAAACAAAATATACCCACAAAGTTTTTGTCCATAATCCAGCTGCGCAAGGAACCTGTTTCACCTGCCATGAAGTGCTGCATGGAGAGCGAAAGTACACAACGCCAAAGCCTGACGAGAAGGTTTGTTATCCCTGCCATAACTCTCAAGTCAAAGAGTGGAAAACTAAAAAGGTCATGCACGGTCCAACCGCAGTCGGCCAGTGCACCCTCTGTCACGACCCACACGGCTCTGAATGGCATGGGCTCCTCAAGATGCAGACCACTAATCTCTGCATCAATTGTCACGAGGACAAGGCATCAGGCGCCCATGTCATTGCAGGATTTCACGGCAAAGGGCACCCGGTACGAGGAGTCAAAAATCCACTTAAGCCGGATCGGGAGTTCACTTGCGCCGGCTGCCATAATCCTCATGCCGGCAATACGCAAAATCTATTGAACCATGACAACAGCAATATGGCTGTATATTGCACTCTTTGCCATAAAAAGTAACAATGAGACACAATGTAACTGTAGTGATTTTCATCAGTTACTGAAAGACAGGAATCCAGTTTCAACTGGTATTATATATTTTTACGAGGTCATTAAGGATAGTTCAAGTAAATTTACGTGACATGTACTTGTCATTTTATCCGAATCTACCTCAATAATAAAATCAGCATAATTCGGAGAATTATCTATCATGTCGAAAATGCTCAATCACATTATTTTTCTTATACTCATGGTGTGCTGCACCGTATTTTTCAGCGCCTGCTACACACCTGCCGGAAGAAGTCCTGGCGATGTTGTTGATGATGCCACCATCACAACACAAATCAAGACATCCTTACTCACCGAGAAAGTCTTGACTGGCATTGCTATTTCTGTCACCACCTTTGAAGGTGACGTTATCCTGACTGGTGCCGTGAACAATAGTGAACAAAAGACAAGAGCCTCTGATATTGCCTACTCCATCAGAGGCGTCAAGAAGGTGGAAAATCTTCTCAAGATTAAGTAAAAAATCACATTTCCTCTCTGATTAAAATCAGACATCAAGCGCCCGTTAAAATCAGATCTCCTCAAAACATCAACAGCCTGTACCAGAACCTGGAACAGGCTGTTGATGTTTTGAGGAGATTAAGAGCATTAACCTCGTTCATCGAAAGGAACAAAGTTACGTTTTTTCGGACCGGTATAAATCTGTCTGGGCCTTCCTATTTTTCGATCCTTGGTATCCTGCATCATCTCCTGCCAGTGAGCAA
Source organism: Desulfocapsa sp. (assembly GCA_013792135.1). Classification (GTDB taxonomy): domain Bacteria; phylum Desulfobacterota; class Desulfobulbia; order Desulfobulbales; family Desulfocapsaceae; genus UBA2270. The sequence continues at coordinate 12,279 of VMSP01000124.1, read as the reverse complement.
TCCAGCCTGGAAGTCTACCCATGGCAAACATTACAGTAAACATATCGGTGGGGATACCCATGGCACGATAGATAATACCTGAGTAAAAATCCACATTAGGATAAAGATTTCTTTTGATGAAGTAATCGTCATTCCTGGCAATTTCCTCCAATTTCTCAGCGATTTCCAAAAGGGGATCATCCACATTCAAGCTCTGCAAAGTCTGTTCACAGGCCTCTTTGATAATAGTAGCTCTTGGATCAAAGGTCTTATAGACCCGGTGACCAAATCCGGAGAGAAGAAATGGATCGTTGGGATCCTTAGCTTTTTTGATATACTTTTCAAAATCATTATTGTCGCGATGGATTGCTTCCAGCATTTTAATAACCGCCTGATTAGCCCCGCCATGAAGAGGTCCCCAAAGAGCACTAATTCCCGCAGAAATTGAAGCATATAGGTTTACTCCTGCGCTACCAACCAGACGTACAGTAGATGTTGAGCAGTTCTGCTCATGGTCAGCGTGCAGGATAAGCAGTTTATTGAGGGTGGCGACCAATTCAGGTTTCACGACATAAGGTCTCACCGGTTTATCAAACATCATATTGAGGAAATTACCACAATAAGAGAGGTCGTAACGAGGATAAACCAAAGGGTGGCCGACTGATTTCTTGTATGAAAAGGCCGCAATGGTTCTGACCTTGGAAATGAGCCTGGCGGCCACAGACAGCAGGGCATCATCGGTATCAGCAGTCAGTTCCGGATAAAAGTTACAGAGGGTATTGACCATAGTCGAGAGGATGGACATGGGAGAGGCATTGGGAGGAAAATGATCAAAAAAATGGATCATGTCCTCGTGGATCAGGGCATGCTGGGCCATGAGCTCGCGGAAATTTTTCAATTGTTCCTGGGTAGGAAGCTCTCCGATGAGAAGAAGATATACTACTTCTACAAAAGAGCAACGTTCGGCAAGTTCATTAATGGCATAGCCACGGTAATTAAGGATTCCCTTTTGTCCATCAACAAAAGTGATGGCGGACTTGCACGATCCAGTATTCATATAGCCGGAATCAAGGGTGATGTACCCGGTATCTTTGAGCAAAGTACGAATATCCATGGCCTTATCGCCTTCAGAACCTTCGATAAGTGGCAGCTGATACGTCTGGTCTTTAATGGTCAATATTGCATGTTTTTCTGACATCGTGTACCTATAATTCTATTATTCAAGAAGAGCATAAACTCTTCAACGGGTTATTGCCAGGTCAACAGGGGGAAGATACGGAAAAAAGGGCAAAAAACTAATACTTCAAGCTATTCTGTTTCGGCACGCTGGCAGTTTATCGATTACCGGGAAATGCGGATCTGAGCATATGGTAAAACTTTAAAGAATAGACCACAATTCAATTCCTAAACCGGTTAACACATACTCAAACAACAATGTAGCAGAGACACAGAGAAAAAGCAAGTTTCGGGCTAATGCCTATAATAAGGAGAACGAGGTGTGCTTTTTCCTTTGAGAATAAAATGTCAGAGTTAGAAAATATTGTTATTAACAAGGGATTAGAAATTGTTTTAGTCCCCTCTGGTTGACAAAATCAGAGATCATTTACTTTCTGATTATCACTTTCGTATTCTGTTAATGTACGGGGAAGGACAGGCACCAATGAAGATCAGCGAGACCTTACTGGAGATACGTGATCATAGCCTGGCTGGCTACAAACCAGTCATTGATTATGCCAATTGGCGGGTAGCCATCCTCAATTTCAGCAATGAGTTACAAGCTGCAAATATCACGGTCCTCCAGCGTCACAATGAAACCGACGAAGTTTTTGTCCTGCTGCGGGGCCGCTGTATCCTGTTTTTAGGCCAAGGGGATCAAACCATCACCACCATTCATGGACAGGATATGATTCCACACACCGTCTATAACGTCAAAAAAAAGGCTTGGCATTCTCACACCTTGAGTGAAGATGCAATGGTGCTGATTGTCGAAAACAGGGATACAACCTTCGATAATTCCCCGTTCTGTCCGCTCAACAGCAACCAGCAGCAAGCCTTGGTGGAATTAACTCACAACCTATGGCCGGATTCAGGAATAGACGAATAAAAAGTTTGCATGCTCTACAGCACATCAGCCCTCCCCCCTTCCAAAGAACAATATCCTTCATCCAAAACAGAGCCCGCAATCCGGGCAGGTGGTGGTGGTTGGGGCAAAACTAAAGCCACAAGCCGGACACACCGTTTGACCAGCGCCGGGATCATACACGGAGCGGATATGGCTCAAATCATGATGGTCCAGGGCAGTAGTTCTTTTAAATTCTTTGGCCAACGCCTCCATGGCCACCTCACCATCTTCTCTTCTGATCTGCAGATATAATTCCGTTCCACAGCATCCTTTGCCACAACCTCCTGTCTTTTCGCCGACAATCAAGGCGGGGATATGCTCTTTGGCCAGGATATGCTGCAAGTTTTTCATCTCCAGCAATGGCCCTTTGCGAATATTCACCAGATCATCATTCGCTGACAATTCCATAGACCGAACCACCTTCTTCTGCTGGAGAACTGTTTCCTCTGCAATCTTTTCGTGGCCCGGAATCAACTCTACCGCACATACAACACACATCTTGATATCAGCCCGATATTCTTCATCACAAACTGGACAATACTTCAACTCAGGATCTCTATGCCGCATTTGCCTCCGCTCCTTGTTCAGATTTCACTATACAATTTTATTTTTTTCTTTCCGTAACCTTCCCACAATACGGATCAACATCACGGAAGATATCACGACCATATCCATAAGCCACCGCCAGACATCCCCCACAGACAGGCCGGATTTCACAATCCTGACAGGCAGCAGAGCCCTGACGATACTGCTCAGCTACCAAACCATGATAGATTTCTCCTAAAGGTTGCTGGTACATATTACCAATCAGCGAGGGCAACTTGCGACAGGCATGGACCTCACCATCAGACAGAAGCGAAACGAAATTAAACCCCGCACCACAACCATACCCGGCACAACCTCCACGATACGGAATGGCCTGTTCATGGCGCAACAGATTAAACAGATTGTCTTTTACACCCATGGAGGGATTCTTTGCCGCAGCCTGCAGATATTCCTGCAAAAATCCGGGCAATACATCTGGAGTAACCGAGGCCAGTTCCGCTCCCTCACCAACCATGGCCAGGCGATTAAAGGTAAATAGATCCACTCTCCCCCGCAGTAATTCGGCCAATTCCAGAACCTCATCAATGTTCGCCCGGGTCAAGGTCAACATGACCATGGAATATATTCCAAGTTCCTTTAAAAGGTCAAGAAAATCAAGCGTCCGATCAAAATGTCCCGCGCCACGGATATAATCATTCTGCACACGCATCCCCTCAAGACTTACCTGATAGAATTCAGGTTGCTGCAGGGCCAGAATCTCTTCCATCCGTTTGCGCGGCATGGGATTCCCGAGGATTGCGGTCATAAAACCACGATCAGCCGCCTCCTTATACAGTGTATTAAAATGAGGATAGAGTAAAGGATTACCACCGGTAAAGCTTACCTGCGTGAAGACATGATGAGTTCGGCAGAAATCATACAAATCATCAAGGACCCTGATCCCTTGGGATAACTCCATATCCTTACGATCACTGCGATCATAACAGTGACGACAGTGCAGATCGCAGACCTGAGTGATATGCCACTGCAAGGTAAAAGTAGGGGCTGAAAAATAGCGTGGATCAATATTCTTGCCACGAGGAAAAGAATCCGGACGGACGAGAAGAGAACCAGGGGAAAGCAACAGGCCACGCTGGACTGCGGCAGCCAGGATATCATCAATAGCACCTACGGTGATACCAGCCAGATTGGCTGCCTCCCGAGACCCTATCTCTTCACTCACAATTTTCAGAGCCAAGAGGTCATGACCTGATGCGGTAATCGTCTGCACAATCTCCGTTCCCGGCCTTTTGAAAACCAGAACCCACGAGTCACCTATCTCCGGGACAATGGTCTGATCATCAAGAAATGAGAGTAAATGCTGCCAATGGACAGGCACAAGCTCCAGTACCGGGTTCACAATCCGTTCCTGCACCATACCAGCGTCCTGCCCTTCTATCATAGAAACACTATAGTGCGCATATTCTAAGGCTGCCAGATCAGCAAGAAATGGAAATTCAGGATAGCTTTCCGGTCTGGCCCGTATAAAGCCAGAAAGATCGTGATGTGTATCAAATCCAGGGTCGTGGGAAAGAAAACGACTGGTGATCGGATAGAGAGTATTCAGAGATGGAAGTTTGGAAGAGATCAAGGGCATGGTTTCCTGCAGAGTTCAGATAAAATAAATAAAGCCGGCACCTCATTCGGGCACCAGCTTTATTGAACATACATTACTCATTAACAATTCATATCAATTACTGAATTGATATTTTGCCAACTATACAGTTAACAACCTTCAATGGCAGCTTTTTTAGGTTTTATCTTCTTTGTCTCATCAACAGCAGCTTTTGTCTCATCAACAGCTTTGTCAACTACCTCTGTACCTGCTTCAACTTGTGCTTTTTCTTCAACCTGTTCTGTTGCAGCGCTCACGGCGCTGTCCTTACTGCCACTTCAGCCGCTGCCTGCTGGTTTTACTACTTGTTCAGCGCCACCTGCGCTGTCTTTGCTTGCGCCTCAGCCGCTCCCCGCAGCATGCGCGCCCGGCAGAGAAATACCGCCAGCGCTAATCAGGCCAGCCACACCAATACCGGCCAAGAGCCTTTTAAGATCATGGTTTGCCATGTAAACCTCCTCTAAAGAAGAAATATGGAAGAAAAAAACATATAGAAAGAGACTATAACAACATAGCCCTTTCATAGAAAAATCTTATGACTTCTCCCTTTCCCTGTCAAGGAAAGTTTCACCCCCACTATGTTGCCAGTAAAAATTCATCATTGTCTTTCCGTTCAAACGAATGGTTCCTTCAGAGAGTTGATTCCTTTAAATTTACTCCATCGAAGTCTTGCAAAATAGCATGAGCTTCGAGCTCGCGTACTTGGTCGATAACAAAACATGCATGTAAAAACCTTTCCCAGATGTTTCCTCACAAGTATCTATCTATTGAAAGACAAAGAACAAAATAATTTTCCCCCGACCAACAGAAAAAAAGTTTATTGTGACATTATCTCAGAAAAGTGTTAATATAAATCCTATTTTATGGAATTGAAAACTCAACGGTTAAAGGAGAACGGTCATGAAAAAAAGGATTGCTTTCGCCCTTATACTACTGCTCTGTCCAACTATCGGCCTTACTGGTCATTATGATCAACCGACAAGATATGGGAACCGATCATATGGACCTCATTCTTACCCGCCACCCTCTTCAGGAGTAAGACACCGTGGGTATTACCCCCAAGACTCATCGTATCATCATCACAATGACTGGATTGTGCCCCTGGCAATCTTCGGTGCAGCTTTGGGAGTGATGGCTTTATCGCAGCCATACGTTGCACCGCCAGCACCGCCCCAGAGAATTTGTCGTGACACCTACAATTATTATGACGAGTACGGGCGTTACCTCTATTCCGAATACGTTGACCGACCCTGTAATTAAAAGCAGAAGCTGGTACAGCAGGGTTGCTCATGCCAGAGATCATACAAACACCATCCAGAGAAATTTGCCCCGCTTGGCATGCTTGCCCAAAGAGAGTGAGCTTGATAGAGATACCTTCGGCGGAGCGTCTTATCAATCCGATCCCTGACTCGATCCTCGGGCGATCCTCTTTTTATACGCTATCCATAAACCACATAGACCGTCATCCGTGCACTTCGTGACCGGCAGGCCCAACAATCAGACAACAAGATGAAATTATGAAACACCCCGGAAAGAATTTCTTTATTCTCCTTATCGCCGTGTTTCTCCTCGGCAGCCTGGCAGTCTGGCAGTTTACCCGCCGCCAAGGGAATGACACTGCCTACCGGACCGCCGAGATCTCGCGCGGTGATCTGCTGGTTTCCATCAGCGCCACCGGCACCGTGGAACCGGAAGAAGTCATTGATGTCGGTGCCCAAGTAGCCGGACGGATCATCTCCTTTGGCCTGGACGCCAAGGGTAAAACCGTGGACTACGGCTCTGTGGTTAAGGCAGGTACTGTGCTGGCCCGGATCGACGACTCGCTCTACGCCTCCGACGTGGCCCAGGCCGAGGCCCAGTTGCTGTCAAGCAAGGCCGGCCTGCAGCGGTCCAATGCTGAGTTGAGTCAGGCGCAGCAGAACTGGAAGCGAGCCCAACTACTCGGCCCCTCCCAGGCCCTGGCACAATCGAGCTACGAGGGTTACGAATCGGCACACAAAACAGCACTGGCCCAGGTGGCGGTGAGCGAGGCAGCTATCCAGCAGGCCAAGGCGGCCCTTAAACGTGCTCAGCGCAACCTCGGCTACTGCATCATCACCTCGCCGGTCAAGGGCATCATCATCGATCGAAGGGTCAACACCGGCCAGACCGTGGTGGCGAGCCTCAACGCCCCCAGCCTCTTCCTGCTGGCCAAGGATCTCACCCGCATCCAGGTGTGGGTAGCGGTGAACGAGGCGGATATCGGCAAGATTCACCCCGGCCTGCCGGTGACCTTCACTGTAGATGCCTTCCCCGGCGAGACCTTCCGGGGTGAGGTGGGCAAGGTTCGACTCAACGCCTCCATGACCCAGAACGTGGTTACCTACACGGTGGAGATTACCACCAACAACAGTGACGGCCGCCTCCTGCCGTATCTTACCGCCAATGTCCAGTTTCAGCTGCAACAGCTCACGAATGTTCTACAGGCACCCAATGCGGCCCTGCGCTGGAGTCCACCCGCCGAGGAGGGATCCAGAGAAAGGTCACCCGCCACAAGCCAGACCGCCGAGAAAGGAAAGAGCAACGGGGGCCTGTGGGTGGTTGACGAGAATCAGCAACCTCGCCGGATAGAGGTCCTGACCGGGGCCACCGACGGGACCAGCACCGTGGTAGAGAGCGCGGATCTGCACGAGGGAATGCAGGTGATCACCGGCATCAGCCTGCCGAACTCCGACAATGGCAAGAACGAGGGTGGGAACCCCTTCCTCCCGAACCTGCACCGCAACAAAAAAAGTTCCACCTCCAGCACCAAGTAAGGAATCCATGGAACTCATAACCCTACACGGCATAGAAAAGACCTACCAGATGGGTGATATTTCCGTGCCCGTGCTGAAAGGCATCTCCCTGGCCATCCGGCAGGGAGAGCTGATTGCGCTCACCGGCTCGTCCGGCTCCGGAAAATCTACTCTGATGAACATCCTGGGCTGTCTGGACCGACCGACCGCCGGTGAGTACTGGCTGGAGGGCCAGGAAATTTCCCAGCTCAGCGCCGACGAGCGGGCTCTGCTCCGCAACCGCAAGCTCGGCTTCGTCTTCCAGAGCTTCAACCTACTGGCCAGAACCAGCGCCATCGAGAACGTGGCCATGCCGCTCTCCTACTCCACTGAGAACCTGAGCAGCTCTGAGGCCAGAAAACGAGCCGCCGAGATGCTGGGCCGGGTGGGACTAGGCGATCGGCTGGACCATTACCCCTCGCAGCTCTCCGGCGGGCAGCAGCAGCGGGTTGCCATCGCCAGGGCTCTGATCAATCATCCACCCGTTCTCTTTGCCGACGAGCCGACCGGCAACCTGGATTCCCGGACCAGCGAAGAAGTGCTCCAGATGTTCGAGCAACTCAATGCCGAAGAAGGCATCACCATTATCATGGTGACCCACGACCCAAAGGTGGCCGGGCACGCCAAACAGATAATCCGCATCGAAGACGGGCTGATTCAGGACAACGCCGCCGCTGACGGACCAACTCCCCTAACCCCGGGAGATGCACAATGAGGATCTACACCACCGCCGGCATCGCCCTTAAGGCCCTGCGCCGTAATCCCATGCGGGCCATGCTCACCACCCTTGGGATTGTCATCGGGGTGGGTGCAGTCATCGCCATGATGGAGATCGGCACCGGCGCCTCGACGGCCCTCAAAAAATCCATCGCCAGCATGGGGGCCAATGTCCTGGTGATTCGGCCCGGTACCGCCTCAAGCGGCGGGGTCTCATACGGGGCGGGAACCAGCACCACCCTGACTCCGGAAGACTGCCAGGCTATCCTGCGGGAATGCCCGGCCATCCGCAATGGTGCACCCATGGTCAGGACCCGGGCTCAGGTGGTCTACGCTAACCGCAACTGGGTACCCAACGCCATCTACGGCACCACCCCCGCCTATCTTGATGTGCAGGACTGGAACACTCTGGCCGAGGGTGAGCCCTTCACCGACCGCGATGTACTCAATAGTAACCGGGTCTGCATCCTAGGCCAGACATTGGTCCGGGAGCTGTTCGAAGGCGTCTCACCCGTGGGCAAGGATATCCGCATCCAAAACATCTCCTTTCGGGTGATCGGAGTACTCTCCCCCAAGGGTGCCAACATGATGGGCCATGATCAGGATGATGTCATTCTCGCCCCCTGGACCACCATAAAATACCGGGTTACCGGCACCAGCCTCGCCACCGCCAACCAGAGCACCGCTGCCTCCTCCGATACGGTGAATACTCTGTCTAATCTCTACCCGGCAGCCCAGTCCAGCCTCTACCCCGAACGCTCCAACGTCCAGCAGGCCAACAACCCTATGCCGGTACGCTTCGCCAATATCGACTGGATCATGGCTGCAGCCAACAGTTCTCTGGAGATACCTCTGGCCATTAGACAGATCTCCGAGGTGCTCCGGGAACGACACCGCATCCGCACCGAAGAAGCGGAGGACTTCAACATCCGGGACATGGCCGAACTCACCGCTACCCTCTCCACCACCACTACACTTATGACCAATCTGCTGCTGGCCGTGGCCATGATCTCACTGGTAGTGGGCGGGGTGGGAATCATGAACATCATGCTCGTGTCCGTCACCGAACGTACCCGGGAGATCGGTCTACGCATGGCCGTCGGGGCTCGGGGCCGCGACATCCTTCGCCAGTTTCTCGTGGAGGCTGTGGTCCTCTGCCTCACTGGCGGGGCCATGGGCATCGTCCTTGGCCATGGCGGCTCCCAACTCGTACGGCTCCTGCTCGGCTGGCCGGTGGAGACCTCGTTTGCGGCCATTGCCACTGCGGTACTGGTCTCGGCCGGGGTGGGGATCATCTTCGGCTTCTACCCGGCCTGGAAAGCCTCACGCCTCGACCCCATTGAGGCCCTGCGCTATGAATAAATACAACCGGATCGGCCTTTCAGCCCATTTTTCCAAGGAGCAAGGAAATCCATGATCCCTCGCCTGCACCGTACCCCCTGCCGGACCTGTCTGGCCCTCTGCCTTTGCCTGCCCCTCTTGAGCAGCTGCATGCTGGGCCCTGATTTCCAACGTCCTGAGGCCAAGGTTTCCTCCCAGTGGCTGGGCCAGGCCCCAAGAGCCCCCCAGACCATGGCCGCGGCCGAACAGGAGCTGGCCCAGTGGTGGAAGATCTTCAACGATCCAACGCTCACCTCCCTGATTGAACGGGCAATGCAAGCCAATCTGGACCTGCGAATGGCTGGAAGCCGGATCCGTCAGGCCCGAGCCGCCATGGGCATAGCTGGGGCAAACCTTGGCCCGACGGTGGAGACCAGTACCTCTTACCGGCGCAGCCAGACAGCGAGATCCGGGAACAGCGGCGAGTCCATAACCACCGACCTCTATATGATGGGCTTCGATGCCGGTTGGGAGATGGACCTCTTCGGCGGGGTGCGGCGCGGAGTCGAAGCGGCAGGCGCGGATCTTGACACGGCCGTGGAAGGCCGCCGCGATCTGCTGGTGAGTCTGAGCGCCGAAGTGGCCAGCAACTATCTGACCCTGCGTTCCCTCCAGCAGCGTCTCGCCATTGCCCGCCAGAATCTGATGGCCCAGGAACACAGTACCGGACTGACCCGCCAGCGCTTTGGAGCAGGATTTGTCGGCAAACTCGATGTGGTGCAGGCGGAGGCGCTCGTCGCCACCACGGCCGGACAGATCCCGCTGTTTGAGGCACAGATCCGGCAAACGACCTACGGCCTCAGCCTGCTGCTGGGCGGAGAACCTTCCACCCTGCTGGCAGAACTGACTCCGGAGGCCGCCCTGCCAACCGCCCTGGCCACGGTGCCCCTGGGAGTGCCCTCGGGCTTGCTCCTCCGGCGGCCGGACATCCGCATGGCGGAAGCGAAGATCCATGCCGCCACCGCCAGGATAGGCATGGCCAAGGCCGATCTCTTTCCCAAATTCACCATATCCGGAGCCCTTGGTCTCCAGAACAGCACCTTCAGTTCCACCTTCAAACGGGGCAGCAGCTTCTGGTCCCTTGGCCCCACACTCAACTGGCCGCTCTTTGACATGGGCCGCAACCGTTCCAATCTCGAACTGAACAAGGCCGTCCAGGAAGAGGAACTCCTGGCCTATGAACAGACCGTGCTGGCTGCCCTGCTGGAGGTGGAAAACGCCCTAATCGCCTCGACCAAGGAGGAGGAGCATCGCCAGACTCTGATCCTGGCGGTAGCAGCCAACCGCACCGCAGTGGATCTCGCAACCTCCCTCTATACCGCAGGTGAGAACAATTTTCTCGCCGTGCTGATCGCCCAGCGCTCCCTCTATGCTGCCGAGGATAATCTTGCCCAGTCCAGCCTCAACGTCTCCACCAATCTGGTCGCCCTGTTCAAGGCCATGGGTGGCGGTTGGCAGCCCGAGGTGGCTCCCCGGATTTCTGAAAAATATTGAAAAACCATTCGACTAAATGGTAAGAGCAAAAAAATAATCGTTTATATCTTGGCTGACAACGTGGCTACAGTTCTTAAACCGGCTGCCCTCAGACAGAGACCAATCCCAACAGATTGCAGTCTTTTTTGTCTGATATAGCGCCCGCAATATGTAGATTGAATTTTTAGACTCTGGAAAGGATAATAAATGGATGTAAAAGAGGTGGTCGAGTATCTGAAAGAATTATATACAATACCAATCATGCATCGTCTGGTGGTAATTCTGGTCTATGCCCTGTTGGCCAAGCTGGCCGATATTGTAGTGATCAGATTTCTTGTCAAAATCACCGCCAAGACCAAATTTACCTTGGATGACAAGATTGTTCCCATACTCCATGCTCCACTGCTGGTGACGGTCTTCTTTGTCGGGGTTCTGCATGCCCTGACCATGCCGCCCGATCTGATACCGCCCTGGGAGAAAGTCCTGCCCGCCACAGCCAAGACCATTATTCTCTTATTCTGGATAACCGCTATCTTGAAATTTTTTAGCCTGGTTGTGGAAAGCAATATGCATGACACCATCTCGCGGGGTAAAATAGGCCAGGATCTCTTCATGCTGCTCAAGAATGTGTTTCGGGTGATCATAATCATCATGAGCCTGCTCTGGCTTCTTTCCATTTGGCATGTCAACATGGCCCCCCTCTTCGCCTCTGCCGGTATTGCCGGTATCGCCGTGGCCCTTGCCGCTAAGGATACCCTGTCTAACTTTTTTGGGGGCATCTCCATCTTTGCCGATAAAACCTGTACCGTTGGCGATTATATAATTCTCGACAATTCCGAACGCGGCGAGGTGATGGAGATAGGCATTCGTTCAACCCGTATCAAGACCAGAGATGACGTACTCATCACCATACCCAACTCCATTCTGGCAAATTCCAAGATTGTCAACGAGAGTGCCCCCTTCCCCCGTTTCCGGATTCGGGTGCCTGTGGGTGTGGCCTATGGCAGTGTGCTTGATCAGGTCGAGGAGGTTCTGCTGACGGTGGCGGCAGCAAACAAAGCAGTAATCAAGGAACCGGCTGCCCGTGTCCGCCTGCGCAGTTTCGGCTCCTCATCGGTGGATTTCGAACTTCTATGCTGGGTCGATGAACCTAGCCTGAAGGGTATTACAACACACAACCTTCTCAAAGAGATCTACAATGCCTTTACCGAACACAAGATCTCCATCCCTTACCCGCAACAAGATATCTATATCAAGGAATTTGCTGGCAGGAACAACCGTCAAACGTTAAAAGAGGCATGTTAACTTTGTACATACTTTATATATTTTTCTAAAAATAACATTCAAGTTGATACCGTGATGGTAAGTAAGCGGCGATGAGGCAATACAGAGAGGAGTCACGGAGTGCATAGTCGACTTCGGCGCCAGAACACAGGACGAGACGAGTATCTTTCGATCACGGTAAATTTATGCTAACCCTACATGCATTGAAGGGCTGTGATTCTTTCCGGTAATATTCAGGCAGCCAAGAACAGAGCCCACGTTAAATGACAGCTTACGCATTGCCTGGGCAACATTCCGTGCCCCCTTGCTTT